>DDJH01000212.1 GCA_002338895.1 Lentisphaeria bacterium UBA1829 | reverse complement strand
AGTGCTGTCGCATTTTTCCCGTTTCTTTGGGTTAGGAGTGACTAAAAATGTTGGGGCTGGGCTGGAATTTTTTTGTAGGAATGGTATATTGAATGGGAAAGTAAGACGGGGAAAAGTTCAGATATGGAAAAGATGCTGTTCAATGTGAAGGGAATGCACTGTGCGGGTTGTGCCGCCAGTGTGGAGCGTGCAGTGAAAAAGCTGCAGGGTGTTTCGGATGTGTATGTTTCCATTGCGTCCAATACGATGACCTTGAATCCCGGTCCGGTTCCGGTGGAGGAGATCCTGCAGGCGGTTCGGAAGGCCGGATTCGAAGCAGAGCTTGTCACGCAGGAGAATTCCGGGCAGGAGGTGGTGAATGAAGAAGAGAAAAGCGGGTATTTTTATCGTTTTCTCCTTGCGCTGATTTTTTCGCTTTTCGTTTGTTATGCGGCAATGCATGCCATGCTGAAGCTGCCGTATTTCCCGGTGTCAGATATGGCGAACGGATGGATTCAGCTGGTTCTGATATTGCCGGTGCTTGCGGCCGGATGGCATTTTTACCGGTCCGGGTTCCGGGCGTTTTTCCGTCTGTCGCCGAATATGGATTCGCTGATTGCGCTCTGCACGTCGGCCGCTCTGCTGTACAGTCTGTTCCGGATGGCGCGCGGAGAGGCGGAGCATCTTTATTTCGATTCGGCGGGGATGATTCTGACTCTGATTATGCTCGGAAAATTCCTGGAGGCGCGTTCCCGCCGGAAAGNNGGAGCCATTCGCGAACTGATGAATCTGGCGCCGCCTTCCGCAATCGTGGTGACAGACGGTGTGGAAAAGGAGGTGCCCGCGTCGGAACTGAAGATCGGTGATCGGATCCGGATTCGTCCGGGAGGGAAAATCCCGGTGGACGGGACGATCGTCGAAGGCGCCGCCTCGGTGGATGAGTCCATGCTGACGGGCGAGTCGATTCCTGTCGACAAAAAGCCCGGCGACCGGGTGACCGGAGGATCCATCAACCGCGACGGAACCTTCCTCTTCCGCGCCGACGAAGTGGGGGAAAATACCGCACTGGGACGCATCATCGCGCTGATCCGCGAAGCACAGGGTAGCCGTCCGCCGATTGCCCGACTCGCCGATCTGGTTTCCGGATACTTTGTCTGGGGCGTGATGTCGGCCGCTCTGCTGACCTTCCTGCTCTGGCTGTTTGTCGGGCATGCCGCGTTCGCCGATTCACTCGGATTCGCGCTTTCGGTTCTGGTGATCGCCTGTCCGTGCGCACTCGGACTGGCAACGCCGATCGCTCTGATCGCCGGAATCGGACGCGGCGCGAGTCTTGGGATCCTGGTGAAAAACGGAACCGCTCTGGAAACTGCCGCCTCCCTCCGCATCGTCGTGCTGGACAAGACCGGGACCGTGACCAGCGGACACCCGGAAGTTGCTTCCATCACACTGGCGAACCCCGAGGGGGATGAGGAGACGCTTCTCCGATTTGCCGCATCCGCGGAGAAACATTCGGAACATCCCCTTGCCGGCGCAATCGTCCGCAAGGCGCGGGAACGCAATCTTGCGCTGATCGAGACCACCTCCTTCCGCTCCATTGCAGGAGCCGGAGTTGCCTGTGAGGCCGACGGCCATCGGATCCTGGTCGGGAAGGCCTCTCTGATGAAGGAAGCCGGTGTGGACTGCGGCGCGTTTCAGGCGGAGGGGCCGGAAGCCAATTCGCTGGTCTACACGGTTGTGGACGGCGTCCTGCTCGGTGTGATCGGCATTGCCGATTCCGTGAAGGAGGATTCCGCCGAGGCGGTGCGGAGACTGCGGAACATGGGACTCCGAACTGTGATGCTGACCGGTGACAATGCCCGGGCAGCCAACGCCATCGCGTCTCTGCTTGGATTCGACGAGGTTCATGCGGAGCTCTCGCCCGCCGGAAAGACCGGAATTGTGAAACGTCTCCAGTCGGAAGGAAAGGTGGCGATGGTCGGGGACGGTGTCAACGATGCGCCCGCTCTGGCTCAGGCGGATGTCGGCATCGCAATCGGTTCCGGAACCGATGTGGCGCTCGAATCGGCCGACATGGTGCTGATGCGCAGTTCTCTGAACGATGTCCCCGCCGCCATTGCGCTCAGCCGGGCGACGATGCGGATCATCCGGGAAAATCTCTGCTGGGCCTTCCTTTACAATGTGATCTGCATTCCGCTGGCGGCCGGAGTGTTTTATGTGTTCGGCGGACCGCGTCTGAGTCCGGTGGTCTGTGCGGCGGCGATGGCCTTCAGTTCCGTTTCGGTTGTGCTCAATGCGCTGCGGCTGAGGAGATTCCGTCCGTGAAGGCGCTCTCCTTCCCGGTCGTTTCCTGACGGCGGTATTCGCGGGGAGCGGTCCGGGTGATCCGCCGGAAGCAGGTCGAAAAGTAGTTGCTGTCGTGAAACCCGCAGAGCGCCGCGATCTGCGAGACCGAAAGATTCCGGTGCAGTTTCAGATAGATTTTCGCCTCCTCGATCCGGCGTTCCAGAAGAAGCGTGCGGAAATTTTTTCCGGTCTCCCTGCGGATCAGCTCTCCGAGATGGTTCGGCGTGATCCGCAGAGTCTCGGCCGCATCCTCCAGGGAGAGCGGTTCGGAAAACCGGCAGTCGATCAGAAACTGGACGTTGCGGATGTAGTGATCCGGCGGACGCTGCTTGCCTCCCGTGCCTCCCGTGCTTTCCCGCAGTTCAATTTCCAGAAGAATCAGTTCCTTCAGAAAGAGGGAGGCCCTGCGAAGTCCGGCGGCCTTTTCCGGAGTGATTTCCGGCGGCTGCGGTCCATCCCAGTCGATCCGTTTGCCCGCCGGCCGTCCGGAGCCCGCATAGATGACCGCGAAAAGCTCCCCGCCGTGCAGAACCGGACAGGCGGAATCCCAGATCCCGAACGGACAAAGTCCGCTGAAGAAACGTCCTTTCCGGGCGATTTCCAGACTCCGGTCCTTGTTTCGTGTGCATATCGTGAGCTGTCCGTGCATCTTGGTGTGGCGGCAGAACTCCCCGTGGTGCAGATACTGGTCCGGCGTCAGATGGAGCGCCTCCGATTCCAGAAACACCGGATGGAGAATGTGGATGCTGAACACCGCATTGTGTCTGCGTTCCAGAATCCGCATTGCCGCGCTCAGATTCATGACTGCCCCAGCGTCCGCGCGTAGGAGTAGAGGAACATCGCCACAATCATGACAATCGCCATCAGGAAGCGGCGCATCCAGGCTTTCCGATCCACCCGCGGCTCCAGATCCTTGAATCCGAGATGCAGCAGCCACAGTCCCAGCAGAACCGAAATGATTCCCCGGCTGGCCTGAATGATGTTGCCATACACCGGTCCGAGCGTGCTGTAACAGAGATAGATCAGAATCATGGCCAGATACCAGGAACCCGCATAGGGAAGCGCATCTCTGCATTTCTCGTATTTCCAGCCGGTCCGGATCAGGAACGGAAGCGCCGCAAACCCGAGAAGAACATAGGTGACCGCCGCAACCGCCGTCGAATCCACGATCGGTTTGCCCGCCGGCATCCGCCAGATCAGTTCCGCCTCCAGAAGATCGCAGATCGCGTACATCACAAGCGTGAACGCCAGCCAGAGACACGCCTTCAGCGTGATCGGTCCTCCCGTGAAATTCATGCCGACCGCTCCCACGGCGCAGAGAACGATCGCCATCCACTGCAGTTCATGAAGCGGGGTCCGCGTGATCGCCAGGCAGATCAGCGCCAGCACAATGATTTTCAGCCCCAGCAGCGACGAAAGGCGTGACGCCTCCAGAAGTTTCAGTGACTGGAAAAATCCAAACTGTCCCGCCATGAACGCCAGCACGCAGAGCACTTCCATCCCCCAGAACAGCGGTGTCATCGGGAAATGTGTGAACTGCAGCACCACCGGCAGAGTCAGAATTCCGAACACCCCCATCGCCAGCTGCGAAAAGATCAGCAGCTCAAACGGGTTCCGGTACCGGTTGATGTACCAGCGCGAGAAAACATATGATCCCGACTGCAGAAACGCCGAGATCAGTCCACTGATCACACCCGTCATCATTTGCAGATTCCCTCCATTTTCCACAGTTCGCGCATGGAGCGCGCCTTTGCCGCGACATCATCCGCCTGTGTCAGTTCCGTCACCATTGCCAGAATGCGCGCTCCCGCCTTCAGCAGCTGCGGGATATTGCTCTCCTTCACGCCGCCCATCACCGAGAAGGGGATCGAAAGGCGCGGACCTGCGTTCCGGATGATCTCAAGTCCAAGCGGATGAACCGGAGTGTTCTTGGTCTGAGTCGGGAAGATCGGACCGAGATTCACGTAATCGGCCCCCTGTTTCTCCGCCTCGAGCGCCTGTTCGACCGAGTGGGTGGAGCGTCCGAGCAGAAGATCCGGCGCAATTCTCCGGGCGGCTTCCAGCGGCATGTCGTCCTGCCCGAGATGGACCCCGTCCGCTCCGACCGCGAGCGCAACATCCACATGATCGTTCATAATCATCAGGACCCCGAGTTCATCGCATTTTTTCCGGAACTGTTCCGCAAGACGGGTCAGCTCTTTCCCGGAAAGATTTTTTTCCCGGAGCTGAACCGTCCGGACTCCTCCCTCCGCCGCTGCGGAAAGAACATCCAGAACGGACCTTCCCCGTGTAAATTCATGTCCGATGACCAGATAAAGATCTGTTTTGCGGAAGCGGTCCGCACGCCGTTTTCTCAATTCGCTCATAAGAAACCTCAGGATTGCGACAAAAAAAAAGGAGCCGTTGAAACGGCTCCGTTCCCTTGTGCGGAAAAACTCAGCAGGGCTTCTGGACTCTGCCGCTGCGGATGCACTGGACGCAGACTTTCTTCCGGGACACCGTGCCGTTGGCATCCACAACCCGGATGCTCTGAATGTTCGGCTCAAAGGTGCGCGGGGAGACCTTCACCACGTGCATGCCGATCCCGCCTTTTTTCTTCGCCAAGCCCCTGCGGATAATGGTGGAGCCGGAAAACTTTTTCTTTCCGCAAATGTCGCAAACGTTACTCACTTTAGTGTCTCCTACAGTAAAAGCCTTCACGGCCGTTGATTTTTATGTACAGGAGAGATAATATAGCGCCGGATTCCTGTTTTGCAAGTCCTCTCCGGAAAAAATCCGCCGCTTTTCCCCGGACGCCGTTTCTGTCCGCAAATTGGACGGATTTTGATCTTCCGGCTTGAATTCAATGAAAACGGCTGTATTGTTTGAAAAAAAATCAGCGCCAGGAAAGGCAGGGCTCCTTTTGAATACAGACACTTTGGATACACTGGATGAGTCGTTCAAACTGCATGACAAATATCAGCTTGAAATGAAATTCACCTATCCGCTGAATCCGGATTCCATGCTGAATTCCTATCATGTGGATACCTATATTTTTCTGCCGAACAGCCTGGGCATCACGCCGCTGACTTATTCCAAGGAGGATTTCTACGCGGATCTGC
Source organism: Lentisphaeria bacterium UBA1829 (assembly GCA_002338895.1). GTDB lineage: Bacteria > Verrucomicrobiota > Lentisphaeria > Victivallales > UBA1829 > UBA1829. Next base: position 21,765 of record DDJH01000212.1, on the reverse strand, counting down.
AGGAGTATATCCGCCTGAAGACTCCGGCGGTCCTGCTGCGCGGCATGAACGCCGGGGAGGGGGCCCCCCTGAACCGTCTGGAGGAGACCATGCGCAGATACAGCGCATCGCCCCATGATCCGGAACTCGCAGAGGCCTATCAGGAACGGCTCAAGATGTTCTGTTCGATCATGAAAAGCGCTCTGCGGGATGAGGAGGCGTTTCTGGAACGCTCTTCGGCAAGTCTGAACTTTGAAACGCTGATCCGGAACTATCTGGACCGGACCGTTGCGATTCTGGAGGCGTTCCGGGGCACCCGTATTCTGATCGAGGCGCCGGGCGTTGCGCCGATTGCACTGGAGATCTTCCGGTTTGTGGACGAGTATCTGAGTCTTACCGCGAATAAATACCGCTGCAAGCTCTGGGTGTTTCTGAATACGAGTTCCACCTTTTCATGGACCGTGGAGATGAAGCGGAAAATCGTGTCTCTGATCCGGTATGAGATCGAATACCGGAAGGCGAATCAGTATCCGTCGATTCCCGCGGAGGATTCGGAGAACGACGCGCTGATCTACCGGGCGGCCGTTCTGAAGAAGGTGATGGCAAGCGTCCTGTTCCTGAAGACGACCGTCCGGCGGGACGGGGTCCTGATGGAAAATCTGCTGTTCGGAATCGCCGCCGGTGTCGCGATGGCCTTTGCCACGGTGGTCAGTTTTGTCACGGCAAAGTTCTTTTACAGCGAACTTTCGCTTCTGGTTTTTGCGGTGGTGGTGCTCTCCTATATGGGGAAGGATCGGATCAAGGAGCTGCTCCGCCACTATTTCCAGACGAAGATGCGGCGCTATCTTTATGATTACAAGACAAAGATTCAGAGCGGATTCGGCAAGGAGGTCGGAGTCTGCCGGGAAGGATTCCTGTTTGTCCGGGAAGACCGGGTCGATCCCAGAATCCTGAAGATCCGGAACCGCGACACCTTTTCGCTGCTCGCAAACGAAGGTCTCGGCGAAACGGTCCTGCTCGCGCGGAAACATGTTTCGATTTTTTCAAAAAACTGCAAAAATCTTTTTGCAGATTTCAAAGTTGATGGTATTGTAGACATCATGCGTCTGAACATCCGACGCTTCCTGTGGAAAATGGACAATCCGGCCAAGGAGCTTTTCCTGCCGGACGATGATGGCGAGACAATCCGGCGCATCACCGGGAAACGCCTGTACCACGTCAACATCGTGGTCCGCTACGGAATGGTCGGACGGGAGGACCGGTATACGCGATACCGGATCATCCTGGGGAGAAACGGTATCCGGCAGATTGTGAAATTCCCGGAAGTAACTTTGGTGGATCAGAAAGTATGAAACGGAAAAATGTGCTCTTGAACGGAATGGCGATCGTGCTGCTGCTCGTGGCTTCGATTGCCTGCTTTCTCTTTTTCCAGGATGAAACCGAGGATCACGGGGAGGGATCCGTCGAGGCGGATTTCCGCTGTGCGGAAAACCTTGTGGAGCTCGGGAACGCACTGAAACGGTTCGCGGACGCCCATCAGGGGATGCTGCCCGACTCGCTGGAACGTCTGACGGAACTGGGATATCCGGTGGATTCGGAGACCTGCCGCTGTCCGGCAAGGCATCTGCACTATATTTATCTGGGCGACCGGCTGTCGGCAAGGAGGATTTCTCCGGATACGCCGATCGTGTTCGACCGTCTCCCCAACCATCCCGGGCATCTGAATGTGCTGTACGCGGATTTCCGGGTCGGCCGGATCGACGCGGGGGAAAAGAAGAACTACTCCTCCCTGTTCCGTCTGAACAACATGACTCGTTCCGAACAGGAGCGGCTGGAAAAACGTCTGCTCCTGCTGGACAAAACCGTGTTTCAACGATAAGACCGGCGGTTCAGCCGGAAAACGCGCAGGAGGTCTGATATGAAACCGTCAGTATGGGCTCTCGGATTGGCTTTGGGAATGTTCTGTACCGGAGTGTCCGCCGCGGAGGGGATCCGGACGTTTGAGCTTCCCGGAAACGGAGGGCGGATCACAGCGCTGCAGGACGCCGCAAACCGGATGCCGGCACAGCTGTTTTTTGACACCGTTCCGAATTCCGGATTCAAACCATCGCAGAAGGATTATGCGGCGTCCGTCAATGTGTTTCTGGTGGAGAAGGGGGGAAAGCGGATCCTGATCGACGCGGGGTATCCGGCCGGCAGGGGAAAACTCCGGGACCGCCTCCGGACGATGCGGATCGACCCGGCGGCAATCGACGGCGTTCTGATTACCCACATTCATCCCGATCATGTCGGCGGACTGACGACGGAGTCCGGCGCGGCCTTTTTTCCGCGCGCGGAAATCTTTGTTGCAAAGAAGGAGTATGAGGCGTGGAAGACGGATGCGTCCCGAGCGAATCTGAAGCGTCATTTTACGCCGTATGAAGGACGGATCCGCCTGTTCGAATACGGACGGGCTCTCCCGGGCGGACTGCTTCCGGAACTCCGGGAAGGACATACGCCCGGACATACGGTTTTTCATCTTGGAGAAATCAGCTTTATCGGCGACACGTTCCACGCGATTGACCTTCAAGTTCCCCGTCCGACGGTCTGTGCCCGCTATGATATGGATCCTGCCCGTGCGGTAGTTTCCCGGAAAGCGGTTCTCCGCTCGGGAAGGAAATGGCTGTTCGGCGCGCATGTTCCGTTCCCCGGGTGCATTCGGACGGAGGAGAAGAAGGGTGCTTCCGGCGCAATGAAAGAGTTTTCCTACCGCGTTCCGGATTTCTCCCGGGAGCTCCGGGAGAAGCCGTCCGCTTCCGTCCGAAGCGGGAAGTGATAAGAGAGAGCGGGGGTTACATTTCCCAGTAGTATTTCTGGACTTTGTCTCCGCTGTAGGAGTTGTCGGTATTGTAGTTGATTTTTGTCCACTGGAGGAGCTCGACGTGACCATCGTAGAAGTTTGCGTTGGTCCGTCCGCTGTGACGGTAGGCGGTTCCGCGGGTGGAGGAGTTCCAGAAGTCTTCGCCGCCCTGTGCCAGAGCCTGGGCATAGCGGGTCGGATAATGACTCAGCCCGTAGGCAATCGAGTGAACGGTCGCATCCATCATGTTGAGTTTGTGCGACGAGCCTTTGATCTGTGAGAGCTTGATGCAGACATATCCATTGATGTTCGGCAGGTGTTCATTGCGTCCGTACACCGCATTGATGAATTCATAGGGCCTGGAGCTCTTCTGAACCTGAGCGGATTCCGCGCAGAGAAGACCCCGTGCGACATAGCCGTAACTGTACTCATTCGGCATTTGGGTGTTGTCCCAGCGGATGCCGCCCGCATCGTAGAATGCGGTGTTGGCACTCCAGATTTCCTTCCAGTTCGTTGCGTTGAAAAGAGGGGGAACGTAATCGGCTGAGTCGTTGGCATAGAGCGTGGTGGCCGTGCCGAACTGCTTCAGATTCCCGGCGCAGCTGATGGTCCGGGCCTTTGCGCGCGCCTGATTCAACGCCGGCAGAAGAAGACCGGCAAGGATCGCAAGGATCGCAATGACCACAAGGAGTTCTATAAGGGTAAAACGTGTTTTCATGCTGAATTCCTTTCTCTGTGTATTAGGAGTGATGGGCAGGGGTGGTGATGCTGAGCCGTTTCAGGAAACGTCCGCGGAGACGGATGATCCGTTCCGAATCCGGAAGGGATTCATCCAGGAGACGGAACAGCTGTTCCGCGGCGCATTCGCCAAGACGGGTGGAGGGGAGGGAAAAGGCGGCGATCGACATGGGAAGCTGTCCGAGAGGGAAATCGTCCGTCATGGAGAGGAGGGAGAGATCTTCCGGAAGACGGAGCCCCGCCTGAATGGCCGCCGTCATGATTCCCACCGCGCGGATGTGATCGTAACAGACGATTGCGGTCGGCTGAAACTCCTTTCGGATCCGGACCAGATATTCGGCGGGATCCAGCAGTCCGGCGAGTTCCGGCGGCGGTTCCGGAAGTCCCCGGGCGGCGAGTTCCGCATGAAAATATTTTTCCCGGAGAATGCCGGAAAAATGCTGGTGGCGGTTGCCGGCGTCCCGATGGGCCGCATAGAAGGCGATTCGACGGTGGCCTTTCCCGCAGAGTTCGTCCAGAGCGGTGTGCATGTTGCGTTCCTCGTCGATCTGGATGGAGGCTCCGCCGGGAAGACTCAGTCCGTTGATGACCGTGTAGGGAATCGCGAGTTCCTCCAGAAACGAGAGAAAGGAGGTGTCGCTGATGTCGAACAGAAGCGCGGCCGCGACCGGAAACGGAAGGGTGTACGACTCCTGGCGATAGAGCGAAACATATTTGCCCGTCTCCAGAAATCCTTTCTGGCGGATCGCGGAGATGAAGGCGCTCTTCGCCTGTCCGAGCATCGGGGAAAGATCGTGGACGGGATCGAAAATGGCGATGAGCCGGGAGTCTTTCGCCCGCATGATGCGCAGAAACGGATTCGGCTGATAGTGGAACGTTTCCGCCAGAGAACGGATCCGTTCCTCAAGATCCCGGCGGACCGAGAAGCCTTTCCGGCAGCCGTTGAGCACCCGGCTGACCGTGGAGGGCGAACAGCCGGCCTGTTCGGCAATGTGTTTCAGAACACCGGAGTGCGGATTCGGAGTTCTCATGGACGGGTTCCTTTCTCTTGAAGAATTTCGTAATGCATGGAGCGGTGCTCGGGAAGAACGCGGAAGGAGAGATGACCGTTTTCCCAGTCGGATGGAACTTCCGCGGTCCGTCTGCCGTTGGAATCCAGAGCATAGACCGTGCGGGGACCGTCGGTTTTCATGCGGACCTCGGCGTCGGTTTTTGTGCCGAGAACCGGAGGATTGCCCCACCAGGGAGAACGGTTGAGCGTGGCGTTGCGCTCCTTGTTCCAGATGACGCCGGAATTTTCGAACCGGCCGGCAATGGTGAAGAGAAGATCGGCGGAGGAGGTGAGCGGACGATTGTCGCGCGAGACCAGAACAGCCGCCCCGAAATTGCCGGGAAACGGACGGGTCTTCAGGTGGAGATCGCCGACATCCATCGTCTGTCCGCCGAAATGCCCGCAGAGCACGATGCACTGCGGCGCGACGGCGGTGAAGAACGCCTTTTCCTTCTCGGTCCATGCGCGCATCGGTCTGGCGGGCTCGTCGGGAGTGGAGACCACCGCTTCCGCTCTGCCGGATGTTTTCACGGCATCCGGAAGAATCGTCATTCTGGAGTCCAGAAGAGAGCGCCGGACCCCGGTCGCCGCCCACGCCCGGTCGAACCGGTTGCCGAACCACCGCCAGGGCGTTTCCGGAAGACGAAGTTCAATCGTTCTTTCCGCCGGTTCAAACAGTCCGCGCCGGAAGATCAGGGCTGCCGCCGGGAAAAAGCCGATCTTGCCCGGATGGTTGGTCTGATCAAACATGTGGCTGATTCCTTTCGATTCTCCACGGGTCAGGAAGGTGCCGTGGATGAAAAGCTGGAGCATGTCCCAGTCCTGCCGCAGTCCGACGCAGGTCAGCAGAGGCATCATTTCCACGGCATAGTCGTGGGGGTAGGGATAGTCGTGTTCGGAGATGGAGAGAGGTTTGGTGCGGATCCGGTAGCGGCTGAACTGCTCCAGCGCACACCAGCCTCCGTGCACGATCCGCGGAATCTGGGACTGGTTGTGAATTTTCCAGAAGCCCGGTTTGAACTCCCAGCTTCCGCCGGTAAATTCCGGATGGCCCCAGTAGGCGTGAACGTCGACGTAATCCATGTTCTTCTCGCGGCGGAGACCGGAGAGGCCGCCCCAGTCGATCTGGGTGTCGATGACCAGACTTTTCACGCCGAGGTCCTTCCGCAGATAATTCAGCATCTCTTCCGCATAGCGGGTGTCCAGTTCGACCATGAAATCGAGCAGATCGGCGCTCATGGCGTCATTCGGGGCCGCAGGCAGCGGAACGTTTCCGGAAGAGAGACACGCGGCAACCGGCGCGGAACCGGGATATAGACGGACCCCTGCGATTTCCGCCTTTCGCGCATGGCCGACTCCAAAGGAGATCCGGACATGACCGGGATCCGCATTCTTTGCCCGGAAGGTGAATCGATGATGTTTCCACTGTCCGGTCGGCTGAAAGGAGGCTTCCAGACCGCAGTTGTGCCAGTCCGGGCGATCCTGCGAAAGGACCACGCGGACGGGGGAGCCTTCTCCGCGGGCATCGAACTCCAGCGTGTAGGTCTTTCCGTTTTCCAGGGTCAGACCGGGACGCTGAAACTGAATCTGCCAGTCCTGGCTGCTCCGTCGTTTGACCTCTGCCGCGACAGAATCGGAACTGTTGCGCAGAATTTTCAGTGCATCACCCTGTTCAAAACACCAGCGCCCGTCCGGATTCAGAAGGGTTTCGCCCGGAGAGAGAGTCTCCCGGTTCCAGGATGCAAGGAGGGCTTTGTCGGTTTGATAACGGCGCTTGAGAAAGTCATTCCAGAGGCCGGTCAACTCCTTTTTATAGGGAGAGGGGAGGAAGTCGATCCAGTTCAGATTCTCGAACAGGAGGGAGCTCTCGTTGTTGAGTTCCAGACTCAGAACGGCGGGATCGTCCGCAAGCGTGGTTCCGGTATAGGGATTCCGATGGGTCAGAAGATTTTTTGCCCAGCGTTTCTGGGATTCGATCCAGGCGCGGTTGAAGCGGTCGATGCGCTTTCCGGCCGTCTGAACGCCGTCCGGGAGGTCGTCGCCTTTCCGGAGGGTCCGGTTGACCTTCAGTCCCATCACCGTATAGATCCCCTCTTTTTTCAGACAGGAGAAAAAGTAGTCGAGCGTGTCAAGATGTTTGGCGTTGAAGTGTTCGGAACCGGGTTTGCTGAAATCAATCAGTGTGTCCCGGTCGCGATCGGAGCCGTCGAGATTGTGGAAGCGGACCACGTTGACGCCGGCTTTGGCCAGACGGCGCGCAACTTTTTCCGCCGCTTTGTGATCCATCTCAAAGAGGGCGTCGCCTCCGACGCCAATGCCGATCAGACGGACTCGTTTCCCGGTTGCACTCTCGACAAAGTGTCCGTCCCGGACGATCAGACGTCCATTTTTCCCGGCCGGTTTCTCGTTCAGAAACGAAACATCGGTTGCTGTCCCGCTCAACGTGTCATCCCATTGCAGTGGGAACGGCTGATATCCCTCCGGAATCGGAGTTCCGTTCCCCGCCGCAACAATTCCTCCCAGGAGAAATGAACTCAGCATCGCGGACATGGTCAGTTGTTTTTTCATGGAATTCTGCTTTCCTGTTATAGGTTTAGAAATTAATTGCTAATATTATTATGCAACAAACTTCCGAAAAAGTCAACCCCCGTTTAGCAATTATTTTCTAAAAAAGAGAAAAAGAAGAAAATTTTCAAGAATTCCCACACTTTTTCGGAAAGAGGCTTGCAGAAACGGAAAAGGCGTATTAGATTATCCAATTCCTTTATGGAATCTCCGTTTGAAACAGAATTCAGCATATAGATAAAGAATAGAAAAAACTGAGGAACTCTCATGGTCATTGCAAAAATGAACAGTGTGCTGCTCAAGCACAGCCGCATTATGTTTGGTCTGTTTACCGCCATCATCATTATTTCGTTTGTCTGGTTCTTCACGCCGGGGGCAAGCGGAAATATCCTCTTCGGAACCAATCCCATGTCTCCGAATGCCGTGGTGGGGTCGGTCTTCGACCGCGAAATCACCCGCGGGGAACTGATGGAGATGATTAAGGACAATATGCTCGTCATGGCCGCCAATTACGGGGTCAGCCCCGTGATGAACGGACTCGACGATCAGGCGCTCGAAGAGGCGTTCCAGAAGGCGGTGCTGCTGTCCGTCGCCAAACAGATGGGCGTGACGGTCTCCGTGGAGCGCGTCGGAGAATATCTGCGCTCTCTGCCCGCTTTCGCCGGAACCGATGGAAAATTCAGCCTCGAAAAATATCAGAAGTATGAAAAGGAGATGCTCCAGCCCCTCGGATACAACGCGCTCGATCTGGACCGCGCGGTCCGCAATCTGCTGACAATCTTCTCGCTCGGAAACTCCGCCGTCAATGAGGTGATCGTCACGGAAAATGAGATCGCGGATTTCGAACGGACCGTTCTTGAACGCTGCACGGTCAAAACCATCCTCTTCCCCTTCGCCGCCGCCAGAAAAGAGCTGAAGCCGACCGAGGCGGAGCTTCAGAATTTCCATAAGGCCAATCCGAAACTGTTTATGACGGAACCGCAGTACCGGGTTAAAGTTGTCCGCTTCAACTATGCAGACTATGCGGACAAGGTCAAACTGGCTCCCGATGCCGCACGGAAATATTATGACGCCAACAAGGCGGAGTTCACAAAGGATGGCAAGACGACCCCGTTTGCATCGGTTGAAAAGACCATCAAGGCAAAACTGCAGAAGAATGAAATGGTGAAACTGGCAAAGAAAGCCGGCCGCGAGTTCCGGGAGGCTCTGTATGATGTGACTGCGGAACTGCCGGAATCGGCACACGCGGAGGCGTTTGTCGCCCACGCGGGCAAAAATGCCATGCCGGTGGTGGAGAGCGGATGGTTCACGGCGGAATCTTCTGGAATGGACAATGTCGGAAGCGAGCCGCGTCTGGTGGAAGCGGTGGTCGCGCTGGAGGCGCGTTCGCCGATCACGAGAACGGTGGAAGGCGAGCGCGCAGTGTTTGTCGCTGTGCTCTCGGCAAAGAAGCCTTCCGTCGAGTCGGATTACAAGAGCGTTGCCGCGAAAGTCCGGGAGGTTTATTTGAACAACAAGTCCACTGCCCTCGCTCAGGAAAAGGCCCGCACCTTTGCTCTGGAGATGAGCAAAGCGGCCGATCCGGCCAAATCTCTTGCCGCTCTTGCCAAAGGGGCCGTTGTGAAGACCCTTCCGCCGTTCACGCAGATGGAGCCGCCGAAAGAGAATGCGCAGGCGGTGATGGCGCTGACAGCCGGAACGGAAAACGGAAAACTCTCCCGTTCCCTTGATCTGCCGGACGGAGTGTTCATGGTGTTTGTCGTTTCCCGCACGGAGCCGGATGCAGCCGCGCTCAAGAAGAACCGCGAAACGCTCTCCGCCAATTACAGACAGGGCAAACAGTATGCGATCTACAACGCCTTCCAGACCTGGATTCTGATGAATACCCGCAACTACATGGCCCGGCAGACTCAGGAACCGTAATCGCAAGAACAAGAGAACATCCGAAACAACGGGGGACCGGGGAATTATGGGCAGCGTATTTGCGTTGGGCAGACATATCACGGTGGAACTTTCCGGCTGTGACGCATCGCTGATTGCGGATTCCAAAGTGGTGGAGTCCGCACTTCTGGAGGCGGCAAGGGTGTCCGGCGCTCATATTATAGAGTCGTCGTTTCATTACTTTGCGCCGCAGGGGGTGAGCGGATTCGTGATTATTTCCGAGTCGCATTTCTCCATTCACACCTGGCCGGAATATGATTATGCCGCGGTGGATGTGTTCACATGCGGCGATTCCATTTCGCCGTATCGGGGAATCGAACGGCTGAAGAAGCTCCTCCATGCCAAGGAGGCGCAGATCTCGTCCGACATGTGGCGGGGAACAGGATTCGATTATACCGCACGGGTCGCGGAACGAACTGTGCCGTCCGCCGGATCGGGCGATCTGGAAAAACTGTATATCGAAGTGCAGCCGTACGGCATCTTCTGCGCGATTGACCTTTCCGGATGCACAAACACGGAGCCGGACGCATCGGAACGCGCCATTGCGGCTCTTGCGGAAGTCATGCACTGCCAGAAGGACGACTGCGCGGTGAAGACGTTCGATCATGGAAACATCACGGTGCACTCCGTGATCAATATGGATTCTTCGATCGTGATCCGCCGGGACCTCTGTTCCCGGTCGGTGCATATTGATCTTTTCTGCAAGAGGTATGCCGATCCCAGAAGCTGTGCGACGGCTGCGCTGGAAGTGTTTGAAGTAAAGTCTTATAAAATTCATCCGGCGTTCCGGATGGCCTGAACGGGAGAGTGTTCGATGAGCGAGGTGTTCAAGGAGGGGTATTTTACCGAAGAGTGTCCGCTGTGGCCGGGGCGTGCGTTGTCCGTCCGCATCGAGGAGGTGCTCGCGTCCGAGGAGACCGATTATCAGCTTCTTGAAATCTTCCGCGGAGAGGGGTTCGGCAAAATGCTGGCGCTGGACGGAAAGATCCAGCTGGCGGAATCCGATGAATTCATCTATCACGAGATGTTTGTCCATGTGCCCTGCTTTTCCCATCCGGAGCCGGAGAATGTGCTGGTGATCGGGGGCGGGGACGGCGGTGTGGTCCGCGAACTTCTGAAACACTCCTGCATTGAGCATATTGATCTCTGCGAGCTGGATGAAGAGGTGGTCAACCAGTGCACGCGATTCTTCCCGTGGACCGGGAAGGCGCTGAACGATCCGCGGGTGGATCTGCATTTTCTGGACGGGTCGCTGTTCGTCAAAGGACACCCGGCAAGCTACGATCTGGTGCTGGTGGACGGACCGGATCCGATCGGCCCGGGAGAGACGCTCTTCACAAAGAATTTTCTGGCGGACTGCAAACGGGCGCTGCGGCCGGGAGGAATTCTGGTTTCGCAGTCGGAATCGTATCTGCTGCATCCGGCGGTGACGGAGGAGCAGTGCCGCACTTTTCAGGAGCTTTTCGCATACAGCGGATATTATGCCTTTTCGATCCCGAGTTATCCGGGGGGATCGCTCGGGTTCTGCATCGGATGCGACGAACACAGGGTGGATGCGCCATACCGGCGTCCGATCGGGGCGTTTGTCCGCCGCTTGAAGATGTATTCCATGGCGGTGCACAAGGCGGCGTTTGTTCTGCCGCCGTTCTGGACAAAACGGTTTGAGTCGGATGAGGAAAAATGAATACGGAAAATGAGAAGAAACTGAGCGGAGGACGAAACGATGCTCAGGTTGCGCGGATCCGGAAAGTGACGCTGGTCGGACTGGGATTCAATGTGCTGCTGACGGTGCTCAAGGCGATTGGCGGAGTGGTGTTTCGAAGTCAGGCGCTGCTGGCGGATGCGGTGCACAGCCTTTCCGATCTGGTGACGGATCTGGCGGTGATTTTCGGGGTGAAATACTGGTCGGCGCCTCCGGATGAGAGTCATCCGTACGGGCATGGACGCATTGAGACTCTGGTGTCGGCGTTCATCGGGCTTGCGCTGGTGGTGGTCGCGATCGGACTGACCGGGGATGCGATTGCCACTCTCCGCGGAGGAACGGAGCAGCGGCCGGAAATTCCCGCGTTTCTGATCGCGCTGATTTCCATCGTCTCCAAAGAGTGGCTGTTCCGCTGGACGCGCGCGGAGGCGCAGAAGATGAACTCCAAGGCGATGGAGGCAAATGCATGGCATCATCGGAGCGATGCGTTCAGTTCCATTCCGGCTGCGATTGCGATTGCTCTGGCGTCGTTTTTCCCGTCGCTGAAGTTTGTCGATCCGCTGGGTGCGATCGTGGTTTCGTTCTTTATTCTTCATGCGGCATGGAAGATTGTCAAGCCGACGCTGTTTGAGCTGTCGGATGCCAGCATGATCGGGAAAGAACAGGAGATCCGTTCGGTGGCGAGCGCCGTTCCCGGAGTCGAGAGCGTGCACGCGGTCCGGAGCCGGCTGGTCGGGACGTCCGTGCTGACGGATCTGCATGTGATGGTCGATCCTGAGATGAGTGTCCGCGAAGGCCATGCGCTCTCGCATCGGGTCCGCCGCGCCATTCAGGAGGCCATGCCGGAAGTAAAGGATGTCGTCGTGCATCTGGAGCCGTACAACGGCCCCGTGCATGAAAAGATTTGACATTCCCTTTTTCCAGGGCTATATTCCGGAATTCAGAAAGTCCGGCTCACTGTTTTTTAATCCGAATGACACAAGGAGGTTCTCATGATGAAACAACTCGCACTTGTTCTTTCCGCCTCGTTTGCCGCGGGTCCGCTTTTTGCCGCGGGGGATCTTGCTCTGCCCGCCCCGGATCGGAAAGGCGGAATTCCGCTGATGCAGGCGCTGGAAAAACGGAAAACCGTCCGCGCGTATTCGGACCGCGAGATCCCGATGCAGACTCTTTCCAATCTGCTCTGGGCGGCAAGCGGCGTGAACCGCGCCGATGGACGGATGACGGCGCCGACCGCACGGAATCTTCAGGAGATCACGCTGTATGTTCTGCTGCCGTCGGGCATTTTCCGCTACGATGCGCCCGCAAACCGTCTGGTCCGGATTTCGGCGGAGAATATCACGGGGCAGGTGACCGGAAAGGCGCCGCTGACTGTGGTCTATGTGGCGGATCTCAAGAAACAGCCGAAGCGGGAACTGTGCGCGGTGGACTGCGGATACATCAGCCAGAACATCTATCTTTACTGCGCGTCCGCCGGACTCGGTACGGTGGTGCGCGGAAGTTTTGACCGGTCGTTTGCCGGAAAACTGAAACTTCCGGCAGGGTCGGAGGTGTTTTACATTCAGTCGGTCGGCTATCCGAAATGAGTCGCGAAAAGAAGCTGGAGTGCGGGTTCTCCATGCCAGCGGTCGGTCTCGGGACCTGGCGGATGGGGGGACGGGAGACCCGCGACCCGGAGGATGACGGAACATCGTCCGTGGAGGCGCTGATCGCGGGAATCGAACTCGGATACCGCCAGATCGACACCGCGGAGATGTATGCGGGCGGATTCACGGAGGAACTGGTCGGGCGCGCAATCGCCGGATTCGACCGCGCTTCGCTGTTCCTGACCTCGAAGGTCTGGAAAACGCATCTGCATTATGACGATGTGCTCCGCGCGGCGGAAGGCTCGCTCAGACGTCTGGGGACCGATTACCTTGATCTGTACCTGATCCATCAGGTGAATCCGGATGTGCCGCTTCGGGAGACGATGCGCGCAATGAACCGCCTGGTGGATGAGAAAGTGATCCGCGGAATCGGCGTGAGCAACTTTTCCGTCGAACGCTTCCGCCATGCGCAGGACTGGGCGGATTCCAAACTGCTTGCCAATCAGGTCCATTATAATCTGAAGGTGCGGGAAGCGGAGCGCTCGGGACTGTTGAAATACTGTCAGGAGAACGATGTGATGCTGATCGCGTGGCGTCCGTTCCAGAAAGGGGGACTGCTGGAAGAGACGCCGGAGTGCCTGAAAGAGGTCGCGGCGGAAGCGGGGCTGACCCCTTCGCAGACGGCGCTCTGCTGGCTGACCAGCCAGAAGAACGTGGTGACGATCTCCATGTCGCACAGCCGGGAGCACCTGGAGGAGAATCTCCGGGTCGGAGAGCAGATCCTTTCCGAAGATGCGATCGAATTTCTCCGCCGGGAATATCCCGATCAGACCGATATTTCCGAAGCGGTTCCGCTCTCCTGATCCGGCGAATGCCGTTCAGGGGAGGTCCATGGTTTCCAGATAGATTTTCCGGAAACGGTGCGGGGGGATCCCCGTCTGCTTCCGGAAAAAACGGGAGAAATAGAACTCGTTTGTAAAGCCCAGTTCCAATGCAACCTCCCGTGCCAGCCGGTTTCCCCGGAGCAGAAGGGCGCAGGCCCGGTTGAGCAGGGTGCGGGTCAGAAACTGTTTCGGCGTCATGCCGAGCGATGCGGAGAATTTTCGCGAGAAGGTTTCGCGCGTCATGCCGCGGACTGCGGCAAGTTCCTCCACGGTGGTCATTGCCGTTCCGCGGGTCCGGATGTATTCCAGTTCCGGCAGGAACTCGGCAAACCGGGTGACAAAATCCAGATCGGACTCCTTCATGCCGGCGAGAATTTCCGAGGCGAAATCCTGGGTGACTCCCCGCAGAAGAGAGGCCGCAATAAACGGATTTTCCGTCTCAAACGCTTCTTCCGCCCGTTCCCGGTAGCGCGGATTTTCGATCTCCCGGACCGCGCGGCAGCGGGAGAACAGATCCACTCCCTCCCAGCATTCCAGCGTGAACTGGATGGAGAGAAAACGCAGATTCTCGCTCAGTTTCACCCTTGCTTCGTGGTAGCTCGGGATAAAGTACGCGCAGCCCGGACGGAGGCAGCAGGTGAGATTGGCATCCTGGATCGTGCAGTCGTTCCCATCCGGATTGTCGATCGGAAGAAAGAAGCGGTTGAGGGGAAGCGCCAGCGGCGAGCCCGTCGCTTCCGGATAAGTCCCCCGCGCAAAATGATGGATCTGAAGGCGCATCCGGTTGGCCTCCCGCAGAGTCCGAGTCTGATTGACGACCGGCATTTTCTCTCCTTTCCTTTGCTGGAATATAGCTTCTGTTTTCCCTGTTGCAATCACAAAAGTATAATTTTTTGCCGTTTTTCTGCATTCCTCTTTTCCGCTTGTTGAGGTATATTGATTCAGACAAGTAAAAACAACTGCAGGAGGAGCGGATATGCCGTACGCAGCATTTGAACAGGATCGGGAGTATTTGACGGAGAAGTTCCGGCATCCGGTGTTTGAACCGGGAGTCGGACTGGAAAACGAAACGGTGCAGGCGGGAGTCATGGCTCTTGCGGAATCGCTGGAAGGAGAGGCGCATCCGGTGGTGAAGGCGCGCTGTTTCGAGTATGTCTGCCGGAACATGCAGATCGACGTGAACGTGCACGATTTCTTCCCCGGATTCGGCTGCTGCTGGCGCGAGAAACGGCCGCTGACTCCGCTGAATCAGAAATGGGAGGGGGAGGTCAATCAGCGCTGTCTGCGGCAACCCGTTCTCCGGCAGATGCAGGAGCGGAACGCCGCCGGATTCCAGAGCATGTGGAAGGATTTCGATCACTCGGTTCCCGACTGGGAGGCCATTCTTGCACTCGGGTTCCCCGGACTGCGGGACCGCGCCCGCGCATACCGCGCGGAACGGGAGAAAAGCGGAAGGATGACCCGCGAGGCGCGCGCGTATTTCGACGGACTCGAAATCACCATTTCCGCCGTGCTGGAGTGCATCGGACGCTTTATCGACTATGCCCGCACCCGCCATGGAGACGATCCCCGGATCCGGATGGAAATCGAGTGTCTGGAGCAGCTCCGCACCGGAGCTCCACGCAACACATACGAGGTGTTGCAGATCATCTATCTTCAGTTCATGTTCTGCGAGCACATTGATCGGATGCAGGTCCGCTCGCTCGGCAATCTCGACCGGATGATCGGGCCGTATTATGAGCGGGATCTCAGGGAAGGACGTTTCACGGAAGAGCAGATCCGCGCATTCTTCGCCTGTTTTCTGATGCAGTGGGCGTCCATCAACAACTACTGGGGACAGCCGTTCTATCTGGGCGGAACAAAGAAGGACGGTTCCAGCGAGATCAACGCGCTCTCGTTTCTAATTCTCGACGTGTTCGACCAGCTCTCGATCCCGACTCCGAAAATTCAGATCAAAACCGCTCGGAACACCCCCGACGAATTTCTGAACAAGGCGCTCGACATGATCCGGCGGGGCAACAGCAGCCTGGTGTTTGTGTCGGAGGAGTCGATCCGCCGCTCGATGATGGGGCTTGGCTATTCCGAGGAGACCGCCCGCTGCTGCGACATCCGGGGCTGCTTCGAATTTTCCCCCCGCGCACGCGGCACCACCACCGATCCGGGATACCTCAATTTTCTCAAGCCGGTTGAACTGATCNNCGATCCCGTCACCGGCTGCCGCTGCGACTGCGCGGCCCCCCGTCTGGAGGAGATTCACTCGTTCGACGATTTCTATCGGGCATACCTGACCTATCTCGACAATTTCATCGAACGCATCGTCGTCTTTGCCAATGAGTTCGAACCGTATCTTCACGAGATCAATCCCGCCTCGCTCTTCTCCATCACCATCGAGAACAGTCTGAAGACCGCGCGCGATGCGTTTTCCAACGGCAGTGTCTACAACAACACCTCCATTCTCTGTTCCGGATTCGCCAGCGCGGTGGATTCTCTGATCGCCGTCCGCGACTTTGTCTTCGAGCGGCACGAACTCTCCCTGCTCGAATTTCGCGACATCCTGCGCAAGAACTGGGACGGCGCCGAAAAACTCCGTCTGCGGATCCTCCATTCTCCCAACCACTACGGAAACGGAGTCGAATCGGTCGACCGCTACGCGTTTGCGCTGGCTCACTTTTTCGGAAGCAAACTGAATCTGCGCCCGAATGCGCGCGGCGGATTTTACGTGGCGTCCGGTCACTCCGCGAGGATGTTCATCGTGCTGGGCGAACGGACCGGCGCAACTCCCGACGGCCGCCATGCCGGCGAGGAGATGTCCAAAAACCTCTCCCCCGCAATGGGGGCCGATGTCAACGGCGTCACCGCGCTGATCCGCTCCATCACCACGATCGACAGCGCCGATCTCCCCGGCGATTTCCCGCTCGATGTGATGATGCACCCCGCCACCGTTCAGGGACGCGAAGGTCTCGACGCCATGCGCGCCCTGATCCGGACGTACATGGATCGTCACGGCGTCTCAATCCACTTCAACATCTTTGACGCCCGTGTGCTGGAAGACGCGCAGAAACATCCGGAAAAATATGCCGGTCTTCAGGTGCGCGTCTGCGGCTGGAACGTCCGCTTCAACGACCTCCCCGCGAAAGAACAGAACGCCTACATCGAACGCGCCCGCCGGATCGCGGAGTAACGGAGAAGAGGACGATGAAAACCATGTACGGCATTTTGCTGGATCCCAAACATTTCGCCGTTCACGACGGGCCGGGCGTCCGGACAACCTTCTTCCTGAAGGGCTGTCCGCTGCGTTGTCTCTGGTGTCACAATCCGGAGAGTCTTCGGATCGAACCGCAGATCGCATGGTATGCCCACAAGTGCATTTCGTGCGGAGAGTGTGTCCCGGTCTGTCCAGCCGGGGCCCATGGCATCCGCGACGGCCGGCATTGGATCCAATATTCGCTCTGCAAACACTGCGGACGGTGCGAACAGGTCTGTCCCGCTTCCGCCCTGAAGCTCTATGGAAGGAAGGTCTCCGTGGAGGAGGCTCTGAAAATCGCGCTGGAGGATCTGGATTTCTACCGCGAATCGGGCGGCGGAGTCACGCTCTCCGGCGGCGAACCGCTGCTTCAGATCGAGTTTGTCCAGGAGTTTCTCCGCCGTCTGAAGGAGGCAGGAATCCACACGGCGGTGGATACCTGCTGTCTGGTTCCCCGCGAAAGTCTTTGCACCGTCCTTCCGGTGACCGATCTCTTCCTCGTCGATTTCAAACACCCCGACTCCGCGGCACACCGGAAGCTGACCGGACAGCCAAATGAACAAATTCTGGAGAATCTGCGTTTCCTCTCCGGGCGGGGGGCGAACATCGAGATCCGGATTCCGCTCGTTCCCGGCTGCAACGACTCGGAGCGCGATCTGGAGGCGTCCGGACGCTTCCTCTCCTCCCTGAACAATGTGCAATGCGTGAAACTCCTTCCGTATCACTCGCTGGCCCGCAGCAAATATGCCGCGCTCGGAATGGTCGATACGATGCCCCGCGTTGAGAGTCCTTCCGATGCCGCGCTCCATCACGCCGCCGAAATCCTGAAACAGTACGGTCTGAACGCCCGTTCCGTCCGCGACTGACCCGAAAATCCTTCCGGCCGGAAAATCGGCCGGGAAGGGGAGGGGATCAGCGCCAGAAACGAATCTCCTCCTCCATGCGCGGAATCTGCCGGCGGAGATCGGCGAACTCATTGCGCCAGTAGGCTTCCGAGCCCCAGGAGGGGAAGGTCTCGGAGAAGTGCGGATCGTCACGCTGCATGGCGACCCAGGAGAGAAAATAGAGCATCCGGAGCGTGCGCAGACACTCCGTCAGCGCAAATTCGGATTCGCGGAACTCCCGGAACAGATTGTATCCGCGCGCGATCGCCTCCGCCTCTTCCGGACAGCGGGAGGGAATGTCCGGAAGCAGGAGCCAGAGATCCTGGATGGCCGGACCGTTGAGCATGTCGTCAAAGTCGATCAGGATCCATCCTTCGTCGGGACGGTTCAGAATATTGGCGCGATGCAGGTCTCCATGCAGCCGGAGGAAGGAGTCGGCCGAGGAAAATTCCGGGCAGGCGATATCGGCGATCTCGTTGCAGAGATCGACAAACTCCTCAAAACAGCGCCGTCCCGGAAATGCCGAATCCGCAAGCCGTTCGATCACATTTCCGATCATCTGTTCCGGTTCCAGAGTCAGACGGAACTCCGCCTTCCGGCGTGCACCGATGCAGTGGAGTCTTCCGATCAGCCGTCCGGCCTGTTCCAGCTCCTCCGGCGAGTCGAACGCGCTGTCGCGCCCCCGTTTTTTCGGAAACACGGCGAAGCGGATTTTCCCCATCTCTCCGAGCGTGGATCCCGAGCTCAGTTCGTAGGGCGGAACAACCGGAAGTCCCGCGTCGCTGCACTCCCAGAGATAGTCGTGTTCATCCAGCAGCGCATCGGTGCTCCAGCGTCCGGGACGGTAGAATTTGACCACAAGCGACTCTCCGCGGATGGTCTGAATCTCATACACCCGGTTGATGTAACTGTGGAATGCGGATGCGAACCCTTTCAGTTCGCAGTCGAGCGCCTTCTCCAGCACGGGAAGAAAGCGCTCCGGAGTAAGATCTTCAAAAACAAACGGCATTGACGGTTCTTTTGTCCAAGTCAGGAGTGAAAAAAAAAGAGAAAAGACTGCTTCTTTCGGAAGCAGTCTTTCCGTCGGACTTTACGGGGACAGCGGATTTATTCGGAAAGCGCGACAACCTCGTCGGCCTGGAGTCCTTTTTCTCCCTGGGAGACGACGAATTCCACCGTCTGTCCTTCCTTCAGGGTCCGGTATCCGTCAACCTTGATGGAGCTGTAATGAACGAAGATATCTCCGCCCTGCTCTCTCTCAATGAAGCCGAAGCCCTTTGCGTTGTTGAACCATTTGACCTTGCCTTTTTCCTTGCTCATTGTTCCTCTCCTGACTTTGTTGCGCGAACCGTTGCCGGAATTTCCGTATTTCGTTCCGGTCGATTCCGGAAGGGTCACCCCTTTCCATATATAATTATGCAACATAAATTGGATTTTGTGAAGAGGGGAAAAAGAAAAAAATGGAAAAAAACAGAAAAAAAGTGCGTTTTTCCTCTTTTTTGCAAAAAATCTGTATGAAAACAGAAGAAAATCTGAAAAAAAGAATTCTTCCTAAATAGATTTTTCCCGCTGTTATGGAATTTGGATATCCTTTCCGGCCGCCGCTTCTCCCGGAAAACAAATCCCGGAAGATGCGAAAAGAGAAAAGAAAGAAGTGCGCTTCCGCAGAGGTGTGCATCCGCTCTTTCTTCCGTCCATTTTCCAGCGGCAACCCCCTCCGCGGAATTCGTATGACTGTTTTGCTGTGAAAAATGCACATTGAGGGGTCCGGTCCCTCTGCCGGAATCTAGTGTGAAAAATACAAAAAAATTAGCCTTGAACCGCTGTGAAAACTCAAAAAAATTGAGTCTGAGTTTGCAATTGACCGGAAAGATTGCTATATTAACTGTGAAATGAATCACGAAATAACTTTTTGGTGAAGAAATCCGCAAGGGCCCCTCGCTCCGTCCATTTTGCCGGAAAGGTGCCCGGGTGGATTCCGTGCCCGAATCACGGACCGGAAAGACGGAAACTGTGCGAGATTTATCCATAACAGGAGGAAAAAGAATGGAAGCAACAGAAACAATGCGTGAGGCGGAAAAGGCTGTTTCGCGCATGGAGGACGCCGAAGCCGTCCTTCGGGAGTACAACTACGATAAAACCAAGCTCGTGCCGATTCTGCAGGCCGTCCAGGCCCGCTACAACTGGCTTTCCAAAGAGCTTCTGAGCTACATCGCCTGTGCGCTCGGACTGCCGCCCGCCCGCGTCTACGGTGTTGCAACCTTCTATGCACACTTCTCCCTGAAGCCGAAGGGCAAAAACATCATCCGCCTCTGCGACGGAACCGCCTGCCACGTCAAAGGATCCACCTCGATTCTCGACGCACTCTACGAAAAGCTCAACATCAAGCCGGATCGGGACAGCACCGACGATATGATGTTCACCGTCGAAACCGTCAGCTGCCTCGGCGCCTGCGGTCTTGCACCGGTCATGCTTGTGAACGACGAAGTCCACGGGCAGGTCAAACCCTCCGATATTCCGAAAATCATCGATGAACTTCTTGCCCGACAGGCGAAAAACTCCAGCGAGGTGGCATAATGGCTAAACTGACTGCGGCTGATGTCGAAAAACGGATCCGCGATTACGAGGCAAAAGCGGCGAAGATCTCCCGCCGGATCATTTGCTGCGGCGGAACCGGATGCGTCGCAAACGGTTCGCTGCGGGTTCGGGACGCCCTGGTGGAGGAACTGAAAAAGGCCGGCCAGGCGGTCGAAGTCGATCTGGAACACGATTCCGCCGATCATGTGCATCCCGGCTCCACGTATGTTTCCAAGAGCGGCTGCCAGGGATTCTGCCAGATGGGTCCGCTGGTCCGCATCGAACCCGACGGCATCATCTATACCAAGGTGCGGCCGGAAGATGCGCTCGAAATCGTTCAGGAGACCGTGATCAAACACAATGTGATCGAGCGTCTGCTTTATATGAATCCTTCCGATGGGAAACGGTACAAGGGCGAACATGAGATCCCGTTCTACAACCGTCAGCACCGTCTCGTTCTGGCCAACTGCACGATCGAGCCGGACAGCATCGGAGAGTATTTCCACAAGAAGGGGTACCTCGCCGCACTGAAGGCGTATACGCAGATGACCCCGGAAGAGGTCTGCTCCGTGATGGAGGAATCGGGTCTGCGCGGCCGCGGAGGCGGCGGATTCCCGACCGGAAGAAAATGGAAATTCACTCTGGCATCCCCCGGACCGAAAAAATATGTGATCTGCAACGGTGACGAGGGCGACCCGGGAGCGTTCATGGACCGCTCCGTGATGGAAGGCAATCCCCACTCCGTGATCGAAGGAATGATGATCGCCGCACGGGCGATCGGCGCGGATGAGGGATATGTCTATGTTCGAGCCGAATATCCGCTTGCCGTCGTCCGGATGCGCAAGGCCGTGAAGGATGCGGAAGAGGCCGGAGTGCTCGGCGATGACATCTTTGGAAGCGGCCTCTCCTTCCGCATCAACGTGTTGGAAGGCGCCGGCGCGTTTGTCTGCGGAGAGGAAACCGCTCTGATGGCGTCGATCGAAGGAAAGCGCGGCATGCCGATGCCGAAGCCGCCGTTCCCGGCGCAGCGCGGTCTCTGGGGCAAACCGACCGTGATCAACAACGTGGAGACGCTCGGCACGGTTCCGTATGTGATCCGTGAAGGGGCGGCGAAGTTCCGCGAACTGGGTGTGCCGACCTCTCCGGGAACCAAGACCTTCGCTTTGACCGGTCACGTGGCCAACACCGGTCTGATCGAGGTGCCGTTCGGAACCACGCTCGGCGAGATCGTCAACGAGATCGGCGGCGGTGTGACCGACTCCCACGGAAAGGTTTCCATCGACAACTTCAAGTCGGTGCAGATCGGCGGCCCCTCGGGCGGCTGTCTGACCAAGGATATGCTCAGCCTTCCGCTGGATTTCGACTCTCTGAAGAGCGTCGGCGCGATGGTCGGTTCAGGCGGACTGGTTGTGATGAACACCAACACCTGTATGGTTGCGGTGGCGAAATTCTTTATGCACTTCACGCAGAATGAGTCGTGCGGCAAGTGCGTGCCGTGCCGCGAAGGCACCAAGCAGATGCTCGCCCTGCTCGACGATATTACCAAGGGAAGAGCCGACGAAAGCACACTGGATCTTCTGGAACAGACCGCGAAAGCGGTTCAGATGGGTTCGCTCTGCGGCCTTGGCAAAACGGCTCCGAATCCGGTTCTTTCGACGCTGAAGCATTTCCGCGAGGAATATCTGATTCATGTCCGGGAAAAACGGTGTCCGGCAGGACAGTGCAAGGCGCTTGCCCGTCCTGAGATTGATCCGAAGAAGTGCAAAATCGGTATG
>DDJH01000025.1:5439-8317 GCA_002338895.1 Lentisphaeria bacterium UBA1829 | reverse complement strand
GTCATCGACATCAACGGACTGCATACCGGTGCGGCATCCTTTGATTTCCAGGGAGAAGCCGCAGATGAAAGAAGTGTGCTGAATGCTCTGACCCACAATGCGATGCATTTTGACTTTGTCGCTTCAAACAACCGGAAGGTGATAATCAATCCGGAGTGCATCGTCGGGCGGACCTCCACGCCGGGAAGCAGTTTGGACAGCATGCGCAGAAACAGTTTCAAAAACTTCTCCTGCGAATGGAAGTTCAAATTGGAAAAGGACTTGTCCGGACTGGAAAAAGGATATTTCAAACCCGGGTTCGACGATTCCGGATGGGATGTCATGGCGGTGCCCGGATGCTGGGACGAAACAACACGTTACCGCGACCGGAAAGGATTCGGATGGTATCGTACCACATTCACGGTGCCGGGACGTCTGAAAGCCGATTTCGAGGATGGATCCCGGAGGTTTTTCCTGTATGGAAAAGGGGTCGCTCAGAAAGGAACGGTCTGGATTAACGGGGTCAAGGTCGGAGAACCGGCCGGATGGGCGCAGATTTATCAGTATGATGTCAGTCCGTATTTGAAATATGGAGAGGAAAACCAGATCACATTCCTTGTCGATGGTTCCAACTATGCAAATGGACTGCGATTTTATGTGTTCGTCCTGCCCGGCGACCGGATCAATCAGTCGCGTCTGCTGGAAAAACGGGATTATGCCTCGTTCCTCTGGTCCCACATGATGCACGGCGCTTCCGGTGTGGTGATCTGGCACTGGGATGATCCCTGGCGCCCGTTCATGGCGGAACTCAACCGGGAACTCGACCGGGTCAGCGAAATCGCCATGCCGGCAAGCCGGAACCGCACAGCAAAGGCCGCCATGCTGATGCCGTTCCTCTATTTCCGAGGGCTTCCCACGCCTCTGGCCGGGTACTTCCAGGATTATATGACCTGTTATGCGGCAATGATGTTTCACCAGATTCATACAGCGGTTCTGACGGAAAAAAATATTTTGAATGTCACGCCGGACCGTTATCCGCTTCTTCTCTATCCGTATGCGCGGATCGTTCAGCCGGAAACGTTCCGTCATTTCAAATCCTATGTGGAGAAGGGGGGAACCGCGGTGGTCACGCTGGATTCTCTGCAAATGGATTTCCGGCGATATGAATCTTCCGGACTGGAGGCGTATCTCGGATTGAAAGTGCTCGGAGAGTGTGCCGGGACCCCCGAGGTTCTGTATGGAGGAAAACGCTTCTCCACAAACCGGGGCGACATGTGCGGGAAGAGTGGAATCCGCATTCAGACCGATGCAAAAGTGCTGGGCCGGTATACGGACAACTCGCCTGCCATTGTCGAGATTNNCATAGGATTGATTCAAAAGGGAAATGGGCGAGTCGTGTTTCTCGCGGCAAATTTGAACCTCGCAGGAATGCACGCGCTGGTCGGCGATCTCCTTCGCCGGACCGGAATTCGTCCGGACGTGGAGATCACGGATTGTGGAGATCAAACGGAATTCCCATATCTGGAAGCTCAGATTGCCGGAGACCGGAAACGGTTTCTTCTCTATCTGCACAATTGGGGCGGACTGAGACGGAATGTGACGGTCCGTCTGCCGTTTGAAGGAACGTATCATGTCCGCAATGTCCGATTCCCGGAACAGAAGGCTGCTTTCGTTCAAGGCTCGTTCCGTGCATCTGTACCTTCCATGGAGCCCGGAGTCTGGCTGTTCGAACAGAAGGACTCCCCGAAAATGCCTCTGAAACAGGTCTCTTCCGACCGAATCGCTGTCTAAAGGCGATTGGATGCGCTTCGCAAAAATCCTTCGAAAGAAGATCCGTCCGCTCGGAAAGTCCTGTTTATTGAAGAGAAAGGTTTTATGCCGGCCCGTCTGGCCTATCCGAATCTGACCTTGATGTTCCGTTCGTTCGGGGCGGAAACCTGGGGAGAGGATTCCAGTCTGCTGACGCTCGAGAAGATGAAACAGTATGCCTGCATTGTCCTTCTGGAGACAAATTCCAATGCAGTCGCCCGGCTGCGCAATGTGAAATCGCCTTTCATCCGAAATCTTCTGGAATATGTGAAGGCGGGGGGAAATTTGTTTGTCTGTGCCTCGTCCATGGCAACGGCGGCAAATACACATCAGTCGATCTGGTGGCGACTCGGACCCGTATTCGGATTTTCAGCCGGAGAATATCTCCGCGATGACGAGGCTTGCGGATATGGAGATCTCTATCAGATCCGGGTCTCTGAAATCGGAGCGCATCCTGTGACAGATCAGGTGAAATCGGTTCAGATGTTTGTCTGCCGGGAGTTCCGTCTTCAACCCAAATGTACCCTTCAGGTGCTGCTTTCCTGCCGCCGGAAACCTGTGATGCTGACTGGAAAATATGGAAAAGGGAATGTCCTTTTTGCAACAGATCTTCTCTGGATGCAGCCGACCCGGGCGGAGGTGGATGACAATGCCCGTCTGCTTTCCAACCTTGCGGATTTCCTGTTGAATGGCTCCGTCCGAAAACGTTCCGACGATAAGGTTTTCAGCTGTCTGCTTTTGACGGAACAGAAGCTCCGTCAAATGGAATCCGCGGAGCAGTGAAGCCGGAGCTTGTCTTACGTCTCTTCTGAACAGACGTGAAAGGTTTCTGAAGTCCTGAAAAAGCTGAACGCGTGATTCGAAGTTCTGCAGATAGAAAGAAATCTGCATCTGTCGGAAGACCATGGAAAAAAGGTGCCGAAGCATCGTCTGATCTGAAACACCAGTCTGCAGCGGGAAAATGCTCCCGTTGCAGGCTTCCTCTTTGCAGAATTTGGAAATCCTGTCTTATTATGGAGAAGATCAAACGTTCCTTGCTGCCAGTTTATTTTATGGAAAAAGATCCCTTGAAAACACTGTAAATCAAATC
>DDJH01000025.1:0-5419 GCA_002338895.1 Lentisphaeria bacterium UBA1829 | reverse complement strand
AATCGCTCTATCCAACTGAGCTACGGGAGCGCTTTTTCTTAACTTTTTCTTTTTTCCGCTTGCAAACCCTTTTAATATGCACTATGATACGAAAAATTCAAATCGGTTTGAGGAAAATATGCACGGTTTATATGGATATCTCGGAAAAAGAATTCTGCTCGCCGGACTGACTCTCCTTATTATCCTGTTCGTCAGCTATCTCCTCCTTCGAATCGCTCCCGGAGATCCGACCAGAAGTTCCATGTTCGGTTCCCAGGGCGATGGCGGAGGGCTCTCCTCCGAAAAATCCGCTCTCGTGCGCAACGATGCCCTCCGCGAAAAACTCCATCTCGATAAACCCGCTCCCGTCGGATTCTATCTCTGGATGAAGCAGATCCTGCTCCATGGCGATTTCGGTACTTCCGCGGCCGTCGATAAAGGGCGGCCCGTCGCGGAACTGATCCTCGAACGTCTCCCGGTCACTCTGCGTTTGAACGTCCTCGCGATTCTGCTGACCTATCTGCTCGCAATCCCTCTCGGCATCCTCGCAGGGGTCTTTCCTGACAGCCGTTTCGACAAGTGGACAACCTTCTTCCTCTTCTTCCTCTATTCGTTGCCGACTCTCTGGGTCGCCCTGATCCTTCAGGCCGCTCTCTGCAAAGGAGGATGGTTCCCCATCTTCCCCTTGAAGGGGCTGATCGCGGAGGTGCCGCCTGGTGCGTCCACATGGAAAATCCTCGCGGATACGGCCATGCACTATGTCCTGCCCGTATTCTGCCTGACCTACGGAGGATTCGCAGGTCTCTCCCGTTTCACCCGCTCGGCAATGATGGATGTGATTCATCAGAGCTATATTCGGACCGCCATCGCTAAAGGTGTTTCGCAGGTGGACGTGATCCTCTGTCACGCGTTCCGGAATACTCTTGTGGTGATGATCACCCTTTTCTCCGGAATCCTGCCGTCGCTGGTTTCCGGAAGCATTCTGGTCGAATATGTATTCAATATCCCGGGAATGGGGTCCCTGTCCATGATGGCGCTCAGCAGTCGCGACATCCCGCTGCTGATGGCGCTTTTCGCTTTCAGCGGAGCTCTCACTCTCGGAGGAATGCTGATCGCGGATATCCTGTATGTCTTTGCTGATCCGCGTATCTCGTTCCGCGGAAGAATCTGAACGGAGGACTGAAGATGAAGCAGATTCGGTTTCTCGGATGGGATAAGACTCTCCCCGAACGGGTGCCTCCGCTGCTGCTGGAAAACGGACGGCGGTGCGGGGAAAATCTCGTCGATCTTTCCGGAATCATGGTGCTGATCCCCGGCCGGCACGCAAGCCGGATTCTCAATGAGAAGATGGCTTCGCTGCTGGAGCCGCTTGCCGCAGGTCTCCTGCCGCCGGAATTCTATACGCCGGAACGGTTCATTCTCGAAGGGGCGGAACACTTCCCCGCCGCATCGGAAATGGAGGTGGCGCATGTGTGGAAAAAAGTGCTGGAAAACTGCGGACCGGAGGAGTTCCCGAATCTTTTCCCGCGCCGCTTCGAGGAGCAGACGGAGGCGGTGCTCGCCTATCTGGCAGGACAGTTTATGCAGCTGGTCGGCGAACTCTCCGCAGGTGGGCGATCCGTGGCTGATGTCTGCCGCCTCTCTTCCCTTGTCGACCCCGAACGCTGGAACGAGATCCTCACTCTTCAGAAGCAGGTCCGGAACATTCTCGCAGAGGCCAAGCTGATGGATCCCGAGGAGCTGAAGGGAAATCTCGCTTCCTCGGTCACGGAGTTCCGGCGTTTCGAACGGATCCTGGTCATCGGAATGCCGGACCTCTCCGCTCTGCTGCTGAAGCGGCTGGCAAAAGCGGCGGAATCCATGGAAGTGGAAATCTGGGTCCATGCGCCGGAAGCCCTCGCGGACCGCTTCGACGGGTGGGGACGGCCGATCCCGGAAAAATGGGCAGCAGAGCCGCTGGCATTCTCCAGAGGGGAGAAAAATGGAATTCAGGAGATTTACCGGACGGAAACGGTGGAACAGATGGCGTCCGTCGCGGCGGCTCTGCTGCTGGAAAACGGACGGAATCTGGATGGAAAATCGGTCGCAGTCGGAAACGAAAAACTGTTCATGCCTCTCTGTCGGGAGCTCTCCACGCTCACGCTCCCGGACGGAAAAAATCTCAACGTCCTGAATCCTTCCGGAGAACCCATGCGGGGGTTGCGGTTGTTCGATCTGCTGAGCCGTCTGCGCAATTTCCTCTCGGATTCCCGGTTTGAACATGCAAGAGCGCTGATCCAGCATCCCGATGTGCTCCGCCGTCTCGCCGAAGAGTTTGCTCTGGAGGAAAACAGAATCCTGAACCTGGTCGACCGCTGTGTGATCCGGCATCTGCCGGATCAGTTCAACACCGTGTTTCAGACCGCGGAACCGGAGGTCCGGCCGCTGTTCGAACTCCTCGCAAAACTCCGCGAAAACGGTCTGCGGAAGTCCTCTCTCTCCGAGCTGATCCATGACTGGATCCGGTGGGTCTACTCAACTGGAACTCCGCCGCCCTCTCACGGAATCCCGCTGGAAAGCGAGACTGCCGCTCTGGAGGAGGTCCTGAAAATCATGCAGAACAGTCCTCTGTTCCGGAATGCTTCGCTTCCGGAGTGCTTCGGAGAACTGCTCCTCCGGATCGCCGGACGCCGTCTGTACCGAAAACGCGAGGTGCATGACTTCCCCGTCGGCGGATTCCTCGAACTGCCCTGGAGCGACGCACGGGAGATCATCCTCTGCGGAATGAACGACGGGCTGATCCCGGAAAGCGTGCGCGGAAGCTCCTTCCTCTCCGATTCCCGCCGCAAGGCCCTGAATCTGCCGAACAATGCCCAGCGCGCGGCGCGCGATCAATTTTATCTGGAAAGCATTCTGCATTCGCATCCCGCGGGAACGATCCGCTTTCTGGCCTCCCGCTTCGATTCGGAAAGCCGGCCGCAGAGTTATTCCCGCTTCTTCTTTCAGGGGGATCGGAAAACCGTTCTGGAACGCGCCGCTCTGCTGTATGAATCCATGCGGATGCCGGATTTCTCCGCAGGGAAAAAGAGCGGCGGTCTGCATTTCATCCTTCAGCCGGACTACTCCGCAAAACCGGTCGAAGAGCCCGTGATCTCCGTAACCGCGTTCCGGGATTATCTGGCAAGCCCGTTCCGCTTCTTTTTGAAAAACTGGATGAAGATGAGTCCGACCGATTTCGAACTGAAGGAGATGGACCGGGCCGGATTCGGATCCTGCTGTCACACGGCTCTGGAACGGGCCGGACGGAAGGCCGTTTCCGACCCCGACCGAATGAAGGAGCTCCTGTTCGAGGAGCTCGACCGGTTCATGCGCGAGACCTACGGAGCGCCTCTGCCGCCTCTGCTGGCCATTCAGAATGAACAGATCAAGCAGCGTCTGGCCTGGTGCGCCGTCCGCCTCGCGGAATGTGCAGAGACATTCAAGGTGCTCGAACTGGAGTACCCGCTCGGCGGCGAACACGGATCCCTCTCCTTCGCCGGACTGCGGATCCGCGGACGAATCGACCGGATCGATTATTCCCCGGAACAGAATCTCCTGCGCCTGATTGATTATAAGACCATGGATGACGGGGACTCTCCCGAAAAAGCGCACTGGAACGCCAGAAAACAAATCTTTACCGATCTCCAGCTGCCGCTCTACCGGATCCTGGTGGAGCGCGATCCGGAGTTCCGGACCCGGCATCCGGAAATCGATTTCCGGACTGTCCGCATTCTCTGCGGCTATCTCTCCATGCCGAAAAGCGTCACCGATACCCGCTTCCAGTTCTGGGAGGAGATGGAGACTCTGCTGCCGGAGGCGGAGCAGACCATTCGACGGATCTCCGATGAAATCCGCGAGATGGCGATGGGGATCTTCCATGAAGATCCGGATCAGAAGGTCAAATATGATGATTTCCAAACGATTTTCCTGCCGGATCTGCGCAGTGCGGTTCCTTCGGCCGTCTGGAAAAACAACGCGGAGGAGGGGGAAAAGTCATGACGCGCCCGATTCGAAATCTTGCCATTATGGCTTCCGCCGGGACCGGAAAGACGTTCCGGCTCGCCATGCGCTATCTGACGCTGCTGAAGCTCGGCGTCGAACCCGACGAGATCGTCGCCATGACCTTTACCAACAAGGCCGCCGGAGAGATCTTCGATAAAATCATTCAGGAGATCCTCGCTCTTTCCGGAGATCCGGAGCGGCTCCGGGAACAAATCCGGACCGGAATGCTGCCCCCGGGGACGACTCCGGAGGATCTCTTTGTCATCCTTCAGAAGATTCTCTGTTCCCCGAAAAAACTGCAGATCAGCACGTTCGACAGCTTCTTCTTCAATATCATCAGCGCATTCCCGATGGAGTGCGGAATCGCCGGCGAAATCACCATGCTCAGCGAAAAGGACGACGAACAGAGAATCCGGACTCTCCTTTCGCTGATCCGCGATTCCGACGAGAACGAGCGCCATGTCCTGCTGGAGCTGGTCAAGCAGGCCGGAATGAACCTGGAGCCGTACTCCATTTTCGCTCCGGCTCAGAAGATCGTCAAGGACTATTATGAGGCATATCTGAAGTTCCCCGAAGAGCGTTTCTGGAACCGGCTTCCCGAGCTGGCCCCCGAAATCCGGCCGGAAGACCGAATGAGCGACAGCGAGCTGATGATGGCAAAAACTCTTTTCCAGGAATCCGCCGATCAGGCCCCGAAAGGAAAACGCTTTTTCGATACGCTTGTCCGCTTTGCAGAGGGTGCGGTCTTTTTCGCCCGAAATCCGGTTTCGCCTTATCTGACCCCCGTCGAGACTCTCGCAAAGACCGATCCGGACTGGATCCATGCCGGGAGTATGGAATTCCCCTATGGCAAAGGGACGATCGTGCTTTCCGGAGAGATCCTCCGGACGATTCAGCGGATCATGCGCCATCTGCTCGCCGTGGAATACGAGCGCATTTCCAATCAGAACATCGCCCGCTATCATCTGATCCGCCGGTTCGACCGTCAGTACGGCGCTCAGGTCCGCCAGAACGGAAATCTGACATTCAAGGACATCGTCTTTCTGCTCCGTCCCGAAACCGACGGAACGCTCGCTCTGCCCTTTTCCGACCGGACCGTGCTGGAGGAACGGCTCGACGCCGTGTATCATCACTATCTGATCGACGAATTCCAGGACACCTCCGATGAGCAGTGGCGCGCCATCTCCAATCTCGCCGATGAGATCTTCCAGCCCGATCCGGACCGTTTCCGCTCCTTCTTCTACGTCGGCGACATCAAACAGTCGATCTATCAGTGGCGGGACGGCAACCCAAAACTCTTCGGAATGCTGTACAAGCGCTATTCCGATCCCGGATTCGCCGACTCCTCTCTTGAACTGAAGACCATGGAGCTCTCCTACCGATCTTCTGTCCCGGTGATCGAGACCGTCAATGGCGAACT
>DDJH01000138.1 GCA_002338895.1 Lentisphaeria bacterium UBA1829 | reverse complement strand
TCATTGAGCACGACATACATTCCCATGCTCGTCGCGCCGACATACGCCTTGGGAACGATGTTCAGGGTCGCCGCCGGATTCTTCGCGTTCCGGTAGTCCGAACCGATGCGCGTCAGCATGGAGAGCGCGTTGTAGCCGCTGCCGATGGCGCCGATGTATTCGGGAGATTTCA
Source organism: Lentisphaeria bacterium UBA1829 (assembly GCA_002338895.1). Taxonomy (GTDB): domain Bacteria; phylum Verrucomicrobiota; class Lentisphaeria; order Victivallales; family UBA1829; genus UBA1829. Next base: position 3,835 of record DDJH01000138.1, on the reverse strand, counting down.
GGACGGACTCGGGAACGTTGAGCGAAACGGAATGCTTCGCGCTCCGGATGTCGCCGCGCTGCCAGCCGAACGCCGTGAAAAGTGAACACATCGGAGCGAAACGGTTGTTCGCATCATCAAACGACGCGCGCAGCGGACGGTAATAAAGCGCGATGGTATTGGCATGCGGAGTCAGAATCTGCCAGTCCTGCAGGCTCGCGAACGCCGCCCACATCACCGGATATTCCTGAATGTAACGGTTCTGCGGACAGTGCGAAAACTCCGTCATGAAGAACGGTTTGCCGAGCACCCGCGTCGCCGCAGCGCGTCCGATGTAGTTGTTCGTGACAATGGACGAATGCTGAGCGACATTCGACATCTTTCCCCGAAACCATCCGCCGAAAGCGAGACGCTGTTTGAAATCCGCCGGGCTGAGCTTCGCCTGATTCGGATGCGCATGATAGGTGTGCATGGCAATCGCATTGAAATCCGCACGGGCGTCGCCTTCCAGTCCGCGCATGAACATATCCCAGTTCGTCACAAAGCCTTTGAATCCGGATTCGCGGACGACTCCGAGATAGAATTCGTTCATTTTCCGGATTTTGCCGCGCAGGAACTCGCGCGCCGCAGCGCCGTCCGGAGAATCGGACCGCAGAAGTTCAAAATCGAATTCCGGAGCGGACGGGCCGCGCACCTCGCGCCATTCGGTCGTGAAACGTTTGTTTTCTGGTGAATTCGGATTGAACAGATGTTCCTGCTCGTTGAAGAATGTGATACCGATCAGCTGCGGATCGTCAATCAGCGCTTTGCCGGTGTACGGATTCGGTTTCTTCAGCAGAAAATCGAACGCCGCTTTCCAGTGTTTCTGATAGACCGGATTGTCGAACATCTGGAAACGCGGATAATCCTTTGCGTTCACCGCCCCCGTCATAAGACCGCGCGAAGTGAAGATGTCCAGCATGACATATACGCCGCGGTCGCGCAGACACTTCAGAAGATAGTGATAGCGGTCGGCAAATGCGGGGTCGATCTTGAGTTCGTCAACACTCTGCGGAATGTGAATTTCCGCAATATCCTTCCGGTCTTTTCCCTGTTTCGGGAAACCGTTGTCGCCGGCGAGCGCGCGGTCAAGAAAATGAAAACGCAGAATGTTCATGCCGGCAAGCCGGATCTCTTCCGCGAATTCTTCTATTTCCGCTTTCGTGAAGGCGTAAAAACGGTGTTCCCATGAACCGGGCGTGAAATTGAATCCGCGCAGACGCACCTTTTCGCCCGGAGCGTTCTCAAAATAAAGATCGCCGTCCGCATCCGCCTTCAGACGGCCGTTTCTGTCGATGTCGTACTTTTTGACATACTGCGAAAGATCCAGCGCCGAACCCGGGATACGCTTGAACTGATCAATGCGCAACGCCCGCAGAGAACGCTTGTCCCACGAAACGTTGTCCATCTTCACCGGACGCCACTCTTTGCCGCGCTGAATGCGGATAATCCGGTTCGTCTTTTCGCGGAACGGGACCTTGCCGCAGACGAATTTCCAGCCGGCGGAACCGCTGAGGACTTTCACGACGACCCGGTTTTTCCCTTTCTTCACCGGGAAGTTGAACACATGATCCGTCGGCTGATAGGTGTTAACCTTGTTTCCGGTCTCCAGCGTATCATAAATTTTTTCGCCGTTCACCGAAAATTCGAACCAGTAGTCCGCAGCACAGCCGACCTGCATCATGCCGTCCGCCGGAGCTTCAAATTCATTGAACAGATACACTGGAGTCTTCTCGGCGAACTTGTCGCGAAATTTCGTGAAGTCAATCGTGTTGTTTTCCATCTTCACCGTTTTCGCTTCCGTCCCGTCAGAGGTCCAGGAAATTTTCCATTCCGGATTCAGCGCGAGCGGAAGAAAATTCGTGAGTTTTTCAAACTTCACCGGTCCCAGCCAGAACTTTGTTCCCTGCGGAAGCGCACCCGCCATCAGCATGGGCGTGCGGACCATTCCCGCGTAATCGGAATTCGCCGTGAATTCAACGGAAACAGTCTGCCAGTCGGTATTCAACATCCATTTCCGGGTGGAATTCCCTATCGTTTTCCACGGAGCGGAGCCTTGAATGCAGTTGCCGCTTAGATTGGCGTCGCGGTCGGCGCGAATCTGAAACGAATAACGGTATTTCGTCCCGGCTGTAATTTTCCGCTTTGAAGTAAAGCAAATCTGCGTGCTCCACGGAACCTTGGCGTCACCCGCCTCTTTCACAGTGAATTCTCCGCACGGCTCGCCATCCGAAGTCTTCACATCCGGGGAAACGCGGATGCCGATTTTCTGATTCGGATATGTGAGACCGGGTATTTTATCGCCTTCAAATTTCCATTCCTTCAGAGTTTCCGCCGAAAGCAGAACCGCGGCACCGCAAAGAAACGCTGTCAAAAATTTCTTCATGTTCCAGCTCCTTTCCGGTCACTTCCGAACGTCAATCTGTTCAAATGCGACGGGCCCCATCCAGAAAACGGTTCCCTCGGGCAGCGCCCCCCCCATCAGCATCGGGGAACGCAGCGAACCTTCATAATCCATGTCGGCGACGAACTCCGCGGAAACGTTCTGCCAATCCGTTGAAAGCGTGAGATTCCTGTGCGAGGGACCAATCGCCTTCCACGGCCTCTGCCCCTGACTGCAAGTCACGGCTGTCCTGGCGGCGCGGTCGGCGCGAATCTGGAATGTGTAACGGTATTTGCCGCCTTTCACAATTTTCTGATTCGAATTGAAGCAGATTTGCAGACTCCACAGGACCTTGGCGTCACCGGGAACCTTCACGGAAAATTCACCGCAGGCGGCGCCGTCCGGAGTCTTCACATCCGGGGAAACGCGGAAAGCGATATGCTTCTTCGGATATGACACCCCGGCGACCTTCCCTTCCTCGAATTTCCATTCCTTCAAAACATCCGCGGAAAGTACAAGTGCGGCACCGCAAAGCAGAGCTGTTAAAAGTTTTTTCATGATGCAATTCCTTTTTGTTGTTTTATTTGTAAGGGAAATAAAACGTGCAGACCGCGCAGCCAGGCGTGTAGACAAGCCCGTGCCCGCATGTCACGGAACCGTAAGCGACATTCCCGACATGCCCGTCGAAATAGAACACATTGTTGCGTTTCTGATGACTCCACGCCCCGTCTTCAAGCGTATGGTCCGGATTGTTCAGCGCATTTTTCTGAAACTGCTTGAATCCTTCCGTCCAGAAGGCTTTCGACGACGGATTCTTTACGCGCCCCGCCTGGTGATAGACGGCCCCTCCGTTATAGAGCGTGACGCCCGCTCCAATGTCCATGCGCATCGCATAGACGTCAAAATAACTCGTATGCGGAATTTTGCGGCAGTATTCGCCGTCGCAGAGCTTGTAATTCACCGGCTTCAGCGTCGACGCCTTGGCAAATGCCGTGGAGCAGAGTTTGGAAAGCGGAACTCCGAATGCTTTCAGCGAACAGACGGGATTGTTCTGATTGGCGTCCGGACGGACCTTTTGCCCCACGGCCTCGAACACGTAGGACTGATGGCCCGCCTTGTCAACCCCCCCATATTGGTACAGCCCTTTCCATTCCCCCTCCATGACGGAGATCATATCCTGATTATCTCCCAGATACCCTATGACCGCCAGGGAGAGCTGCTTGAAACCGTTGACGCAGGAAATTGTCCGCGCCTTTTCACGCGCCGAATTCAGCGCAGGCAGAAGCATCCCGGCAAGGATTGCGATAATCGCAATTACCACAAGGAGCTCTATAAGGGTGAACTTCATTATTCTTCTTTTTGCAAGACAGATGCCGACATGTTTTCTTTCCGCATTCATGGCTACAACCTCCTCTGTATCCAGTTTTCTCATTT
>DDJH01000197.1 GCA_002338895.1 Lentisphaeria bacterium UBA1829 | reverse complement strand
AGCGCCGGAAGAAGAAGCCCGGCAAGGATCGCAATAATCGCAATTACAACAAGAAGTTCAATGAGAGTAAAATTCTTTTTCATGTTTTCCAGTATTTCCCGCCTTTCTTTTTTTTTTCTGTTTTTTTCCTGTTTCCGGTTTTCTTTTTCCCGGCGGCGTGCTATCCTATAGAAGAGCTTTCTTTTTTAATTATACAATATTCTTTCAAAAAAGCAACGGGGCAAACGGGGTGTAAAATGGTAAATCGAAGTACTTTTTTTGGTAAAGACAAGGTCATGCTCCGTTCGGTCGGAAAGGATTGGACGGACAAGCTGGGAGTCGGAGTTCTCGACAAGGCCAGTCCGAATCAGCGTGTCACCGGACCGGAATCGTTTCCGTTTTTTGCGTTCTGCCTGGTCCTCCGGGGAAGGGGAGAGTATGTGGATTGGGAGAGCGGAAAACATTATCCGCTTCATGAAAACACCTATTTTCTGCGGATCCCCGGAGTCGTGCATCAGATCCGGATTGATCTGGAAAGCCGCTGGCGGGAATGCTTCCTCTGCCTGGGATACAACGCCTATCCGTATTTCCGGGCATTCTGCGGAATCTCCCGGGAGACCCCGACCGGGAAGTTCTCGCCGGATGATGCCTGGGCCGAACAGTATTTCAAACTGGAACAGGAGCTGGAACATTGTCCGGAATCCTGTCTTCTGGATCTTCTCCCGCTGCTGTTCGGCATGGTCTCCAAGGCGCTCCGGAAGACCGACCGCAACAGCGCCGAGATCGAACAGATCAAGGAGGCGTGCCGCTTTCTCAGTTCCGATTTCCGCGAAAAAAGGGAGATTCAGGAGTTCTGCCGGACCCATGGTTGGGGATACGAAAATTTCCGCAAGAAGTTTGCCGAAATCGTCGGAGTTTCTCCGAACCGCTACCGGATGAACCGGCGCCACGAGGCGGCGTGTGCCCTCCTGCTGCGGAAATCGCTGACCATCGGGGATATCGCGGCGGAACTCGGCTACGCCTCCCCGCATGAGTTCTCCGCAAAGTTCAAGCAGAGAACCGGAATGACTCCGACCCAGTTCCGCGACTCCAATACCTCTCTTCTCGAATGATCCCGTGTTCCCCAGCCTCTTATCCGGCGAAACGGAAAAAGAGCAGCAGAATGATTCCAAGCACGATCCGGTAGAAGCCGAACACTTTGAAATCCCTGCGGCGGATGTACTCCATGAAGAAGGCGATCACGCCGAGCGCGACCAGAAATGCCGTGACAAATCCGACTCCGGTTGCGATCCACTGATCGTGAGTCAGCGAGCTTCCGCCTTTGTAAAGACTGTAAAACGATGCGGCAAACATCGTCGGGATCGCCAGAAAGAAGGAGTATTCAACGGCGACTTCCCGGGAGGTCCCGAGAATCAGCGCCCCCAGAATCGTCGCCGCGGACCGCGACACGCCGGGAATCATCGCGAGGCACTGCGCGAATCCGACCGCCAGCGCTCTTCCGAATCCGAACGCATTCATATTCTCCACCCGGACCCTCCGTTTTCTCGATTCGATCCAGAGCAGAGCAATTCCACCCGCGATCAGTGCCGCCGCCACGGTCGGCGTATTGTAGAGCGCCTGCTGAATTTTCGATCCGAACAGTCCGCCGATCACAATCGCCGGAATCACTCCGACCGCCGCCTTGCACCAGAGACGCAGCGTCGATTGAAACACCGCCGCGTTCCGGAACGCCTCCAGCGGAAAAAGTTTCTTATGAAAATACACCAGAACCGCGAAAATCGATCCCAGCTGGATCACGACGAAAAACATCTCCTTGAACGCCGGTTCCAGATGGATGAACTCATCCGCGATAATCATGTGCCCCGTACTGCTGATCGGCAGGAACTCCGTGATTCCCTGAACGATCCCGAGAATCAGCGCCTGCAAATCCAGAATCCAATTCATGACAAAAACTCCGTGGCAAAGAAACAGAAGCGGGACTGCCGGAAAATGACCGGAAGTCCCGCGAAGGAAGAATGCGACAGGGGAGAATTCTTATTCTTCCCCCCTCCGTTTCCTGTTCTGTTATTTGATTTTGTACCGGGGCTGCTTGTGTGCGAGGACTTTCAGGCGCATCGCATTCTGAGCGATGTATCCGGAAGCCATCGTCGGATCCTGCAGACCGTGATCGTCTTCAAACGTCGCCAGCGACTCATCGTAGAGGCTGTACGGCGAGCGGCGGCCTGTGACCATCACCGCGCCTTTGAACAGATTCACACGCACGTCTCCCGTGACAAACTCCTGCGATTTCGTGCAGAGCGCCTGAATCATCTCCCGTTCGGGAGCGAACCAGAATCCGTTGTAGCACAGCTCCGCGTATTTCGGCATCAGCATGTTTTTCAGGCCGATGCTTGCTCCGTCCAGACAGATGGATTCCAGATCGCGATGTGCTTCGAGCAGAATCGTTCCGGCCGGCGTATTGTAGACTCCGCGGGATTTCATCTGTGTGAAACGGGTTTCGACGATGTCGATGGTTCCGACTCCGTGATCGCATCCGATTTTGTTCAGCGTGCGCATCAGTTTGGCCGGAGACATCTTCTTTCCGTTGACCGCCACCGGGATGCCCTTTTTGAAGGAGATCACCACATCTTCCGGTTCATTCTTTGCCTGGGAGACCGGCTTGGTCATGACCCACATGTGCTCCAGATCGGGCGCGACCCACGGATCCTCCAGATCCTGCGACTCGAACGAGATGTGCAGCAGATTGCGGTCCATGGAGTAGGTCTTCTTGATGGAGGCCGTGATATTGAGTTTGTTTTTCTTGCAGTATTTCATCATGTCCTCGCGGCCTTTGAAGGGCCAGAGGTCGGGACGGCGCCACGGAGCGAGAACCTTCAGCGAAGGATCCAGCGCATTGATGCTCAGTTCGAAGCGGACCTGATCGTTTCCGCGGAAGGTTGCGAAGTGCATGATGGTGTCAGCGCCTTCCTTGTGGGCGAGTTCCACAAGACCTTTGGCGATCGCGGGACGGGCCAGGGAGGTGCCGAGCAGATATTTCCCTTCGTACATGGCGTTCATCTGGAGCGCGGGGAAATAGAAGTCCCGGATGAACTCCTCCGCGATGTCGGCCAGGACGCATTTCTTTGCGCCGAGGGCGAGAGCTTTTTTCTCCAGTCCGGACGTTTCCTCTTCCATGCCCACGTCGGCGCAGTACGCGATGATGTCGGTCTTCGGGTACTGGTGCGCGAAGTAGTGAAGCGCGGTTGTGGTGTCGAGTCCGCCGGAGAAGGCGAGGATGATTTTCTTGTAGTTGAACTTGGCCGCTTCCATAAAAACACTCCTTTTTTATTGAGTCGGTTTTCTGTATTCGCGATAAGATAACATTCCGAATCCACTTTTTCAATCCGGATCCGACTTTTTTCCGCGCTTTTTCGGTTGACAGGGGATTCCGGAGCGGATGCGTCATGAAGGCGGATCCGAAAAACAGGAGGATGGGTATGGCGTTGAAAGCTCTTTTTCACGACATTGCCGACGTGCCGGAGAAGTTCCGTGAACTTTACTCCGAAACCTCGCCCGGGATCTGGAGTCTCACCGGCGTGGAGGGAATCAAAACCGAAGAGGAGTTCCGGACTCTGCGGGAGGCTCTGGAGCGGAAAAACGCCGATGCGGAGACGATCCGTGCGGCGTGCGAACGCAACAACATTTCACCCCGGGAATTCGAACAGTTCGCCGGAGAGTTCGCCGCGCTGAAAAAACAGCTGGCCGCGCGCGATTCCGAGTGCCGCAGCGAGAAGATCCGCAATGTCCTGCGGGAGACGGCATTGAAAATGGGAATCCGCCCGGAAGCTCTTCCCGATGTGCTGGCCCGGGCGGCGGTGTTTGAGTCCGGAGAGGAAAAACTGGTCCGCTCGCGCGACGAAAAATCCGATGGCCTTCCCGTCGCGGACTGGCTGGAAAAGCAGCTGAAGGATTCCCCGCACTGGCTGAGTCCCTCCCGTTCCGCGGGCGTGCGGCAGACCTCCTTCGCCCGTGTCCGTCCGCTTGGGAATGCGAGCATGGCCGAGCTGATCGCGGAATCCTGGAACAAACGCAAGTAAAAACAAAAGCATCTCATCAACGAAAGGAAATCATTGTATGGCAACGTCTCTTTACGAAATCGCTCTCGGACCGGAAAGAAGTCAGCTCGCGGTGGTGGACGCGATCACCTGCGAAGCGCCGATCCTGAAGAATCTTCCGATGGAACCCTCGTCCCACGGCCTCTGGAACGTCTATGAATCCATGAAGGATGTGACCGGCGGCGACATTGTGGATCTGGATTCTCCGCTCCCCTCCGTCGAAACCGAGTCGGAACTCCAGCAGACCGATCTTTCGATCATCGGCGGCGAAATGGAGGTCGGGGAGGACACCGCCCGCAAACTCGGCGGTCCGGCCGCCTACTTCGCCAAAAAGGCGACCCCCGTTCTCCGCAAGACCGGCATGTCCGCGGAACACAGCATCCTGTACGACGGGTTCCGCGCGTTCGCCCTGAAGAACGGAAACGTTCAGTCCGCGGGCGGCAGCGGCTCCCGGAACTACACGATTCTCTGCGTGCACTATGTCCCGGGCGAGATTACCGGCGTTTACGACCCCGCCGGTTTCGGCGACGGCAAAACCTTCGATCTGACCCCGATCGCCGGCGGAAATCTCTACAAGAACGCCGAGGGCCGCCTGGTCTACGGAATGCGTCTGAAAACCTATTTCGGACTCCAGCTGGCGAACCCGGACTATGTCAGCGCCATCGTCAACTGCGACATCGAATCCGACGACGCCTCCGCCCGGACCTTCCCCACCATGCGGCAGATGGACAAACTCCTGATCGACGCCCGCGCCGGACAGAACACCTTCATCTTCTGTCATCCGGCGGTCAAGGCGTATCTCGGAACCACCTGCAAACTGGAGCACATGAGCCTCGTTGTCGGCGACACCGGATTCTCCACGCAGATCGAGGCCTGGAACGGCGTGCCGATCGTCACCAGCTTCAACTTCGACAACGGCACGGAAACGGCCGTCTCCCTGTAACAACGCAATTCTTAAACAACGACACCTAAGAACAAGGAGTTTTTCATGAGTTTTTCCAAAACAATCTCTTCGGAACTTCGCGATTCGGAACCACTGTTCCTCTCCGTTCTTCCCAATACCTCGACCGTTGTCTCGGAGCCGTTCCTCTGCAACGGGACTCAGCTCGGTCTGGAGCTGGTCGGCCGGATGGAAAAAGGCGTGGAGGTGCCGGCGGAAAAAAATCTGACCGTCACTCTTCTTGCCTCCGATACGCTCGACGGCGAGTTCACGGAGTACGCCACGCTCTGCACCGTCAGCGGAAAAACGCTGGAGGATGGCGGCGAACTCTTCCGCTTCGTCCCGGTTTCGACCCTTCCTTCCTGGAAGAAGATTTCTCTTGAGACGGATGCGGATCTTTCCGCCGGAACACTCTCGGTCGGACTGGTCCACAAGGCCTGAACTCAGAACTGCGGAGGCCCTCCGATCTCATACCGGAGGGCCTCCGCAAGATGGAAGATGATGAGGATTCTATGAGTTCAAAACTGCTGTATGCGTCTCCGGAAGAGGCGGACAGTCGGGCGGCCGGCCGGGAGGATGTCGCATTCTGGTCCGCGTTCTCACAGGAGGAGAAGATCTCGTTCCTGATTCGTGCGGGAGAGATGCTGGATTCCTGCATGGTCTGGAATGGCGTTCCGTCCGTCGGAAGAACGCAGCTCCGCTGGCCGCGCAGAGGGGTGCTGGATGCCGACGGAATGCCGCTTTCGGAAACGGTGATTCCGGAAGCGGTCAAACACGCAGTCTGCGAGCAGGCGTTCTTCCTGAGCGATCCGGAGGTGCGGAAACTGCGCCGTTTCCGCCGGACCGGAATCAAGAGCGCCGCGATGGGCGGTTTGTCGCTTTCCGTCAATGCGGAAAATTCCGGGGAGAAAATCGCAACCGAGGCGCTGGACTGCATCCGCATGTTCGGCCATCTTCGGTCCGACTGCTCGGAAACGAAACAAGGCGGCACCGTCTGCGGAACTCTGCTCCGGGGATGAGAAAGAAGAAAAGCAATTCCCCCTTCGGGACCCGTCCGGCAAAATTCCCGGACGGGTCCCGATTGTTTTTCCTGCGGATTTTTTCCGGAATGCCTTTTGCATTTTGCGGAAAACGGTCCTATATTCCCAATGCTCAAACAGGAAAAGGGAGATGAGAAATATGGATGCAAAACGGAAAAAGAAAATCTGGAAAATTACAGCCTGGACAGTCGGCGTTCTGGTGGTGCTGATTCTGGCTGTGCTGCTGTCGCTGGGGGTGATTGTCAAATCGGCGATCACAACGATCGGACCAAAGGCTCTGGGGGCGCCGGTGACGGTCGGTTCCGTTTCCATCAATGTCTTTTCCGGCGTGGTGGACATCCGCGATTTGTTTGTGGGAAATCCCGAGGGGTTCCAGAACGATCGCGCGCTGACGGTCAAACAGATGCGGATTGATGTGCAGCCATCGTCCTTCTTCGGAAAGAAACTGGTGGTGGAGGAATTCACGCTGACCGGGGTGGATGTCTATTTTGAAGTGTCGGCGTCAAAGCTGTCCAACAATCTCTCCCAGCTGAACGCCAACATCGCGGAGTTCAGCGGCTCTGCGGAGAAAGCGGAGGCGGAACCCGAGGAGGGAGAACAAGAGGCCGCTCCAAAGGAGAAGGAGGATCTCCGTCTGCAGGTGAATGATCTGAATCTGACCTCCATTTTCGTAAACGTGGTGGCGTCCGCTCCCGGACTGCCGGTGACCAACGCGCCGATCCCGATCGTCCCGATCGAACTCGATGCGCTCGGTCAGGATGAGGAGGGAATCACCGCTCTGAATCTTACGGCCGTAATCCTGAATAAACTCACGCTCGGCGTCCTGAGCGCGGTCGGAGAGGCGTTCCCGTCCATGAAGGATATCACGGATGCGGGAGCCAATGTCCTCAACACCGTGGACGGGCTCGTCCGGGATTTCGGAAATCTGCTGAAGGCCGGCAAGAAAAAATAAGTCTCTTTCTGCGGATGCGTTCCGCAGCCCCGGCACAACGTCTGCCTGTTTCCTCCGGAATTCTTTGATCGGAAACCGGAGGAAAGAAAAAATACCTAATTTTCCCTTGTCCGCTCATGGATTCGGAAAGAGCTTTTTTCCGTAAGTTTCCCGCATCCGCATGGCTCCCCGGAAAACCGGAATGGAGAACAGAGTCAGTGTTCCGAACAGCGCAAGATAGGAGTTCCGGCCGTAGACAAGGATGCCGTCGAGCCGTTCCGGCNNCCGGCGGGAAGAGGTCCATCAGAAAACCGGTCAGATTGCCGAACACCGCGACGGAGAGATAAAAGCTGAAGTTCATGAAGCTGACGGCCGCGCCGACATCGCTTTCCGCATTGGTCTCCCGCAGAAGCGGGATCGTGATTGATGAGAGACTCGCCGTCAGCGAAAGCACGCAAAGCAGCCCCGCAATTGCCGGCGTTCGCACGTCCAGAGCAATCAGCACTGTCAGACACCCGAACACGCCCGGACACACCACTCCGGCCAGACGGCAGAAAATCCTCCGCCGATTCCCCGCCATCCGGCTGACCAGCGCGAACAAAACTCCGGAACACGCGGAAATGGTCCCCGTCAGAGACAGAATCCACGCCGCAGATTCCGAGCGCATGGAACAGAAATCCTCCAGAAACTTTTTCCCGATCACGGTCTGAATCACATAGTACAGCCCGAAATTCAATCCGCTGAACAAAAACAGTTCGCAGTTGTGACGCGATTTCAACACGTCCGCGAATTTCCGGAAGCTGACCGGAATCTCCCGGACCGGCGGCAGCGGCAGCGTCGATCCCACCAGAAGATAGAGCAGATAAAACCCGAGCGAACACAGACCGGTCAGAATCAGCATCCCCTTCAATCCGAACGCATCCACGCCCGCCACAAATGGCGCATTCGCCGCTATTCCGCCCGCATAACCGATCAGAATGACCAGCGAAAGAGCGATTCCGTACTCCCGGTGGAACACATGGATCGTCTCCCGGATCAGACTCAGATACAGTGCGCTCGCTCCCAGCCCCGTCAGCATCCGGCTTCCGTACAGCAGAATCAGCGAGCGCGAGAACGGAAACAGCAGCGACCCCGCACAGAACAGAAACGCTCCCGCCATGATGACCCGTCTTCCCCCGTACCGGTCCACCAGAAGACCAATGAACAGCTGGTTCAGCGCATAAACATACATGAACGCCGATCCCAGTCCCGTGACATACGGCGCCGAAATCCGCAGCTCCTCCTGCAGAAGCGAGAAGACCGATCCGGGAATCGCCACTCTCTGGACATTGGCAAAGAAATAGAGCATCGTCCCGCAGAACAGCAGCAGAAGAAGGCGGTATCTGCGGGCGATCGGAAAACCGGATCCGTTCATTCGGAATCCCGGACGGTCAGAACGACTTTGCCGATGTTTTCTCCGCGTTCGAGAAGTGCGTGCGCCTGCTCCGCCTCCCGGATCGGAAACACACGGCAGATGACCGGTCGGATTTTCCCGCATTCAATCTCCGGCCAGATCCGGTTTTCCAGTCCGCGCAGAATCCGTCCTTTCATCTCCGTGCTCCGGCTGCGGAGCGTGCTGCCGATCAGCCGGAGTCCACGTTTGAGAATCGGACGGAGCGCAAGCTCTGTCCGTTCCCCGCCAAGAGTGGACAGAAGAATCCAGCGCCCCCCGACGGCCATTTTCTCAAGATGTTCCCCGTGCGCTC
>DDJH01000144.1 GCA_002338895.1 Lentisphaeria bacterium UBA1829 | reverse complement strand
AAGCCCGGGGCCGTTCGAGGCGCTTTGCCGCATTCCGCTTGTTCCGTTGTTTTCTTCTGAGGCATGGCAGGTTGAGTTCCAGATCTCTTCTATGCGTCGGACAGCACAGCGAAACAGGGATTGCAGGAGCAATATGACGAGAGGACGCGCAATCAATCAGACAGCCCCCGCCGATGCCGCTTCCCCTCCCATGCCGTCAGACCCGACGCGGAGGAGATGCGTCGATCGGAACAGACCGATGATCCGCAACGTCCATTCTCCTTGTTCCGGGAGGTCCTCTTTCAACTTTTTGCCTTCTCCTGTCTCTTTTTTGGAAAGAAGGCCTTGACAAAAATCAGAGAATGTTGTATAATTTAAACAAAGGACAATTAATTGACAACAAATGTAAACTAATCCGGGAAAATTCCCAGGAGAGAAAGGAGTGACATGAAGAATCGGAAAGACAAGTATTTCCAAGCTCTTCCTTGCCGGATTTCCGGGGAGAAAAGAAGGTGCGGCTTTACTCTTGTAGAACTCCTTGTCGTAATTGCGATCATCGCGATTCTCACCGCGATTCTTCTTCCGGCGCTGAACAGTGCACGGGAAAAGGCCAATCAGATTTCATGTCTGAGCATCCTGAAACAGTATGGGACAGGTGGAGCGATGTACGCTGCGAACAACAACGATGTCTGGGTCCCGTTCAACGGGGGAAAGATCCGCGATCCGGATGGATCGGAGAAGGATGACAAGTGGTTTTACAACCGGGAATTTCTGGAAAATGTCGGAGCCCGCACGATCGGGCCGGATTACTCCTGGCAGAGATCCTATGTTCTCAACAGCATGACCTGTCCTTCCAAGAAAGCGCCCTATCAGTACAATCCGCGCTTTTCCCAGCTTTCCCAGTTCTATGCGCAGAATTACAACGGAAGTACTCGTTTCCCGGATTCGACGAACGACCAGAACGGATTCTACCGCCTGAACCGCGTCAAATCGCCTTCGACAAAACTGATCTATACGGAGACGGTCCGCGACGGCTGCGCAAAACGTCAGGAACCGGAAAACTACTGGAACTACGGCGAACAGATCGCCAATTCGGACTATAATCCGTGGATCGCCTATCGCCACGGCGGGAGACGGCAGGCGTCCACCGTGTATCTGGACGGCCACGGCGCAAGCGCTCCCTGGCAGAAACTCCGCTACGGTCCCGCATGGCGTCCCTACGAATGAACATGATCCAAGGAGAAATCTATGGCTGAATCGGCACAAATCGCGGAATATATGAAAATCCGCCGCTACGTCCTGTCGCTGGCGCTGAAAGCAAAGGAAAAATCTGTACAGATTCCGACAACCGTGGAGCTGTCCAGAAAGTTCGGAGTCAGCCGGCAGACCGTCGGCAAGGCCATGAAGGAGCTGACCCGCGACGGCTTCATCATCGGAAAACCGGGCATCGGCTCCTTCACCAACCCGAAACGCATCGAGACCAGTCAGACTCCCTGCGGCATGAAAGTTCCCACCATCGGAATCATCCTTTCCGACGGCATGCTCCTCCATCTGGACGAATACCATGCCAAAAATCTTTCCGCCGCCCTGAAGATCCTTCCGGAGATGCCGGCATTTATCCGACTGCTGAACCTGAGCTCTTCGGATCCGGAAATCATTTTGAAAGATCTGGAGAACGAACAGATGGATGCTCTTCTCTGGATCGCTCCGCGCCAGTTCCATGAACCGGTGATCCGGGAGCTGCTCTCCCGTGGGATCCCTCTGGTGCTGCATACGGGGTTTGCGTTTCCCGGAGCCGCAACCGTGGAATTCGATTTCGAACAGGCCGGATACGACAGCGCCGGAATGCTGATCGGCGAAAAACGCACGGGAATCGTCTTTCTGGGAGACACTCCTCCGTGGAACGGTCCGGTCCCGGGGATCCGCCGAGCCTTTCACGAAGCCGGCATCCCCCTGAATGAAAAACTCTTCCTTCCCAGAAGCCGGGAGCTTCTTGACCAGTTTCGTTCCCTTCTGAATTTCGGATTTCCGATTCAGGCGGTCTACAATCCGGTGTTCCTCTATACGGAGATCCGCGATATCCTCAGGGAGACCGGCGTGGAGTGTTCCCTGATTGCAAGTCAGATTGTTTCTGCACATGATCCGGAGTTCCGGGGAATCGTCTTTGAGCTGGATTTCGAGCAGATCGCCCGGGAGGAGATGCGGATCTTGCAGAAGCAGCTTGCGGAGCCGGGCACTCCGCCGGAAAATGTGAAGGTCCCTGTGAAATGTGTTTCCCATCAACCCAGACAGGAATAAGGAGTTTTCTTATGCGTTGTTTTCTTCGAAAAATGCTGGTGTTTCTGCCGCTGATCGGACTGGCGGCNNGGTCCCGAAAAGCGGCGGACTCTGTTTCCGCTTCGACGACAATCAGACGGTTGCAAAATGGAAGGACATGGCGGAGGTCTTCCGCCGGAACAACTGCTGTTTCAGCATGTCGATCATCTCCCACTGGATCCACTCTCCGGAGTTTTCCGCGCTGCTCCGGAATTTCCAGAAGGAGGGACACGAGATTATGGATCATACCGCCTCTCATGCGGTATTCACTCTGCCGGCAAGAACTCCGGAAGAGCGCCGGGAATTCGAGTCCAGTCCCGATTTCGATCACTGGAATGGCGACAAGGCGTGCTTCCGCGGGATTCCGGACAAGTCGAAATTTTCCAGGCCGATCCGGGCGGTGTTCTCCGGAAATCGTGTGGAGGGGCTTCCGGCGGATCGCGAGAAAGAGTGGAAACAGACCTCGTTTTTGTATGTCCCTGCGCTGAAGAAGGCGTTTCTGTATTCCCGGAAGGGAAAGGAGCTGCATCTCCGCAGTTTCTGGAATGAGGACAATGTCCGTTTCCCGGAGCGGAAGGAGCTGGAGTTTCATCTTGTTCCGTTCCGCGGAGGCTTCCTTGCATCGGATGCTCTNNGGGATCCGCCGGCCGGTCACCTGGATTCAGCCCGGAGGATATGAACCGGTCCTGACGGCGGAAAACGTTCGAAAGGTCTATGAGCCGCTCGGGTATCTCGGCGGAGCGACCTATCCGGACTCCGCACGGAAAGTCTATCATGAACCCGATCCGGAGCGTTGCCGGTTTGCGATGATGTGGGGCGACTTTTCGCTGGAGAAGAAGGATCTTGCACAGCTGAAGACGGAGATCGCGAACCGGATCGCTCGCCATCAGGTCCTGATCGGAGGAGGACATATGGACAGTCGCGCGGTCCCCGGCGGATGGGCGCAGTTCCTGAAGCGCCACGATGAACTGCTCCGCTGGTGCCGGGAGACGAAGATCCCGGTCCTGACGCAGAAGGAGTGGACGGAACGACTCTATTATGCGAAGCCGGATCCCATGGACAACGTCATGCCGCCGCTCCATGTCGATCGCGACGGAAACGGTGTGCCCGACGGATACTCGCCGGAAAAGGGGACCCGCTGGGCCGACAACGCTTTTTCAATACAGAAAGACGGCGTCATCTTCCGCCTTCTTTCCCTGACGGGCATGGAAGTGGGAGGAAACCGTCTTTCCTACCGGTTCCGCGGAGCGCCCGGGACAAAGATTCATGTGAAGGTGCAGCCGTTTGCAAAAGGATGGTCGCCGACCTACACCAGGGTCTTCACGCAGACCGTCGACCGTCCCGATCCGCAGACATGCACCATCCGCTTCGACATCCCCGCCGGAACCCGTTTCCTGAATCTGGAATTCCGGGCATCCGAGGTTGCCGGTCCCCTTGTCCTGGACAACTTCTCTCTCACTGCGGACCGATGAATCAAAGGAGGTATTCTTTATGATGCACCGATTGTTTCTTCTTCTCTTTTTCTGCTTTTGCGCAGGCGCGGCGGACGAGTGGTGTGCGTTTACGCCGTACGGGTTCCGAGTCGGGTCTCACTCGTTCTCTCTGACGGCCTGGAACAACGGGTGGAAGGGAAGCATCCTCTCCGCCAAGACAACGCAGGCGGATCCCGGTTACCCGAAAAAAACGGCGGATGGAATCGAATACCGGGGAATCTATCATCTGCCTCTCCGTTCCTTCCGTCTTTCCGTGACCGGGAAGCAGACCTCGGCCGATGCGGCGGAGTATCGGATGACCTTTTCCGCCGATCCGGCTCTGCAGATGGACGGCATCGCATTCGGATGCGTCATCCGCAGGGAGCTCTGGGATCGGCAGCCGTATCAGATCGACGGACGGAAAGTCGTCCTGAAAAAAGGGGAAAAGACCCGTAATCTCGGTTCGGTCAGACGGATTCAGTTCCCGACCCGGGAAGGGGTCGTTGTTCTGGAAGGAACGTTCCAGGCGACCCTTCACGATCTTTCCCACACCTCCTATGCGCCCGATTCGCTCAATCTCCGTCTGAATCCCGTTCCGCAGAGCGGCATGATCCGGCAGACCGGTTTCGCATTCCAGTTCCGGCGGAGAGATTTCGATGCGAAACCCCTGGATCTGCGTTCCGCCATGAACATGGGCTTCCGCGATGAACAGCCGAACGACCGGAAAGGCGGATGGACCGATCAGGGAGGAACCAACGATCTCTCCGCCATGACTCCCGGGAAAAAGATTTGTGCCAATGTGCCGTTTCAGGTGGTGGATCCGGAAACGAACCGGGGAAAGAGCTGCATCGCTCTCCGGGGAGCGGACCGCCTCTATTTCCCCGTCCGGGCGGAGAAGGAGTTTCAGACTCCGGTGGACGGAACGTATCTCTATGTCCTCCATGCACTTGCATGGCCGAAGGAGGGAAAGATCGGGGAGATCCGATGTTCCTTTGCCGATGGGAGCGAGCAGACGATTCCGGTGATCGGGGGAGAGGATGTCGGGAACTTCTGGAAACCGTATCCGCTTTCCCGCGGATCGGTGGGGTGGCACGGACAGAACGATCTTTCCGCGATCGGTTTGTATGTTACCCGCTTCAGGCTGGAGCATTCCGGACTGAAGAAGATCGTGTTCGAGAGCATGGGAAAATCGGTCTGGATGATTGTCGGGGCTTCGCTCTCGGATTTTGAGATCCGGCCGAAACAGGACGAGAAGGTCGTGATGAAGGCCTCCTCCGAATGGATCCCGATGAAAGGAAAGCGGCGGATCCGCAAAGGGAGCATTCTGGATTTCTCCTTCCAGCTGGATGCGCCGGCGGGAAAATATGGCTTTGCGCGGAACCGGGGCGGACAGATCGTGTTTGAAAAGCGTCCGGATCAGCCGGTGCGCTTCTATGGAGCCAATGTCTGTTTCTCCGCAAATTACATGGATCACGAGCTTTCGGACCGGCTTGCGGAGGAGTTTCAGGCGATCGGCTACAACCTGATCCGTCTGCACCATTTCGACCGGGACACCGTCGACCGTTCCGATGGAAAATCCACCCGCATGAAAGCCGAATTCAAGGATCGGATGGATTATCTGATCGCCGCCTGCCGGAAGCGCGGCATCTATGTCACGCTGGATCTGTTCATCAGCCGCAATCTGGAAAAGGGGGAGATCCGCGAGTTCCCCGGCGAAAAGGTCGACCGCACCCGTTTCAAGGGACTGGTCTTTGTGTCCGACGACGCAATGCGCAACTGGCAGGAGTATGCGAAAAACCTTCTGACGACCGTCAATCCCTACACCGGTCTTGCCTGGAAGGACGATCCGGCGATCATCAGTCTGGATCTCATCAACGAAAATGCGATCTTCTGGACCTCCCTGGTGAATGGAACCAAAGCTCTTTACGAAACAAAGTTCAACGCCTGGCTGAAGCGCCGCGGCATTCAGCCGACCTTTCTGGAGCGCAGGCGTTTCTGGACTCTTTTCCTTCAGGAGGTCTATCCCGCCGGATACGCGAAGATGCGCGATTTCCTGCGTTCGATCGGCGTCCGGCAGATGCTGGCCGACCAGAATCACAACTCCAACATCATCACAATGCTTCTGCGGGAACCGTACGATCTGGTCGAAAATCATTTCTACTGGGCGCACCCGGTCTTCCTGAAGGGGTGGGGACTGCCCGCCCTGGTGGTGAACGACAGCTCCATCAGCAAGGGCGCAGGCGCTCTGAACACCATGTTTCAGACCCGGGCGTTCGGAAAACCCTTCCTGATCACCGAGTGGGATTACACGAACACCAATCCGTACAATGTGGAGGGTGCGTTTCTGACCGGCGCGTATGCGTCGCTTCAGGACTGGAGCGCGCTCTGCCGCTTCTCGTACTCCCATGATGCCTCCCTGTTCCGGAAGGAGGAGAGCCGGCAGGAGTTCTTCGACATTGTCAACGATCCGGTCCGTCTGCTTTCGGAGCGCGCGGGCAATCTGTTCTTCCTCCGGGGGGATATCCGTCCTTCGGATCTGGCGGTTCCGCTTCTGCTGAACCGGCGGCATTTTGAATCGCCGGAGAGTTCCGACGAGTGCGGAATCGTTCCGCAGCGGATGGGGCTGGTGGCAAAAACGGGCAATGTGATTTTCTCGCCCGGAGAACGTCCCGCTCTTCCGCCCGGAACAGTGGCGGCGATCTCGACGGACGCCGCCGGGGAGAAACTGTCGCTGAATGTCCCCGTCGTTGCTTCGACGGACCACCTTCATGCGTTTGAAACGCTGGAAAAGGCGGGCGCGATCCCGAAAAAGAGTTTTGAGCCGTCCACCGGAACTTTTGTCAGCTCGACCGGAGAACTGACTCTGACGATGAAAAAGAATCAGTTCCGTGCGCTCTCGTCCCGCAGTGAAGGATTCCTCCTGGAGGGCGGACAGGTGCTGACAGGAAAATTTGCGGAGGTCCGGAATCGGCGGACATTCTGCGGAATTCTGGTCGCATCGTATGACAATGTCCCTTTGACGAAAAGCGAACGCTATCTGATTCTTCATCTGACGGAAACGAAAAGTTCCGGGATGACGTTCCGGAATCCCGAGATGCGGATCTGGGAGACTTCCGGCGGACTTCCTCTGCTGCTCCGTCGAGGGGAGGCGGAGATCACTTTGAAGCGCGACTGTTCCGGTTTCCGCCTTTACGCGGTCGATTTTGACGGAAGCAGAAAAAACGAAATTCCCTTCACCGTACGGAACGGGTGTACGGTTTTCCGGGTTGATTCGGCGGGGAAGCAGGGGGCCGTCGCCGCGTATGAGCTGGTTCGGGAGAAGCCGGACAGAAAATAATCCCTCCGGGCTTTTCCCTCCGCAGACCGGAACAGAGGACTGCTCTTCTTCCGGTCTTTCCGTATGCTGTTCCCGGTCGGAAAAAGCGGGAGCAGCATGAGATTTTGAATACAGGAAATACTCCCCGGTTCAAAATCTCTTTTTTTTTGCGCGTGCTGCTTTTCCCCTGTTCATGCCAACCCGGGACATTGGCTTTCCATGGTTTTGTTTTTTCGGAACTCCTGCGGGGTCATACCGGTCTGCTTCCGGAAGAAACGGTAGAAGTAGGTGATGTCCCGGTATCCGAGGATTTCGGCGATTTCCGCAACCCGTTTCGGGGAATAAAGCAGCAGTTCGCAGGCGTAGCGGATCTGACGCTCCAGAAGAAAGCGTTTCAGGGAGATTCCCATTTTCCGGGAAAAGCGTTTGGAAAACGTGGAGTCGCTGAGACCGTAAAGTCCGGCCAGATCGGAAAGGGAAACCAGCGCAAGCGGATGGGTATCCAGATATTCAAACAATGCGGAAAATTCGAGGTGGCGCCGGAAATTGCGGAAAATCTGCTCCTGTCTCTGCGGCAGAAATTCCGCAAAGAGGGAGAGCAGAGCGGCGTGGTGGAAAATTTCACTTTTCTCTCTCTGCGCGCGCAGCAGCTGTCCGCGCACAGGATCGGACACGATTTCCTGAACGGATTCCTCCCGGTCGAAAATCGGCTGATCGTACCCGTCGTTCAGACAGAGATGATAATAGATCAGTTCCCGCGGATAGTAATGAATCTGAAAGACCATGTTGGTCGGAAGAATGTAGATCCGGTTTTCAACAAGAGTCCTGCGCTGGTTTCTGCAGATGATCTCCGCTCCGCCTTTCCGGAAAAGAAAGACTCTTGTAAACATGGGGTAGGGATGATTGAAGTCACTTTCCTTCTGCGCGATCGTGATCCCGTGTTCCACGATCCGGCATCGGAACTGGAAGGATGTCTCTCCGCAGGGAATCTGCCAGGAGAATCCGTTGTTCCGCCGCCAATGCTCTTTCGGCAGAGAGTCTTTCACCTGCGGTGTGCTGGGATTGTCCGAAAAGTCCAATTTTTTCTCCTTTTTTTACAGTTGACAAATTCCATCGTTTAGTATATAATGTAAAGAAGAAAATACAAGAAAGGACTGTTTGAAATGGTTGCGTTTTCGGCAAAAAAATCCACTTTTTCCATTCCCGTCAGCCGGAAGGCGGAACCGCTTCCGGCCATCATCCGTTCCGGGAAGGAGTTCCTGAAACTGAAGATCCCGGCCGCGGAGATGAAGACGGCGGATTTCATCGCGGAATATCCTCTTCCGTTTCCGCCGGAACATACAATCATTGACTCGGAGGAGCCGCTGTTCCGCAATATGACCTGGAAGGACGGGGCGGAAGAGTCCGGAGAGGATTCGGTGGAACTGCTCCGTCCGCATTTTCACTTTGCTCCCCGCCATGGCTGGCTCAACGATCCGAACGGACTGTTTTATCGAAATGGAGAATGGCATCTTTTTTTCCAGCACAATCCGTTCAGCACGGACTGGGGAAATATGCACTGGAAGCATGCGGTCAGCCGCGATCTGATCCACTGGGAGGAAAAAGGGATCTCGCTGTATCCGGATTCCATCGGAAACATGTATTCGGGGTCTGCGGTGGTGGATCGGGAAAATGTCGCAGGATTCGGAAAGGACGCCATTCTGCTTTTTTATACCAACGCGGCCTACTCCGGAGAAGGATCGCAGAATGTGGCATACAGCCTGGACGGAGGGGAAACGTTCCGGAAATATGAGAAAAACCCGATCCTGCCCTCGTTTGACGGCTGCTGCGACCGGGATCCATCGGTCACTTACGATCCCGAGGAAGCATGCTGGCGGATGGCCCTCTACCTCGGCGATGAGACAAAACAGGAATTCCTGCTTCTGGAGTCGAGGAATCTGCTGGACTGGTCGGTGACCGATCGATACAAAATCGCAAACGGGAGGGAGTGCCCGGTCCTCCGGAGAATGCAAGACGAATCGTCCGGAAGCTGGAAGTGGCTTTTTGCTGAGGCAAACGGATTTTACCGGATCGGAAGAATCTCCCGCGGAAAGATCACTTTTGAAAGCGAATCCCGCCGGTTCCTCTGCGGAGATGCGTACGCGGGGCAGTGTTTTGTCAACACGCCGGAGAATGAGACCGTCTACCTGGCCTGGCTGCGCATGCCGCGCCGGTTCACGAGAACCTATACCGGAACCATGAGTTCCCCGATGCGCCTTTCGCTCCGGAACGGGCTCCTGCGCGTCGAACCATACAGATTGTGCGGAAAATGCGAATTGTTCGAAACTTCCCGCGCACGGTCTGTTTCACTGCCCGACGGAGAGCTGATCTTTGATCCGGGACAACACCGGGTCGGTTTTCAGGACCGCTCCTGGGAGATTCCCGCGGATCTTTCCACCTTGAAAGGTCGTCTCATCCTGGATGCGACTTCGCTGGAGTATTTTGACGATTCCGGACTTTTTTCGTTTTGTCTCTCCTGTCGTACGGGCGTGGAACTCTGATCCCGTTCGGCACGGGCCGGGCGGATTGCGGGAAAGCGGATTCGCAGGATGAAAAATAATCGAAACGATGAGGGAAAATCATGAAAACACTGGGAAGAAGATGCTGTATAACCGGAACACGGAGAAACGGTGCAGAACGGAATTCAGGATTGTATTTTACGATGATAGAACTTCTCACCGTTATTTCAATTCTTGCCATTTTACTGACTCTTCTTCTTCCGGCCCTGAACACGGCGCGGGAAAGCGGAAGAGCCATCACCTGCAAAGGCATTCTGAAGAATGTGGGGATCGCCGCGGCGCTGTATGCGGACAGTCAGGATGCGTGGTATCCTCCAACGAAAACCAGTGGGAAATATCTGTTTGAAAACCGGCTCCTGCAGGATTATCTGAATGTAAACAAGGGGGTCGTTTCCGGGGTGGGACTCGGGCCTGCCAGATACCCTGTCAATATGATCTGCCCGAACGCAACTTTTCCTCTTACGACGCAGGAATCCACGAAGAAGAACCGGATCCAGTACGCTTATGGAATCGTCAATGACGGCTGGGCGGACAACGGATGGCTCCCCGCGGAATATTATGCCTATCCATCCGGTTCATCCGTCTGGTCCGTTGCCAACGGCGGTTACGACACACGGAAAATCCGGAACCCAAGCCGTTCCTTCGCCATCGGCGACAGCACCGGTGTCATTCTCGCCTTCTACTATGCGGATCCGGATGCCGCCTACAATTATTACGGGATCGGAGAGAACGGTTCGGAAAGCCGGTTTGCCTACCGTCACAACGGACGCCGGGAAGGAAATTTTCTCTATTTCGACGGTCACATCGGGACCTTCACCCCCTCTATGTACCGGGTGCATAAAAGTTCCTCCGCAATCAAATTTACACATTGGATTCCATATTATTGAAACAGGAAGGATGAAAGCAGGATGAAAACAGTTTTTTCACTGGCTGCGGCGATGCTTTTTGTCGTCTGCTCAGCAAAAGAGAATATCGTGATTGGGAAGAACTACTTTTCCGGAGAACTGCGTCTTGGGATCCGGGCTCTTCCCGTTTCGGCAAACCGTCTGCACGGAAGCCGGATGGAGACCGATCGCGAAATCCGTCCGGAAGAGCGCTATGAACCCGGTTCCGACTTCTTTCTTCTGGAATACGGATCCCCCTGCGTTTTCACAACGGACAAGCTCAGGGAATTCGGTGCGGAGGTCAAAGGGGAATATCGCATTCAGGATGGCGCGCTTCAGTTCGATTCCGGAAAAAAAGGCGGATGGAGCGTCCTGTTCGGAAGCGAAGCGGGAGACAACAGAAACCGTCCCGCCGTCCGGATCGGCCGCGGATGGGGAAAACTCGGCATGAACAAAATCTTTCTGGAACTGGATCTGGAACAGAGTGTCGAATCTTCGCAGTGGGAATACCGCCTGGAACGTTCCTGGGGGCGCTCCGCCCGCTGGGAGATCAAAGGAAAAAAAAGACAGAAAGTCCGGAAACAGATCGGGCTGGTCAACCAGAGCGGCCCCTGGCGCGGACTGCGCCTGACCTGCCGGACTCCCGGCAATCAGGTGAAAATTCATTCCATTCGTCTGGTTCCTGTCGCGGGAGAGTGTTACTGGTTCCGGGAATTTGAACTGGGATTTGAACCGGTTCGGGCGGGAATCTATTTCGATTCGGAGATTCACCGATGGACCCGCTACCAGCTGTATGTGAACGGACAACTGGTTTCGGATAACCGGCCGGTGCGGAAGTGTGATCTCACACCGTATCTGAAGAAGGGACGCAACAGCATTGTGTTCCGGGATGAATTCGACAGCGGATACGGATCGTGGAGCAATGTGCTCCTGGAGGTGTTCGCGGTCGGACGGAACGGAGAGAAGGTGGTGTTCGGCGGAGATGAACACTGGCGTTGGACCTATCGCCCGGAGCCCGGATGGGAGAAAGCGGAATTTTCGCCTCGGAACTGGAACAGGCCGCGTCTGCGCGGTCCGGCGGGAGTGGATCGCCTCCGCGACGGTTCCCCTGTCGCACTCGGACTTCTTCCGGAGCATCCGGGACTGCTGAAGATCTCGCCGCTCGGAGAGAAGTATCCGGTGTTTGATTACGACGGCCCCGTGGGTTTTCAGGCGTCCATCCCTGCCGGAGTCCGGAACGCCGTACTCAAACTGCGCATCCGGAATGCGGAAACCGGTGTTCTGGAGGAGACTTTGTCGGTTTCCGCCAATCGGGAACAGGGAGATTTCCGCCTCTATGAGATCCGTCCGAAGATTCGCAAAACCGGCGCCTATCAGATGCTCTGGTCCCTGGAACGGAACGGGGAGATCCTGGATTCCGACCGGACCGAAATGATCCTCTGCGGACCTCTGCCGCAGAAAACCGTTCCATATCCCGCGTTTGAAAAGGAGCTGGAAAAACAGCTGGTCCTGCTCGAGTCCATCGACTGCACCCGGGAGTATCCGCAGGAGAAGTTCCTGGACCATTCCGGAAGGATCGCCCGGCCGAGGCTCAACGCGGGCCGGGTGGTCACCCGCAACGGGATGACCTATCGGGAGGCGGGCCCCTCCACCATGGATGCGTTCCAGTATGCGATCCGGGTCGGGACGCTTGGCAGGCCGCATCTTGTGGAGGTCGACTATCCGGACAATGAGGAGCGCTGCATCAATCTGATCGCGGCGGAAACCTATCCGCTTCCGTTTGAGAACAACAGCGGGGCGCTCGGATCCAAGGCGTGGACCTCTGCAACCGCGTCCGTGGCAACGGGCGGTCTGATGACGTGTTCCATGAAGATGCAAAAACTCCGGTTTGTGATTTTTCCCGCATCGAAGAATGTGACCATCAGTGTTCAGACCCATGTCTCCGGACGGCCCGCGGCGGCGTCCGCAATCCGCGTCTATGCGCTGAAGGACGATCTGCCGGCTCTGCAGCTGCCGAAGACCGGACGGACCTATGCGCATCATAATGAACGGTTCCTCGCCCAGCAGTGGGGCGCGGAACAGGATCCGCGGATTCTGGGGTTCATTTATCACAAGGGGGAGATGCGGGAAGGGTTCTGGACCTCCGCATATCTGGGAATCTGCAACAAGCTCCGCTTTCTGCGGTTTGCGGGGCATAATGCGTCTGTGGAAGGCATCTACATGTATCAGGAGGGGTTCCCGTCGCAGAAAGGAAACTGCAGGCAGGTGCGCGGCGACGATTTTGATCCGTTCGTCGTGCTCCTGAAAATGTATAAGCACAACGGCATCCGGACCTTTCTCGGATTTGAATACATTGTCTCTCCGAAGCTGATTGAGACAAATCAGCTCGGAGTCAGCGACCGCGAACTGAGAGCCGGAACGACCCGTCCGCTGTACCATGTCTCCCGCTATGGAAAGCAGGTCGGAGGATTCGGAGGACACGGTTTGAATCATCTGAATCCGGTCGTCTGGCAGAATGTCCGGGAGGTCGTTGACGAGATCTATCATCGGTATTCGGGACTGGGGGATGTCGCGGGCCTTTTCCTCGTCTGCGGACGGATCTGGCTGCCGGGGTACCCCTTTGGCGACTACGGCCAGTTCCGTCAGGAGGAGATCGGCTATGATGACGATTCCATTGAACAGTTCGAACGGGAGACGGGAATTCGTCTTTCTCTCCCGATGAAAGGGGTGGAACGATTCGGGCAGCGTTACCGTCTCCTCACCGGGAAGTTCGCAAAACAGTGGTTCGCCTGGCGGTCCAAAAAAATCATGGACTGCCTGAACGACATTCAGTCCATCCTTCGTTCCGGGAACGAGAAGTGGGAGCTCTTTCCCGTTCCCCAGATGGTCGTTCCCCGCGAATCGCCGTTCACGAATCTGACCGCTTCCAAAACGGAACGGGATGTTTTTTTCCATTCCATCCTGAAAGCCGCCGGATACGATCCGGATCTGTATGGCGCCGGGAAGTCCCTGCGGATGGTGCCTCATGTGAAGGAACCCCGTTCCAGAGTCGGAGAACTCGCGGCATTCGGACTCATGACCAATGACAAGGTCCGGGAGCTCTACCGGAAAAATGACGCTGTCTATCTCAGCGACGACGATCTCAATGAACTGATTCATTATCCTGTCCCCAAAGCCAGACGCTGGTGGTGGGAGAAACTTTCCTGCGCCGTTTATGAACGCATGTATTCCGGAGAGTTTGCGTTTCATAATCTCGTCAATCTTCTCTCCGGCCATGTCCCGAAACATCTCTTCCGCTCCTGGCTGGACGTCAATGAAACAACCGGACATACCGAACAGACCCGGCGTTTCCTCAATGCGTTCTACTCCATCCCCGAAGCGCAGTGGCAGCCATGTTCCGGAATTCAGGGCGTTCAGGCGAAGAGCGCCGGAAATGCCCTGCTTCTGATCAACAACACTCCGTATCCGGTCTCCGGAACGATCCAGGTTCCGGGAAAGGCCGAAATCACAACGCATTCCCGGAAGTTCCAAGCGAAAACAGAACTCTCCCTGAAACCGTACGATCTCGCCGTCATTTGGACGGAAGGGGACGCGGACCGGGCGCACGGACTCTTCCGTTTCCGGCAAGACGTGGAAAAAATGATCCTGAAACAGGCCCGGATCCTCCGGGAGAACCCTGAAATCAGCGCCAAACTCCCCGCGGAAACGGTAAAACAGATCGCGGACTGTGCGCAGCGCGGCGATTTTTACGGCTGCTGCACCATCCTGCGCAGTTTTGAAACGTTCCGCTTCCTGAAACGCTTTCTGGAAAGCGAAAATGCGTTTCGAAATCAGGACCGTCTGGAAGCCATGCTGAAACAGGAGAAGGCCGTCCGCATCAACTGCGGAGCTCTGGAGGACTACCGGGATCCAGAGGGCCGCTTATGGCTGCCGGATCAGGCGTATGCCGGTTTCCGCTTCTATGGAAACGAGTACGCCGGCTATGCCGTGCGCGGCAGGATTGACATAGCCGGAACGAAGAATCCAGGCATCTACCGGACCGAGGCCTATGGCGCTGCCATGTATTATCATATTCCGCTTCCGGACGGAGTCTATCGTCTGAAGCTGCATTTTGCGGAGACGTATCGTCCGGATTTCTCCCGTCAGATGCGGATCACGGTGCCGGGGAATCCGGTCCGCATGCTGAATACGCGGGAGTTCGGATTCCGCACAGCCCGCGTGGAGCAGTATGATGCGGTTGTGGTCGAAAACGGCTGTCTGACCATTCAGCTGGAAAACAACGCTCTCTTGAATGGCATCGAGTTGGAAGTGCGGTCCTTCCGCTCGGAAAAGGGGGAGGGGAAGGCTGCTGCTCGTTCGCTGTTTCCCATGGACGGGGCGCTGTTCCAATTCTATGCGGAAGGACGAGTGTCGCCGGAGCAGCTGATTCCCGGATTCCGGAGTGTGACGGGGAACGTGAAAATGAGTGAGCGTCCGCGTTTTTCCTTCCTGACGCTTGAGGCGCGGAAAAAGCATGCGTCCGTCCTCTTCCTCGGAGACTCCCTGAAAAAGGATCCCCGCGCAGGAACGGAAAATCTGACCATCTTTCTTCTCTGTCGTTTTCATGGCCCGCGCGGACATGCCAACTTCCAGTTCGGGCAGGCTCTTCTGAGTCTTCAGGTGGAAAACGGAATGCTTTTCCCGTATTTCATCGCCCATTCGGCTCCGGAAGGAGAGGCGGCCCGGAAGCGTCTGGTGACCCGCTTCCGTCAGAAACCTTCGATTCCTGCGCAGGAATGGCATTATCTGACGGCGATCGTCAACCGCGATGATGCGGTGAAACTCTATGTTGACGGTCATGAAGTCGGCCGTCTTGACATCCGTTCCATGAAAGGGATCGACTGGTTCCGAAACAGCAGACCCCTTCTTCATCTCTTCCTCCCGCTCCGGATGGCCGATCCCGGATTCAAAGCCGATATCGCCTTCGTTTCGATCCGGCGCGGACTGCTCTCCCTGCCGATGATTCAGAGAGAGACGGCGGAAAGTCTGAACGCCATGAAAGAATAGAAGATGGAGCGGGGTTTATGCGGTTCCAGTTGTTTCTGTTTTTCTCTGCGGTTTCCTTCGTCTGCGCATCGGAGCCGGTCGCTCTGGAGGAGCTGACTCCGACGGAAGCGACGTCATTCCGCATCGGAAAGAACGTATTCGGCAATCCCATCCGCATTGCGGGAGTCGAGTACTCGTCGGGAATCACCGGCCATTCCGGAATGTCGCTGAAATTCAACGTCGGAAAGGAGGCGGAGCATTTTTCGGCCCTGGTCGGGATCGAAGATGAGACCTCGCCGAAGGATCCTCCCGGTCCCGCCGATGCAGCAATCGTGATCCTTGTGGACCGGGAAATCGTCTGGAAACGCCGGATCGTTTCCGGTGAGCCGGCCGTCCCTCTTGACATCGACCTGCGCGGAAAAGAACAGATGGAACTTCAGGCGGTCTGGGGAAAACTCCATTTCCCAAAGCAGCGCATTGCCATCGTACAGGCGCGGTTTCATGCCCGGAATCCGGATCGTCTGCGGACGGTCCTCACTGCGGCGCGCTCCCGTCGCCGGATGGAAAAACAGCAGCCGGGAAGAATGCCGGATCCTCCGCAATGGAGAAATATTCAGGTCCGGAAGGAGCAGTATGGCGGAAACATTCCGGCATACCGGATCCGGACCCGCGGACAGGAAATCGTCCTGCTGCCGGATTTCGGCGGCCGGATCATTCATTATTCAAAACCGGGCGGGTCAAATCTTCTCCAGTCCGGCAATCTCCGTCAGTATTCCTTCCGGCAGGTTCCCGGGAAAGCCAAGTCTCTGACGGGAGGACATTTCTTTCGGCCCCTGCCCAGAACGTATACCTTTCTCCCCCCTGATCTGGTCCTTCTGCACGGATACTATGATGTCCACTTCGGGCCGGAAGGAGTCATCACCATGCGGTCCAGAAGAAGTTCCCATCTGTTTCTGGCGTATGAGTATCAACTGAAGATCGAAGAAAACAGAATCATTCTTCTCAACCGGATCTTCAACACGGCGCCGTTTGTTCAGAAGGTGGGGATCTGGTCGATCACGCGTCTGGAGCCGGGACGTCTGAAAAGTGTATGGACCCCTCGGGAACGGGTCCGTCCTCTTCTGCGGACGATCTGGCATCCGCTTCCCGAAGTGCGGAGGGTTCCGGTCCCCTCCGGGTATTGTTTCCTTCTACCGCGCGTGTTTCCCCGGAAGAGCTCCTGTGAAATCCTGTTCGATGCGGAGCGTCCCGATGTCCTCGCGGAATTCCAGGACGGCACCCGCTTCCGGATCCGATATCAGGATTTCACGGATTCGCCCCAGCGGGATTATCCTCTGCATTTGTACTTTTCCGGAAACTGCATGGAACTGGAGTCCCATCGCCGGGCCGAAACGCTGAACCCGGGAGAGAGCATCTCCTTTGAGGAGATCTGGAGCATGGAAGATCCTCCGGAATCTCCGGCTCGTTGAAGTCTTTCCTGGTTTCGCCGGATTCTCCTTCCGGAAAAACTTTTCAAAAAAGCGGTTTTGCGGAAGGACGCGCCCGGCTACAATACAGGATTTTCCCGATCCGCGGATGGATTCAGAGACGGAGGTCCGGAAGAGACGCCCCGCCGGAGGAGTTCTCCTGACCGGCATCCACAAATTTCATTTTCACCATCATCCGTGTGCGGTTCCGGATCAGATCCGGCAGTCCGAGAAGGTGAATGATCGCATTTGCCATTTCCTCGTGGGAAAAATCCATACAGGGGATGTTGGCATTCCGATCCTCCGTTCCCCGTCGGCAGAACGCGGCAAGCGAGAAATCGCGGGGCGTCAGCAGCCCCATTCCGCCGGCAAGCAGTTTGATCTCCTTTGCCATGGAGCAGTTGGTCACGATCAGAACAGGACGCCGCCGTTTCTTCCGGCACTGTTTCAAGTACGCAATCAGGGGATCCGTTCCTCCGTTGACGGACCAGGAAAGGGTCGACTGCAGTTCAAGATTCCGGGTTCGGAGGAAGTCCTCCACGCCGTGCCGCCGCTCCCAGTAGATCCGTTCCGCCGAGGAGAAGGGACTCCTTTCGCCCGGGAGGACAAAACAGAAATCCGATTCCTGACGCCGGAACAGGATCTCCGCCAGATCCCATCCTCCCTGATAGTTGTCGGGCGAGACACTGGCCGTTTCCTCCGCCGGTCCCATCCCGTATGCGACAAGCGGAAGATCGGCCAGGGACTCCTCCTCCAGATTCAGACAGATATGCTGCGGATACGCCTGAATGACAATCCCTGCCGCATGCGGATCCCCGCACGCCCTCTGAAACGCCTCGGAATCCGCCAGATTTTCCAGACGGAAATTCCAGCGTTTCCATGCGGCCTCCCTGCTCAGGATCTGAAAAATATCCGTATGATAGGCATCCAGCTGAATGGCGGACGGATAATAGAAAAAATACAGCGTCCGCAGGTACGGCTGACGCAAAAGCTGCGNNCGGAAGCGATGCGACAAAAATCCCGGATTTCGGCCGCGTCTCCAGAATCCCTTCCGCGCACAACTCCCGGATCGCATGCACGACGGTCATGTGACTGCATCGCATCTTCCCCGTCAGCGCACGGATCGAGGGCAGCTTTTCCCCCGGCGCATTGAACTGGTCCATAATCATTCCGACAATCCGCTGCTTGATCTCGTTAATCAGGCGGTGATGGTGTTTCATACGCTCCGTTCTCCTGGACAAACTGTTCTATAAAACATAACAGTTTATTCCATCCTTTTCAAGTCCGCCGTCTTGTTATTTTTCCGGGATTCGGTATAATAAAAAGAACACTTTTCCCTATCATAAAAAATGACGAAAGGAAACCAATGGCCTCTCGACTTTTCCTGACCGGTCTGGAAGGATCGGCTTCCGGCGGANNGTGGTCGTTGCCCGACCCCGTTCCGTGATTTTCCGGACGTCTCCCCGGTGGACGGATGGGAGCGGGGAAGAAACAGCTCCCGCTTTCCGGAAGAAGAAATGAACCGGATCGGACGGAGCAACGTTCCATTCCACGTTTTCGCATCCGTCCGGGAAATGCTCTCGGAGCACGGCTGTCTGATTGGAACGCATCCCTTCGCCCGGGGTATGACGGATGTGTTCCAGCAGCGGCAGCGGAAGAGGGGGGACTGCCGTCGAACGGAACAGAACGCGCTCCGGAGGAAATCCTCTCTTCCGATGTTTACCCTGATTGAACTCCTGATCACGATTGCGATTCTTGCG
This sequence comes from Lentisphaeria bacterium UBA1829, assembly GCA_002338895.1. Lineage (GTDB taxonomy): Bacteria > Verrucomicrobiota > Lentisphaeria > Victivallales > UBA1829 > UBA1829. The sequence goes on along the minus strand of DDJH01000144.1, from coordinate 8,564 downwards.
ATTCTGGTCGGTCTTCTTCTCCCCTCCCTGGCCAAGGCGAGGGAATCCGCGCGGAGTCTCTCCTGCATGAACAATCTCCGGCAGATCGGCCAGTTCACGCTCTCGTACGCCGGCGACAACGACGATTACTCCATTTACAACGCGGAGTGGATTTCCGAGACGAACACCAATCAGAACCGCTGGTTCATGCTCCTGCAGAGAAGCGGCTACTTCAAGCAGATGACCGCCTATTACAACGCCGGACGCGAAAAACTCCTGACCTGCACCTCACTTTCCCGGAGCACTGCGGAAAACGTCCCCTATGGTTTGAATAAAACCATCCATACCTCCCCCCGGAAAATCAGCGCCTGCCGGCATCCCTCGCGGGGAATCCTGATCGGAGAAAGCTCCCGCTACTTTTCCGGAGTCCACTACTCCGCCGGACAGACTCATATGGGGCCGGCAACCAGCGGATTCTTTCTGCCGGGGGAACAGCATAACGGCGGAGTCAACGTCGTTTTCGTCGGCGGGAACGCCCGCTGGGGACGGAGCCGCGAAATGCGCTATTATGCCGGAAGCGCATCCTATTACTGGGAAAAAGTCTGGAACACGCATTATGTCTGGGGACCATGGAATCCCATCCTTCAATAAGGAGTGAAAATTCGATATGAGAACAGGTATACTCGGAATTCTTTTTGTCTGCATGCTGATGAGTGTGTCCGGAGCGGAGATCGCCATTCGTCAGCCGGAAAAGCCGGAATGGAAAATCGACCTGACGGATTCCTGCGTCCGGGAGAACGGAGTCCGCATGGCCGATCATCTCTCCCGCAGGCGCCGGACGGTTCGCGACGATGCCGGAGCCGTTTTCCGCTGGTCCGTCTCTATCGACGCTCCGAAGCAGAACGCCCCGCACGGATTTCTTCTGGAATTCGATAACGGCGACGTCGTGGAATCCCTGACCGTCAACGGCCGTCCCGTCGCGCGCTTTCCCGTGAAAAAACCTTTCTGGCCGGGGACGGAGCGGGCGGCCCTTCTGCCGGATGCGGAACACTTCCGTATCGAATTCCAGGTCCGGAATCTGACGCAGCTGTATCCGAACGCATTCGGACGTCTCTCCCTGCGTCCGGCGACGCTCAATGATGTCTTTGTCCTGGAGCGCAATCCGCGGCAGACGGGGAGTATCACCCTCTGCAACCGCGGCCCGAAAACGGAACAGACCGTTCTTTATGCCGTCAGTTCCGATTTTTTCGGAGAAGTTCTTGCCCGGGAACATTTTCCGCTCGAACTGAAACCGGGGGAACGGAAACGTGTTTCGATCCGCCCCGTTCCCGGACGCTGGGTTACCGCATATCACCTGGAACAGGGAGATCAGCAATCCTGGTCCTGGCGGGACTATCCGCGGCCGGACCGCTGGTTTCCCGCCCGGGCGGAGGCTCTTCCGCTTCTCTCCAACTGGGAAAGACAGCCCGGCGGAACATCCTCAAAACGCGGATCTCTGCCTCGAACCGGATGGAAAAAAGCTGGCAGATTTCCCCTGATGCTGGAACCGAAAACCGAAAGGAGCCACTTCCTCTGGCTCCGGACCCGCGTGACGGTTCCGGAAGAGTGGACGGGAAAAGAGCTTTATCTGGCATTTCCGCTGGTCCATTTCAAGGCGGATATCTTCCTGAACGGGCAGGAAAGGGGAAGCCTGTTCCTCTGGAACACCCCGTCCAAATTCCGGATCTCGGACTGGGTGCGACCCGGCGAGACCGTTGAACTGGCTCTCTGCATCACCGATTATACGGCGGCTCTCCGGAAAGGAACCGCGATTCCGGAGGCAGGTATTTACGGCGCTCCTTCCCGCACGCTGACCGCGGCGGTCGGTCATTTCCCTGCCGGAGGAGTCCCGGGACTGAAATCGCCGCCGGAACTCCTTGCGGAACCGCCGGTCCGAACGGATCATCTCTTCATCCGGACCGGAGTTGCGGGAGGAACGCGTCTGGAGGTGGATTTCGAACTGTGCAATCATACGCGGACCGGACAGGATGTCCGCATGGAATGGGAGATTCTCAAACAGGGGAAGCGGGTGCTTCAGTTCCCGCCACTTCCGCTTCGTCTGAACGCGGGGGAAACACGCCGCATCCGGCAGGTCCGCCCCTGGAAAAATCCGGAACTGTGGACACCGGAAACTCCTGTCCTGTATGAACTTAGAACAACGCTGCGGGATGCCGGAGGAACCATTCTGGATCTCCGCCGGGAACGGTTCGGATTCCGGGAACTCGGAATCGACGGGAACCATTTCACGCTGAACGGAAAACCGATCCGGTTTTATGGTTTCAGTCAGACGACCCCGAAGACGATGACATGGCCGTTCGTCCCTCAACCCCTGACGATTTTCCGCCATCATTTTCACGACGACGGATATTATATGGGAGGAATCGGGCAGGCGTGGATCGGCGATGAACTCGGAATTTTCAGCAAAGCGGAAAATCTCTCGCACAATGCGCACCATGGGGAACGGTTCGCCTATCAGGATCCGGTCACCTGGGAACGGCTGTACGGGGAAATGGCCCACGTGATCCGGGCGGTCTGCAACGCCCCCTCCATCGCCTTCTGGGATCTGGGGAACGAAAACAAGTTTTCCGCTCCCGGCGAACCGGAAAAGATGGGGGAGCTCTTCCGGAGGATTTCAAATCTGGATCCGACCCGTCTGGTCACGATCAGCGGAGGGTATCCGCTGCCGAAAGGAGACGCCGTGCGGGTGCTCGACACCCACGGATGGTGCGATATCAGTGCGGAGACCTGGTTCTTTCTGCATCCGGAGAGACGGCCCGCATCGCGCAGGAACGCCGGACGATACAATTTCATCCCGGACGGAGAGAATCCCGCTCTCTGGGAGGAAGGACGTTCGTTTTCCGCCGTTCTCGACACATATCCTTACAGGAAAAAACTGCTGCATTTCCGCAATCTTCCGGTTTTTTTCAGCGAGAGCATGTATCTTCACGCGCACTATCTGCCGGGGCTGCATGGAGAGTCCATTTATACGCCGGGAGTCGACCGGAGCTATCAGCTGAGCTCATCGGTTTCGGGGCGGCGGTGGATGCTGCGGATGACCCGTCGGGCCGATGTCGCCGCAACGCTCGGGCATGTCGCCCGTTTCCATGGACGGGAGTGTTCGCCGCTGGCGGCGTTCCCGTCCGATTTCCGACTCCGCTTCCGTTCCGGGGAACGTCTGATCCTGCCCTTCGATCTGCATAATCAGACCTCCCATGCGGAGGACGTCCGTATCCGTCTGATTTTGAAGGAGATGGGGCGCGAGGTGGCCGTCCGGGAGGAGCGTCTTCTTCTTCCGCCCGGCGCGCGGCGGACTCTCCCGTTTGATTTCGGAACGATGCGTGCGGAGAAAGAGGACCGGCGTTTCGATCTGCTTGTCTCCGTCGAAGGAAAATCCGGCGCGGCTTTCGAAGACTGGGAGGAAGTGATGCTCTACAAGGAGATCCCCATTCCGGATCGGCGGAACACTCTTCCGATTCCAGACGTGCTGGACCCCTCCGGGATTCTTTCCAAATGGATGACGGAAAAGGGGATCCGCCATCGCCGCCTGAGCTCTTCCCGGGATTGGAAAGGCGGAGAGGGGACCTGGCTCGTTGTCGGACCGAATGCCCTGCGCGACGGAGCGGAGATTCGTCGGCTCGCGGAAACCCTCCGCAAAGGCGGAGCCATTCTGGTCCTTGAGCATGAGGAACTTCCGGATCTGACTCCGGGCTCGCTGAGGACTCGGAAATACGGCTCTGTCGGCGTCTATCCCCGCTTCCTTCCGGAATCTCCGCTGTACGGAGTCATGACTCCCGCCGACCTCCGGTTCTGGAACACCGGAGACAACGATTTTCAGACGGTTCTCCGGATGATCCAGATGCCGACTCGGGGAAATTTCCGCATCCTTGCGGAGGGCGCCTATGAAGATGGAATCAAAGCCGTGAGCGCGGCGCTGCTCGACTACGGAGTCGGAAAGGGCGTTGTGCGGTACAGCCAGTTCAATCTGGCGCGGAGTCTCGGACGGGAAGCGGCGGCGGACCGGCTTCTTTCCGCGCTTCTCGCCCGCCCGCCCGAACCCTTCGGCGCTCCCGGGAGAGCGGTTCTGGCCGGGAACAGCGCTCGGAGGATCCTTTCCGGTCGTTCCGGCGTATCCGATTTTGCCGCATCCTTCCGGGATTTCAAACTTCCTGAACTCCGTTTTCTGGTCTGTGACCGGGAGGCGGTCTGCTCCCTGAAAAGCGCGGAACTTTCCCGCCTGCGCCGCTGGCTGACCGAAGGAGGAAAGCTCCTTCTTCTGGATGCGGACAGCTCCTGCTCGCCTGCGTTGAATGCGCTCTGCGGAACACCGGTCCGCTTTCTCCCGTTTGCGCTGGACCGGGCGCGCCGGATCCGGCAGGACGATGCCACCCGGGGAATTTCCAACGGAGACTTTTTCTGGAGTGCCGGAAAAAGCGGAACCAACCGTGCAATCCGCTGGATCCCGGAAGAGAAAGGCGGAAAACCCTCCGCGGCCGATCCGGGACACTGGATCGTGGAAGGGCCCGCCGTCCTTCCGCTGACCCGCCCGGCCTATCTGTCGAAGATTCCGCAGGGGAAGGGGGAGATCCTTCTTTCCACTCTGCGTCTGTTTGAATCGCCGGTTCCGGAAGCGGAACGACTTCTCTCCTCCCTGCTGACCAATGCGGGAGTCCGTCTGGATCCGGGCCGGTCTCCGGCGGCGTCCGACCCGGATCGGGACGCCCGGACCGGATGGGTCTACACGCCCGTCTCAATTACAAAGTTCTGCAACAGGGGATTCCGGGATGATCCGGATGCTCCGGTCCGCGGCTGGTCCGCGCAGGGGCCATCCGACGATCTTTCCGCCTTCCCGACCGGGAAGCAGATCCTGCGCGGAGTGACCTTCGACATCGTCGATCCCGCGGCGAATGATGGAAAAGGACTGGTTGCTCTTTCCGGGACCAAGGAAGTCGGCGTGCTTCCGAATGCGGTCAAGGAGATCCCGGTGGGACGGAAACACGAGCGTCTGGTTTTCCTCTACGGTTCCGCCTGGGGGGCTCCGCAGTTCACGATCCGGATCAACTACATCGACCGGAAAACATGGATTCCCGGTGCGCCCGATCCTTTTGTCGAACTGGAGATGCGTCCGATACAGGAAGTCGACGACTGGTATATGGCGGAGACCTACCGAAGCGGAGGCGGTTCCATGCCGCGCGCAAAGCTGGCGTGGTCGGGCTATTCCGCGGCTTCCCGACAGCGTGACCGGCAGGTCGGAGTCTTCCTGTATGAGTGGGACAACCCCTATCCGGAAAAGATCATCGATTCGATCGACATCCTCTCTCCCGGCCGGAAAGGTTCCGGACAGCTCTTCCTCATTGCAATCTCCGGCGCGGACCGGAAAAAACAGCTCCCGCTGAAACAGCTCCTCCCGGACTATCCGGAAAAGAATCTTCTCAAACGTCTCGAATCCTCCCGCTACGGCGTTCTTCTGGACCGGAACGGTTCGATTCCTCTTCTCTACCGGGTTTCGGATTCCCGTCCGCTTTTTGCCGGACGGCGCTGGATTCTTCAGGGACGCGTGTCCCGGGAAGGAAAAATCCGCCACACTCATCTGGAGGGCGCACCGCGCACATTCCGGATAGAGCGGGAGTCCGAAAGATCGATCACGCTCCGCGCGCAGAGCGCGTATCTGGACGTGAAGGAGTCGCTGACGCTGGAGGAGACCGGTCTGCTTCTGGAATATGAGTTCAGAATCCGGAAAGCTCCGCCGGACGGAACGGATGCTTCCCTGATTCTCTCCTTCCTGCCGCTGAACGGAGAGTTCGGAGAGCTTGTCAATGTCAATCCCCTGCTGATTTCCTGGAAGGAGGTTCAGGGGGCTCTCGCGTATCCTCCGGAGTATCGCTGGCACCGGGGATATTACGGATCGAAAAAGGCGGTCGCCTTCACGCCGTTTCCGAAGAGGAGTTTCCGGAAGGGGAATACGGCAAAACTGACTCTGCGTCTGAATCTTCCATAGAACAAGGAGGAAAAACGAAGAATGAATGCTGTTTCACATGCAGGAATCATGCGGGGCGCGTTTCAGGCGCTTCCGGAAACGATCCGGTCGAGGATCAACGTGTCGGAAGAGATGATTGAGCGGGCGGGAAACTATCCCGACTTATTTGACGATCCCTCGGTGCCGCCGGAGAAAAAGCGGGAAACGGATCCGCAGTGGGAGAAGTATATCGTTTATCCGGAAGGACTTCCGGCTCGAAGTCTCCATTTTGTCCCCGCTCCCTGTACCGAACAGTTTCCGCGGATTCCGGTTTATGAGTATCTTCTGAAACGGATGATGGAGGCCTGGAAAAACGGGAATTTTGATGATTTTGTCAAATTTTCCGGCTGTCTCAGTCATGCGATGGGAGACTGCACACAGCCGGCGCACCTCGGGCCCGACCCCAACGGACAGATTCTCCGCGAACTGCTTCCCGTTCCCGAGATTCCCCGCCTGAAAGACTTCCATTATCATACCAGCGTCGAGGCGGTCAACGGAAAATGCGGTCCGCTGAACGCTCCGCGCCTTCTGGGGGAGACTCCCGAAGAGGCGGCGTGGAAACTCGCCTGTCTGGCTCAACAGGCCGTCCGCTTCTGCCGTCGCTTTCTCATTCCGACGGTCGAAGCCCTTTTTGAGAACGATCTGGAAAAAGCGGAACGCCTTGCGCAGGAACCTGTTACAATTGCAGCTCAGCTGACCGCGGATGCTCTGTTCTCCGCAGTTTCCCTTGCGGAAGGAGGGGGCGGCGAGCTTCCCGATGAGGATTTGCGCACTCTTCCTCCCGTTCAGGAATTTCATGATCTCGTCTATGGCGGNNGCGACGGGAATAAAAAAGTTCCGCCGAACAATGCGCCGGTTCTTCCGGGCAGGCTCCTCGTAAACGGCGTTCCGACTTTTCTTCCCGGACTCGGCATGCTTCCGCACAGCGGAATGAACGGAGAACGTTCCTGTTTCTCCCGCTGGATTCTTCCGGAAAGGACCTTTTCATGGTTTTCGGCAAAGGTGGGGCTTCATGCGGAAATCGGGACGGGCGCTGTGGAGTTCCTTGTTCTTCTGGATGGAAAGACGGTCTGGTCCAGCGGCAGGATGACTCGGGAATCCGGAGCGAAAGAGTGTCGAATCGCCCTTGGAGAGGCTCGGACTCTGACGCTGAAAGTCGCAGATGCCAACGACGGAAAAACCTTCTGGGACAACCACGCCTACTGGGCGGAACCTCTGCTCCAAAGGAAAGGCCGGATATGAGACATGCTGCTGTACTGGTTGTTCTTCTGTTTCTTTTCTGTTCCGTATTTTCGGAAGAGTCTCTCCGGATCTGCCGCTTCAAGGACGGCAAACGCGCCGCACTTTCCCTTACATTTGACGACGGAACGTGGGATCATCTGCTTTGTGCGCTACCGCTTCTGGAACGATACGGTTTTAAAGGGACTTTCTACATTATCATCCGGCGCGTTCCGGAGCGGGTGAACGATCCTTCCAGTCCGACCGGTTATGTAACATGGGACGAATTGCGCCGGTTTGTCGACGCCGGCCATGAAATCGGAAATCATTCGCTCTCTCACCGCCGTCCGCTCACCCGGGAGACTGACAGGGAGACTGTCCGCCGGGAAATCAATGCTCCGATCCCTGTTTTCCGGAAGAAACTCGGAATCGACGTCGAAACCTTCTGCTATCCCGGCTGTTCCAGCTCTCCCGAAATAGAAGCCGTTGTCCTGGAACATCATCTGGGCGCTTCCTTCTGGCGCTATCCCTGCGGAGGCCCTTCGTTCTCCATCCGGAACTGGAGCGGTTTCCTGGATCGCATTCTCGCGCGCGGAGAGGATGCCGCCGCGATGATTCACTCCATCGTCCCGGAAGCGAAAGGATGGATGCCGTTTGCCAGTCTGGAACAGTTCGACCAGTTCCTCCGCGAAGCAAAGCGCCGTGAACCGGAGCTCTGGGTCGACACCTATTCCGCTGTTCTCCAATACAGGATCCTGCGGGATAACTCCGTCCTGAAAATCCTTTCGGATACCGATCAGGAGATCACTGGCGTTCTGGAAAGCAGAACCTCCACCCGGATCCGGACTCCTCTGACTCTGGAATATACCGGCGGCAATCTGGAGTCCGTGGAGCAGAACGGAAAACGTCTTCCCGTTCGGAGGAAGGGGAACGCCGATCTGTTTGATGTCCATCCCGGAACCTTTCATCTGAGGAAACGTTCCTCCCGCTGACAAGGGAAATTCCGGAACAATGACGGTCCGTTCCGCCGCGCAAGTGCTGCGCCTGAGAGCGGATCAGCGACGTTGTCGTTTCCGAACTTCCCCCCTTCGGCGCTGTCCGGCATCCTTTTCCTTTTCCTCTGTTTTCGTTTGCGGCATACAGGGAAGAAAAGAGTATTATCTTTTGTTATGAAAAAATTTTTCATGGATGTTTTGTATTCATTTCTTTGGATAATTGTAAATAAATGATTTATTTTTTCTTTCCGCTCTTGACAACCGTTCAAAAAGGAGATATACTGAAAAAGAATTCAAAAAGGACGGAGGAAATATGGCGG
>DDJH01000239.1:16439-22510 GCA_002338895.1 Lentisphaeria bacterium UBA1829 | reverse complement strand
CGACGAGAGAGGAGCTCCCAGGGCAGACGGACCACCTGGGCGGTGACCGCATCCACACTGTTGATGGAGCGGATGGCGATCACATAGTCGTAGGTGCGCTTGTGGTTTTTCATTCCGACGGTCTTCACCGGGACAAAAATGGCAAACGTCTGCCACGTCTTATGATACCATCCGGATTTCAGCAGCTCCTCCGTGACGATCGCATCGGCTTCCCGGAGCATGTGAAGGGTCTTCCGGTCGATTGCGCCGACATGACGGACTCCGAGCGAGGGGCCCGGGAACGGATGACGGTCGATCAGTTCCGACGGCAGCCCGAGCATGCGTCCCACAACGCGGACCTCGTCCTTGAACAGACGTTCCACCGGTTCGACCAGCTTGAATTTCAGATCCTTGGGCAGTCCTCCGACATTGTGATGACTTTTGATGACGCCGGCCGGATTCCCGTCGAGCGGAATGCNNTCCAGAATATCGGGATAAATGGTTCCCTGTCCGAGGAACGGCGCGTCGATCTTCGCCGCGGCCTCCGCAAAGACGTCAATGAACTCTTTGCCGATGATTTTTCTCTTCTGCTCCGGATCCGAGACTCCCTCAAGTTTGTCCAGAAAACGGTCGGACGCATCAATGTAGCAGAGATTCATGTCGAAATTCCGCGCAAAGACCTCCTGCACCATCTCCGGCTCGTTCTTCCGCAACAGTCCGTGATTGACGAACACGCAGGTCAGCTGTTTTCCGACCGCCTTGTGGATCAGGGCGGCCACCACCGAGGAATCCACGCCGCCGGAAAGGCCGAGAATCACTTTTTTATCGCCGACCTGTTCCCGGATGTCGCGAACCGCCTCCTCGATGAAATTCTCCATTGTCCAGGAGCCGGTGCATCCGCAGGTCTTTGTGCAGAACTCCACGGCTTTCTCCACCAGCGCGGCGGGGTCGCCGTTCTTTTCAACGGTCAGACGAAAAACGGGAAGGCCGAGAGCCAGAAAACGTTTTTCCTCCTCTTCATGGGACGGGACCCCGGCGTCGGAACAGAAAATCAGCCCCACCGGCTTCTCCTGCATCAGACGTTCCGTGCTCACCGTGTACGGCATGACCATCGTATAGATATGACGGTCCCGGATGGCGCGTGCGATTTTCTGGATCCCGTCACAGACGAAATTCAGAAGCACGACAGTTTCTGGTGTTTGTTTCATTCCATTCTCCTGGCTGTGAAAACTTATTTGGGAGCATAATACACGGTTATCGCGCCTTCGTCAAATAGCGGAGCGGATTTTTTCCGATTTTTTCCATTTTCCACATCGTTTCTCCGGACGAAACCTCTCTTCCTCCCGGACTCCGGAAGGCCTCCGGAACAGAAAAAACCACCCGCATCCGCTGTGAAAAATAAACATATCCGGATTCACAATGCCGTTTCCTCGACAGCAATCCCCCTTTTCCTACACAGAAACAACACTCGTTTTGCCGAATAATTAAATTTCATTAACATTGTTGTTTTTTTTCTTGTAATTTCAGAAATGCCAGAGTATATTAACCGGAATGGAAAAAAGAGGGAAATCGAAATCAGAGAAAGGAGAACAGTATGGCGGAAGAACTGCAGGGACTTTTAAACCGCATTCAGACGGAAGGCATCGAAAAGGCGGAAGCTGAAAAAGCGGAAATCATCGGGAACGCGAAAGCGGAAGCCGCAAAGATCATCGAAAAAGCCAAAGAAGAAGCCGCATCAATTGTGAAGAAGGCCAATGAGGAAGCGGAAATCAGCGTCAGCAAAGGCAATGCGGCCATCCGGCAGGCGGCCCGCGACGTTCTCATTGCTCTGCGCGCCGATATTGAGGCCCGTCTGAAATCTCTTGTCACGGAAAGCATCGGCAAAGCCATGACCCCCGATGTGATGGGGAAAATCATTCTGGAAATGGTGAAGGCCTACCGCGAAAAGAACCCGGCCGGCGATGCGACCGTGGAACTTCTTCTGCCCCAGAGCGAGGCGGAACAGATGGCGGCGCTGCTGAAGGGTTCGCTTCTGGCGGATCTGAAAGCCAATCCGGTGATCCGGATCAATGCGGATGCGGCCTCGGGCCTGCAGATCGGCTTCAAGGATTCCGATGTGTTTCTGGACTTCACCGATGAAGCGCTCTGCGATGTGATCTGCGCTTACGTCGGCCCGAAACTTGCAGCGGCGCTCAAGGGCTGACGCCGGGATCGGAGAGGAACCATGGTCCTGTATGCCCTGATCGCTTCCCTGCCCCAGCTGAAATGGGACGAAGCGCCGCATATCACACTGGAAGAACTGACGGATTCGACGGATCTTTACCTGAATTCGACCCGGTCGGAACAGTTCCGGAAACTGAGTCTTTCGGCGGATGCGGCGGATTTTCCGAAGAAAAGTTTTGCGGCGGACTATCTGGCATGGGAGACCGCGTTCCGCAACTCCATTGCCAAACTCCGCGCGGCGCGTCTGAACCTCGACGCGGCGCCCTATCTTCATGCGGACGGAGCCTATGAGACCGATGCGGACCGGTCCGTGCGCGAGGCCTTTGCCGCAGGCAATCCGCTGGAGCGGGAGAAGATGCTGGATTTCGCCCGCTGGCAGAAAATCGAAGAGCTGGAATTCGGCAACCGCTTCAACTTCAACGTCCTCTGTGCATACAAGCTGAAGCTGGAACTGCTGCTGAAATGGAAGGCGAGAGATGCGGGACAGTCGCAGAAGAATCTTGATCTCGCCGCGGAGGAGGTCCGCAAAGAAGCCGTCTGACGGCTTTCCGGTATCGCAACTTAGAAAAGGGAGATAATATTTTATGCTCGAAAACAAGAAAATGGGCCGGATTGTCGGCGTCAACGGCAACCTTCTGACCGTTGAGTTCGACACCAGCGTCACACAGAACGAAGTCGCCTACGTGCTTGTCGGCGACAGCAGACTCAAATGCGAAGTCATCCGGGTGCGCGGCTCCCGCGCCGACCTCCAGATCTTCGAAAGCTCCGCCGGACTCAAAGTGGGAGACAGCGTCGAATTCACCAATGCCCTTCTGAGCGTGAAACTGGGTCCCGGCCTGCTCACACAGGTCTACGACGGACTCCAGAACCCGCTGGAAAAACTCGCCGAAAAAGCCGGCTTCTTCCTGAAACGCGGGCTCTACATGGATCCGCTGGATTACAACTCCACCTGGCAGTTCACTCCGACCGCCAAAGTCGGCGACAAACTTTCCGCCTCCGACAAGATCGGCTGGGTTCCGGAAGGAATCTTCCAGCACAGCATCATGCTTCCGTTCTCCTTCAAGGGAGTCTGGGAGATCACGGAGATCGCACCGGCGGGCACCTACAAGCTCACGGACACGATGGCAAAAGTGCGGAACGCCAAAGGCGAGGAACGGATCGTCACAATGGTCCAGGAATGGCCGGTGAAAATTCCGATCTCCTGCTACCGGGAGAAACTCATGCCGACCGAGCCGATGATCACGCAGATGCGGACGATCGACACCTTCTTCCCCGTGGCGAAGGGAGGCACCTTCTGCACCCCCGGACCCTTCGGAGCGGGAAAGACCGTTCTTCAGCACTCCATCAGCCGGAACGCGGAAGCGGACGTGGTCATTATCGCGGCGTGCGGAGAGCGCGCGGGCGAAGTGGTGGAAATCCTCCGGGAATTCCCGCATCTGGAAGACCCCCGGACGGGCAAACCGCTGATCGACCGCTCCATCATCATCTGCAACACGAGTTCGATGCCGGTTGCGGCCCGTGAAGCGTCGGTCTACACGGCGGTGACGCTGGCGGAGTATTACCGGCAGATGGGGCTGAACGTGCTGCTTCTGGCGGATTCGACGTCGCGGTGGGCGCAGGCTCTGCGCGAGATGTCCGGCCGACTGGAGGAGATCCCGGGCGAAGAGGCGTTCCCGGCGTACCTGGAATCGCTGATTGCCAGCTTCTATGAACGGGCCGGGCTGGTGGTTCTCAACGACGGAAGCAGAGGATCGGTGACGATCGGCGGAGCGGTGAGTCCCGCAGGCGGCAACTTTGAAGAGCCGGTGACTCAGGCGACGCTGAAAGTGGTGGGCGCATTTCTCGGACTTTCGCGGGAACGCTCGTCGGCGCGCCGGTACCCGGCGATCCACCCGCTGGACAGCTGGAGCCACTACAAGAGCATCGTGGACGAAAGCGAGATCAAACGGGCGCGGGAGATTCTCCGCCGCGGCAACGAGATCAATCAGATGATGAAGGTCGTCGGCGAGGAAGGAACGCATATCGACGACTTTGTGATCTATCTGAAGAGCGAATTTCTGGATTTTGTCTATCTTCAGCAGAATACGTTTGACGAGGTGGACTCGGCCTGCAGCGCGGAACGCCAGAAGTACGTTTTCCGCCGGGTGGTCGGCGTGCTGAACGACGAGTTCCGCTTCGACGACAAAGACACCGCGCGCCGATTCTTCCTTGAACTGAGACAGATGTTCACCGACTGGAACTATTCTCCGTTCAACTCCGATAAGTTCAAACAGGGCGAAGAAGCCATCGCCGCGAAAATCAAGGAGAGACTCGTCAATGCGTAAGGTTTATCACAAAATCATTCAGATTGCCGGCAACGTGATTACGGTCGAGGCGGACAATGTTGCATACAACGACCTTGCGGAGGTCACCAGTGCCCGCGGGACCTCGCTTGCGCAGGTGATCCGTCTTCAGGACAACAAAGTCTATCTTCAGGTCTTTGCCGGTTCGCGCGGAATCAGCACCGGCGACGAGGTGCGCTTCCTCGGCTATCCGATGAAAGTCTCCTCCTCGACCGATCTTCTGGGCCGGGTGTTCAACGGTGCGGGCAAGCCGCGCGACATGCGTCCGGAGATCACCTCGGACATGATCGAGATCGGAGGCCCCTCCGTGAATCCCGCCAAGCGCATCATTCCGCGGAAGATGATCCGGACCGGTATTCCGATGATCGACCTGTTCAACACGCTGGTGGAATCCCAGAAGCTGCCAATTTTCTCGGTGGCAGGCGAACCGTACAACCAGCTGCTCGCACGGATTGCGATGCAGGCGGAAGTGGATGTGATCATCCTCGGCGGAATGGGATTGAAGTATGACGATTATCTCTACTTCAAAAACGTTCTGGACGAGCATGGAGCGCTCTCGCGTTCGGTTCTGTTCATTCATACGGCGGCGGACCCGATTGTGGAATGTCTGCTGGTTCCGGACATGTGCCTGGCGGTGGCGGAGAAGTACGCGCTGGAAAAGAAGCGGGTCCTCGTCCTGCTGACCGACATGACCAACTTTGCCGATGCGATGAAAGAGATTGCGATCACGATGGAACAGATTCCGTCGAACCGCGGCTATCCGGGCGATCTCTATTCGCAGCTTGCGGCGCGGTATGAGAAGGCGGTCGACTTCGACGGAGCCGGATCCATCACGATTCTGACGGTCACGACGATGCCGGGCGACGACGTCACCCACCCGATTCCGGACAACACCGGCTACATCACGGAGGGTCAGTTCTACCTGAAGAACGGACGCATCGAACCGTTCGGCTCCCTGAGCCGTCTGAAACAGCAGGTCAACGGCAAGACCCGCGAGGACCACCGCGCGATCATGGACACCATGATCCGTTTCTATGCCGATTACAAGGAGACTTTGGAAAAGCAGTCGATGGGCTTCCAGATGAGCAACTGGGACAAGAAACTTCTCCGCTACGGCGTCGCCTTCGAAAAGCAGATGATGGACCTTTCGGTCAACATCCCGCTGGAAGAGGCGCTGGACGAAGGGTGGAAGATTCTTGCGGAGTGCTTCGACAAAACCGAGACCGGCATCAAAACCGAACTGGTTGAGAAATTCTGGCCGAAATGACCCGGAGGGTGCGCCATGCCGAAAGTCAAATTAACCAAAACAGCCTTGAAGCAGGAACGGGATTCTCTGAAACAGTTCCAGAGATTCCTGCCGACGCTTCAGCTGAAAAAACAGCAGCTCCAGATGGAGATGCGGACCTGCCTCGACCGCATTGAGCGGAATCGGGAGCTGGAACGCGAGACCAAGCAGGCGCTGGCCTCGTGGACCGCTCTGTTCGGAGATCCGGAATCGGTGGAAAAGATCCGGAAGAATCTCTCGGT
>DDJH01000239.1:14486-16433 GCA_002338895.1 Lentisphaeria bacterium UBA1829 | reverse complement strand
CGTCTCCATCCAGGAGGAGCGGGAGGTCATCCGCAGGCAGTACGAGCTGATCGCCGATGAACTGCGGGTCACGACCCAGCGGGTGAACCTGTTCGAAAAGGTCAAGATCCCGGAATGCAAGGAGAATATCCGCGCCATTCAGATCTACCTGGGAGACATGGATACGGCGGCGGTCGCCCGCTCCAAAATCGCAAAGAAAAAACTTCAGGAGACCGTGGCATGATTATTCCGATGAAAAAAATCACGGTCCTCTGTCTGGACTCCGACAAGGTCCGGACTCTTGAGGAACTGCGCGACCTGTCGATTCTCCACACCTCGATCTCCACGAATGTGGAAACCGCCGATGTCGCTTCGCTCGCCAAACGGCTTGCCGAGGTGAATCGGGCCGGTCTTGCGCTGCTCGAACGCAAAGGAGTTTCCCATGCGCCGGCGCTGGATGCGGAAAAGGCGGTCGACCGGGTCAATGAAATTCTCGATGCGCAGAGCGCAACGGAAAAATCGCTGGAAAATCTCAACAAGGAGTATGAACGGCTGCGTCCGTGGGGCAATTTCTCTCCCGCCCAGATTCACGAGCTGGAGCGGAAGGGGATTTTTGTGACGCTCTGCACCGCGTCGCCGAAAGCGATGCCGGAACTGCCGGAAGGGGTGACGGCGGAAGAGATCTCCAGAAATTCCGCCCAGGTCTGTCTTGCCCTGATCTCCCGGCGGCCGATCGACATCCGCAATCTGAACACCGTCCAGCTCCCCGAACGCTCGATGAACGAAATCGAGACGGAGATTCGGGAACATCAGGCGGAACTTCAGAATCAGTATACGGAACTGGAAAATCTGACCTCCTCCCTGGACGCGATCCGGGAATACCGGGCGGAAGTGGAGGACGAGCTGACCTTCGCACGGAACCGGGATGGAATGGGGGAAGACCGCGCGGTCGCCTATCTGAACGGCTATGTGCCGGTCGACAAGGTCGAGGAACTGCGGAAAG
This sequence comes from Lentisphaeria bacterium UBA1829, assembly GCA_002338895.1. Classification (GTDB taxonomy): domain Bacteria; phylum Verrucomicrobiota; class Lentisphaeria; order Victivallales; family UBA1829; genus UBA1829. Next base: position 15,451 of record DDJH01000239.1, on the reverse strand, counting down.
CGGCCGCCGCCAACGGCTGGGCGCTGCTGATTACCGATCCGGATCCCGGAGACGATCAGGTGCCGACCTGCATCCGGAAACCGAAATGGCTGGATATCATGGATCCGCTGTTCGACTTTATCGGAGTCACACCGGGATACCGGGAAAATGATGTGAATCTCTTCTTCCTGATCTTCTTTCCGATCTTTTTCGGGATGCTGATCGGGGATGCGGGATACGGGGTGCTGTTCATTGCGACGGCGCTGATCTGCAAATACACGGTCTGCAAGGGGAAAGAGGGGGCGAGACTTCCGCTGAATCTGTTTCTGCTGCTGTCGTGCATGTCGCTGATCTGGGGCTGGCTGAACGGGGCCTGGTTCGGAATTCCGCGGAATGTGCTGCCTTCGTTCATGCAGGGACTCAACTTCCTTGCGGATCCGGCGCACAGTCCGCTTGCGTGCGAAATCGCGGAAAAGCTGCACCAGAATCCGGCGGGGCTGAAGGACAAGTTCGTTCAGTGGCTCTGCTTCCTGCTGGCGGCGCTGCAGCTTTCGGCGGCGCGGCTGTTCAAAACGATCGTGGATCTGCGGCACAGCTGGCGGGCGCTCGGCAATCTCGGCTGGGCGCTGCTGATCTGGGGCAACTTCTTCACGGCGGTGAATCTGATCGTCTTTTCCGGGACGTTCCCGACGTTCGTGTATTATTTCTACGGGATCGGCGTGGTGCTGATCGTCGGAACGATCACGCTGGAGGCGGCGCTCAATCTGCCGTTCGCGCTGATCGGAAGTTTTGTCGACGTGCTTTCCTACATCCGTCTGTTCGCGGTGGGGCTTTCCGGAACTTATATTGCGGAAAACTTCAACAAAATGGGCGGAATGGTGCTGGATGCACTGCCGCGGGATCTGTTCGTCATCGGACTGATCTTCCTGATTCTCGTTGCGGTGTTCGGCCATATCCTGAACATCGCGCTCGGATTCCTCGGCGTT
>DDJH01000239.1:13819-14445 GCA_002338895.1 Lentisphaeria bacterium UBA1829 | reverse complement strand
CAGCGGCAGACGCTGCAAACGCAGCCCAGGCTGCGGCAACCATCGTTCCGGATTATGCGCAGAAGGCTCTGGTCTTCGCCGGAGCGTTCGCCTCCATCGGCTTCGCGGCCATCGGATCCGCATACGGCGCAGGCGCAGCCGGGTGTGCGGCGGTCGGCGCGTGGAAGAAGTGCTATGCACAGAACAAGCCCGCTCCCTTCCAGCTGCTGATCTTCGCCGGAGCTCCGCTCTCTCAGACCATTTACGGTATGATTATCATGTTCATCATCATGGGTGCGGCGGGAGATGCAACGCTTCTCGCATCCAAGCCGGGAATCTGGTTTGTTTACATGATGGTCGGTATTCTTTCCGGAATTTCCATGGGAATCTCCGCTCTCTGGCAGGGGCTCTCCGCTGCGGCATCTGCCGATGCGTTCGCGGAAACGGGAAAAGGATTTACCAATCAGCTGATGGTGCTCGGTATCGTTGAAACCGTCGCGATCTTCGTCATGGCGTTCGCAATCGTTCTGCTCAGCTCGTTCTGATTCGCGGCTTTGCGGACTCAAACGCGGATTTCCGAAAGGGGATCCGCGTTTTTTTGTTTCCGGTCTGGTGGTCTGGTGGTTGGTGGTTTGGTTTCGCGGTTT
>DDJH01000239.1:8546-13814 GCA_002338895.1 Lentisphaeria bacterium UBA1829 | reverse complement strand
CAAGGACACCTTGTCCTTGACCCCGGGGAAAATGCCATGGCATTTTCCCCGGACTGTTGTTGCAGGTGGGTGGGGTGGCAGTTCGTTCAGCGGCCGGTGATGTCGTGTTTCACGATGTCGCCCGGCATGGTGCACTGGTCCGCCCAGATCTTGCGCCCCGGGTAGATCGAGGTGTGGATGCCGGTATGGACGTTTTCTCCGATGATGGATCCAAATTTGCGTCGTCCGGTATCGAGGAGTTTTCCGCAGACTTTGCTTGTATGGTTCCTGCCGTCGTGGCGGAAGTTGGAGGTGATGGTGCCGGCGCCGAAGTTGGTGTATGAGCCGACGATGCTGTCTCCGATGTAGCTGAGGTGGCCGGCGGAAACCTTTTTCATCAGGATCGAGTTTTTGACCTCGACCGCCTGTCCCACATGGCAGTTGTCCCCCAGTGATGTATTGCCGCGGAAATAGCAGTTCGGTCCGATTTTGCAGTTCTTCCCGATGACGGTCACGCCTTCCATGTAGACTCCGGGAAGCACCACGGATCCCTCTCCGAGAATCAGGATTCCATCGATATGAGCCCCTTCCCGTACCGTTCCGGAGATCTTGCTTTCGGTGATTTCGGAAAGCACCTCTTCATGAACCCGGAGCAGATCCCAGGGATAGCGGATCCGGAAGCTGGCTTCATCGGCCGGAATGGTCATTGCACCGGCGGGGAGTTCGCCGGTGGGAGAACGCCAGGCAAGCGGCTGCTGTTCCGCATCCTGAAGGATGTACGGCCCAGGAAGAGCGGCCAGACGTTCCAGAAGAGCTTTGGAGGGCCAGAATGCGATTGTTGCCGTAATCATATCGGAGCTGTTGAAATCGCAGACCGCCCCTTCCCAGCGGGAGAGGATCACATCGTTGACATCGGTTCCCGCCATCTCCAGTTCCGCGAGCGAGCGGTGACAGCAGAGCGGGGCAAGGGTCTCACGGTTTTCATTGCGGAGGATTTGAATCAGCATCAGCAGAGCTCCTTTTGAATGTGATTGCAAAGGGTCCGGATCCAGCGGTCGGCGAGTTCGGCGGATTTGCACTCCACGAGAACCCGGATTTTATTTTCCGTTCCCGAATAGCGGATTACGACGCGCCCATCCTCTCCGAACTCCTGTTCGGCGCGGGCGATCAGATCGGAAAGACCGGGAATTTCGGCAACCGGGACTTTTTCCCGCACTTTCATGCTCTCCAGATGCTGAGGATACTCTTCCATGAACGATGCCATTTCGGCGAGCGTCATGTTTTTCTCCTTCATCAGTTTGAGCACGTGGAGAGCGGAGATGATGCCGTCTCCGGTGGTCGCATAGTCGAGGAAGATGAGATGGCCGGACTGCTCCCCGCCGAGTTTGATCTCTTTCTCCTTCATTCTCTCGATCACGTAGCGGTCCCCGACCGCGGTGATCTCCACGCGAATACCGGCTTTCTTCATTGCGGCGATGAGTCCCATATTGCTCATGCTGGTCACGGCGATCGAATCGGAGGTGAGTTTTCCTTCCGCCTTGTAATCCAGAGCGCAGAGTCCGATGATGCGGTCCCCGTTGACCACATGTCCCTCGGCATCGGAGAAGATGACGCGGTCGGCATCCCCGTCGAGCGAAATGCCGACATCGGCGTGATGCTCGCGCACCAGGCGGCACATCTCCTCCGGATGCGTTGCCCCGCAGTTCTCGTTGATGTTGGAGCCGTTCGGCGACGTGGAGATCGCCAGCACCTCGACCCCGAGTTCCTTGAGAATCAGCGGAGCAATGTAATATGCCGCCCCGTTCGCGCAGTCGAGAACCGCCTTGATTCCTTTCAGACTGCGGTTCTGAATGGAGCTTTTTGCAAATTCGATATAGCGTCCTCTCGCATCTTCGATCCGATAGGCCTTTCCGATGCGGCGGGGAGTGATTTCGGGGACTTCGCCGAGAATGATTTTTTCGATTTCCTCTTCGGTTTCATCGGGGAGTTTGAATCCGTCCGCGCTGAAGATTTTGATTCCGTTGTCATCGGAGGGGTTGTGGGAGGCGGTGATCATGATTCCGCAGTCCGCGCCCATCGACCGGACCAGATGTGCCACCGCCGGGGTCGGCATCGGACCGATTTCGAGGACATCCATCCCCATGCTGAGCATTCCGCTTGTGAGAGCCGTTTCGAGCATATAGCCGGAAACGCGGGTATCTTTTCCGATCACGGCCTTTGCCGTCCCGCTGTTTTTTGCATAGATCTGAGCGACAGCCTTCCCCACTTTCAGGGCGATTTCCGGAGTGATCGGGTATTCATTCGCCTTTCCGCGGATTCCGTCCGTACCAAATAATCTTCCCATATTTCGGATCTTGTCCTTTCTGAATGAAAATGAATTGAAATTTCTGAATGGTAAGATACTCCTCCCCGCCCCAAAAAACAAATACGCCATGGAAATTTTTACGCAAAAAACGATTACAATCCGGCAATCCGCAGGATCATTGGGGAATAAGCGGAAAAACGGGAAAAAACCTTTTCCGCCTCTTGCGGATTCGGGAAAAAGGAGTTACATTTTCCGAATCAATGGAAAAAAAAACGACGGATCGGAAACGGATCCGGGAATCGAACGGAGAACTCCATGCGGGACAAACTGATTGATGTTCTGAATTCAGGACGTATTCTGCCGGGCGGGACAAGCTGTGTCCCCGGGCAGCTCCTGACCTTTTTCCGTCTTCAGGACGGAATGCCGCCGAAGGAAAATGGTGTGGCGACCATTCTTGTGGAAGAGGACACTCTCCATATTCTCGGACTCTTCCGCGATTCCGATATCGGGAACCGTGCCCGGAACGACAATGAAAAGACCTGGGAAACCGGCGATGTCATGGAATGTTTCATCCAGCTTCCCGGCCATGAGGATTACTTCGAATTTCATGTGACGCCGGAGAAGCGGAAACTTCAGCTTCATCTTTCCTCCGCGCTCCGCCGCACGGAACAGACGTTTGAGGAGAAGCTCTGCGAAACCGGACTGCGGGTTGCGACATGCGCGGAACCGGACCGGAATTTCTGGAGCGGAGAACTGGAAATTCCGTTTGCGGGAATCGGACTGACAAAGGAACAGCGGAACGGACTTGCCTTTGCAATCTGCCGCTATAATTACAACGCGGGTTGTCCGAAGCCGGAGATTTCATCGACCGTCGCCTTTTCCGGAGAGACGTTCCACGCGCCGGAGCAGTGGCATATCCTTCGAGTCTGAACATTTCTTGAAAGCATCGCTTTAAAACCACAGGAAGCGGAGTATATTATATTGATCTGCTTTATTTTCAGTTAAAAAATGAGGGAAAATATGGTTTCCGGAAAAATTGTTTCGCTCCTTCCTCTTCTTCTGCTGCTTCTGCTTGCGGCGGCCGGATCATTGGATTATCGAACAGAGGCTGCGGAACGGGCTCGTTCCTATGCATTGGATCGGACTCTGGATCTTCCGGAGTCGGACCGCAACTATATCCGATACAATGATCCGATTTTGATGTCGGACCGGATCTTTGCGTTCCAGCCACCGCGTTTCAGTTCTCTCGGGGGCGGACCGAACCGCTATGACGACTGGACTCCCGAACGGAACAACAACTACGATTTCATGCACTCCGCCTATGTCTGGCACCTTCCGAAATCCGGTTTTTCCGTTGTGGTCGACGGAGCGGGCGAACGGACCCAGCGCGGATGGACCCCGACTCAGATGGTGTACAAGAAATTCGTTCCGGAAAACACGGCGTTTTCTGCCGCCAAGATCAAAGCGGCGGTTTTCCTGGCAAACTTTTTCCCGGAACTGAAAGTTGCGGACATCAATCAGGTCCGTTTCAGCGAACCCCGCGTTGCGGTTACGGCGTTTCAGCATCCGGAAGAGGAGTCGGCAAACCGTGACACGCAGGTCCAGAAATGGATGCAGTATATTCGCGGAGGGAAATCCTCCAGGCCGTCCGGAGTTCAGATCTCCCTGATCTGGACCAGTCCGCTGGACGGGAAACAGATCGTGGTCTCCGGAGAGGCGCCGAAAAAGAATCTTTTCCGCTGGAACCCGGTCAAAGCACACCTTCTCAACCGCAAGGAGCTGGAGGAGGCGATTCTGGATGAGACCGTTTCTCTGAAAGATCCCCAGAATGAGGAAGGGGAGACCATTGTCACGCCCAAAGAGACGATGGAGCCGCTGACGGATGAGCCGTCGTTCCACACCATGCAGCCGAGACCGAGATAAGACGGTGACCGCGTCCAATACAGTTCGGGCGGTCCGGACCGCACTCATTCTGCTGCTCGTTTCGCTTCTGCTTCCGCTGGCGGGACTGGCGTTCAGCCGGCGTCTGGAAGGAATGGAATGGAAGGAGACTGCGGATTTCCTCTGCTCGGCCTCCGGAGTGCGAATGCTGCTGTTCTTCCCGCTGGGACTCGGAGTGCCGATTGTTCAGAGCATCTGGCTGCTGCGGAACCGGCCGGAGAGAGTGATGCTGCTGCCGGCTTCGGCGGCACTGCTGCTGGTGTTTCCGCTGCTGCTGTTCCGGATGAATGTTCTGTTTGTGCTGTTTGTGACGCTGGCGCTGCTCTCTCTGCTGTTTCTTCTGACGCCCCGGCTTCCGCAGGGCGGCCGGCTGGGGAAGTTTGAACCGGTGGAACCGGAACTGGCGTTGAAAGGGTTCTGTCTTCTGGAGGCGACAGGGACTGCGCTTTCCCTGCTCCCCCTGCTGGGGAATGCGACGGGGAGAGGAGCTCTGCTGACAGGGGAACTGCTGTTTCTGCTTTTCCTGGCTCTTCTCGCCTATGGGGGGATCTCTCTTCTGCGGCGGAGAGCGCGCTGACATGCCGAAGCGATTTCGTGCTGCCTATCTGGAACTGACGAACCGGTGCAACCGGCACTGTGCGTTCTGCCGGGGCAGCAGCCGGGAGCCCGGATTTATGGATCCTGCCCTGTTTTCGAAGCTGGCTCCTCAGGTGGCGGAACTGGCGGAGATCGCGTATCTGCACATTCTGGGAGAGGCATTTCTGCATCCGGATCTGGAACGGATCACGGCTTTCGCGAAGGAGGCGGACCTGCCGCTCGGCATGACGACCAACGGAACTCTTTTCGATCATCCGAACGCACGGATTCTGGACGATCCGGTCTATCGCCGCTTGAATATTTCGCTTCATTCCGGTGTGACGGATTCCGAGCTGGAGAGGATTTTTGAGTTTTCGGAAAAGCTGTTGTCCACCAATGCGAATGTTCATATAGACTACCGTCTCTGGGACAGGGGATCGGACCGTTCGGTGCGGAAACGGATCGCG
>DDJH01000239.1:0-8522 GCA_002338895.1 Lentisphaeria bacterium UBA1829 | reverse complement strand
GGCGGAAAAAGAGTGCAGCTGCTCCGGCGTCTGTTTCTCCATGAGGACAGGCCGTTTGAATGGCCGGAAGCGGATGCGCCGCGGAGATCGGAGAAGGGGTTCTGTCATGGCGGAGTTTTTCAGTTCGGGGTTCTGCTGGACGGACGGGTCACCGCATGCTGTCTGGACGCGGACGGAATCCTGAATTTCGGCAGCGCGGCGGAACGGAGACTTTCGGAGATTCTGTTCGCGCGACGGTTTGAGCAGATGCGCAACGGGTTTCTCCGGGGAGAGGTTCTGGAAGATTTCTGTCTCCGCTGCCGTTATCGGGAACGTTTTTCCTCTTCGGCGGTCTGACCGGAGGAAACCGGTTTTACGCTTCGGCGCGGCGGAGAACGCCGGCGGAAGATTCCGCCCGGAGACGCTTCATGGTCCGGCAGTAGTCCCACGCGAGAATGACAGTCGCACCGACCCATGCCAGCGGATTCGAAAGACAGACCCCCGGATACTGCAGCCAGACCGCCAGTCCGAATGCGCCGACAATCCGCAGCACCAGCTCCACCACCCCCGCCATGAACGGGATGAACGCAAACCCCATCCCCTGCTGCACGTTTCGATAGATCAGCAGCATTGCCAGAATCGCATAACAGCTCGCATTCGTGTTGAGATAGATCTGGGAGCAGCGGATCACGTCGACATTTCGCTCGCCGATGAACCACTCTGTCAGCACGGATCCGAAGGAGATCAGCAGCACGCCGGCAATCAGACTGAAACCGATCGCCATGGCCGAACACTGATACACACCGCTTCGAATCCGGGCGATGTTGCCCGCTCCGTAATTCTGTGCCGCAAAAGTCGCCATTGCAATGCTGAAGGAGAAGAGCGGCTGAACGGAAAGCTGATCGATCCGGCATGCTGCGGTATATCCGGCGACGGCAACCGGACCGAATCCGTTCAGGGCCCGCTGAAGGATCAGCACGCCGACGGCGGTCACCGAAAACTGGAACGCCATCGGCAGGGCGACCCGCAGATGCTCCCAGTAGAAAGCCCGGTTGAATTCCCAGTCGCGCAGACGCAGATGCAGAATCGGAAATTTCCGGATCATGAAGATCAGACACAGGAATCCGGAAAGTCCCTGCGAAATCACGGTGGCCCACGCGGCGCCCGCCACGCCGCTTTTCAAATTCAGAATGAAATAGAGATCCAGCACCACGTTGACCAGGGAGGAGACGATCAGGAAATAGAGCGGAGTCCGACTGTCTCCGAGAGCGCGGATGATGCTGGAGAGCATTCCGTAGAAGACAAGGGTCCATGCTCCGTAAAAAATCACGATCAGATAATTGCACGTATCCTCGAAGATCTCCTCCGGTGTATCCATGATCCGGAGGATGGTCCGCACCCCGAGCACACAGAAGAGCGTGACAAAAACCGTAATCACCGTACAGATGACCGTGGATGCGGCAACGGACTTCCGCACCCCCTCGTCATCGTGCGCTCCGAACCGCTGAGCGGTGATGACGGCGAGTCCGCTGGTAAGTCCGAAGAAGAAACCGAAAACCAGAAACATGATTGATCCGGAAGATCCCCCGACCGCGGCAAGCGCCTTGTATCCGAGCGTCCGTCCGACAATGATGGTATCGGCCATATTGTACAGCTGCTGGAAAATGTTTCCGACCAGCAGCGGCAGCGTGAATCCGAGGATCAGCCTTGTGGGATTCCCCACCGTCATATCTTTAATCATGGGCCCCCCGATCCATGGCAGAGGCGTCCTCCTTCAGGATTCGGCGAACGGTCTCCCAGACGCCATTGTGTTCATTATCCGCCTCGGTGATATGTGCGGCGACGGCCTTGAGGCCGGGATGGGCATTTGCCATCGCATAACTGTTCGGATAGTTTCCGAACATGGAGGAATCGTTCAGATAATCCCCGAAGACGATGCACTCTTCCGGAGCGATTCCCAGTCTTTTCCGGAGGATGTCGAGCGCAGACCCCTTGGATACCGACGGATTCATCACATCCACCCACGTCGCCCCCGACAGTACGACAGAGAAATCCGGCTCCAGTTTCCTCATTGCCGGGTAAACCACCGACTCCGCATTCTTTGCCGAAAATGCGGCGATTTTGCAGATTCTGTCCCCTTCCAGAGCCAGACCGGGTTCCGCGATCCTCTCCAGACGGTCGTTGTACAAACGGGCATTCCGGACAAACTCCGGATCATCATGCAGAATATAGGCGTTCCGCAGTCCGCAGAGAATGGGATACACCTGCGGCAGTTTCCGGATTTCTTCAAGAATCCGTTCGGCCCCGTCGCGCGGGATCTCGCTGAAAAAGAGGTTCTCCTTCCCGTGAAAGAGGATCGCCCCGTTTTCGGAACAGTAGTAGATCCTGTCCGCCGGTCCGCCCCGGAACAGATTGTAGATATTATAATACTGGCGGCCGCTCGCAACGACAAATTCGATTCCGCGCATCCCGAGACTTTCGAGCATCTGGAATGTTTCTTCCGGGAGTTGTTTTCTGCTGTTGAGCAGCGTTCCGTCCATATCGGACGCAATGAGTCTGATCATGATCGTGGGGCTTTCGTTGTGGACGATAATATAGCACAACCCCTCTTAATTTCAACCGCAGAAGCACCCATCTTCCGAAGAAGCGGGAAACGCGCATCCTCAATTTCCGTGCCAGGAGGAATAAGGATTTTCCGCCAGCACGGAGTTGGAATAGCGATAATCGCCGGTCACCTCTTCGCCGAGCCAGGGCGGGATCGGGAAGCGCTGATCCTCGGACTCCAGTTCCAGTTCCGCGACCACCAGCCCCGCATTTTCCCCCAGGAACTCATCGATCTCCCAGAGATACCCGAGATAATCCACCTTGTGACGGATTTTGGAAACTGCATTTCCGGTACAGAACCGTTCCAGCATCTGTTCCGCATCCTCGAGCGGGATCTCATATTCGAATTCATCGCGGGAGAATCCTTTCGCAGCGCTTTTCAATGTCAGGAACGCGCGGTTTCCGGCAATGCGGATGCGGCCGGAAAGATGTTCCGGTCCGGGCTGAAACGGCAGATACCTCTGTTTGAAAACAGTGGAGGCGCTCACAGCGGACCGCCACGAATCATCCTTCAGCAGGAATTTCCGTTCGATTTCAATTCCCATGCTCCGCCTCCATGCGGGAGAGGATCAGAGTCCTCAGATTGCGCAGCACCTCGGCGGACTCCTCCGTGTTCATAATCCGGATGGCCCGATCAATCCGGAAAAGACGGCGACTGCGCATTCCCTCCTCCTGCCAGGAAGGAAGGATCCGTTTGATCTCCAGCGGGAAAATGCGGATGGACGCCACATCATCCGGTGTCTTTGCAATATGAATAGTTCCCAGCACATTGTTTTCGCATTCGCCGACGACCCCGGCCTCTTCGAGGGCCTCTTTTGCGGCGGACGTCAGCGTATCCAGCCGTTTCGCGATATTCCCTTTCGGCAGAATCCACCCTCCTCCAGCCGACGGCGTCACCAGCATCACCCGGATTTCCGACCCGTAAACAATATAAGGTGCGCTTCCGGACTGCTGAATGAGCTTTGCTTTCCGGGAAGCCTTCTTCAGCGGCCTGCTTTTGACCGCCGCTTTCAGATTAACCGTTTTCACGGGAATCACCCGTGTTGGAATTGAACTTTTCCAGAGCGGCCGCGAGCCGGTCATAAAGGCGGTACAATCCGACTCGGTCGGTGATGGATGCGGAAAGCATTCTTCTGGAAGAACCGTCCTTGAACTGCACCTTCAGTTCCACATACCGGGAGAATTCGACTTTCAGCCAGATGAAAATGCAGCCGGCCACCAGAATAATGAAACCGGGCATATAATAGAGACACGCCAGTGATCCGAGCACAAACAGGAGGAACGCTGTCGTACAGGCGAATGCCCGGTGATCCACCTGAAAACTTGCGACCTCTTTGAGTGCGATATCCCGTCCGGGGAAATGAACGACCCCGTCCTGAACCGTGATTTCAGAATAATTTTTTCTTCGATGCATCCTCATCGTCACCCTTGAGCCGCCATTCTGATCTCTTTGAGTTTGATTCCCGGGATTTTAAGAGAAGGTTCGTACACCGGGGATATAAACGTTTCGCGTGTTCCTGCCAGGATTTCCGCCAGAGCGGTTCCCTGATCCTTGGACGCGAGCCACAAACCATACACCACTCCGCCGAGCTGGGCGCAATCTCCGATTGCATAGACATCCGGGAGCGATGTCTCCAATCGGTTGTTCACCACGATTCCGCGTTCCACCGTCGCACCGGCCGCTTTGGCCAGCGCGGTTCTGGAACGGATTCCGGCGGAGATCAGCACGATGGAGCTTGGAATCTCCGTTCCGTCCTCAAGACGGAGGATCCATCCGGAATCGGTCCGAGTCAACGTTTTGGGAGCCCGGCCAGTAAAGATCTCATATCCGAGTTCCTCGAACTTTTTCTGAAGGATTTCCGACTCCTTTTCCGAAAGCTGACGCGGCAGCAGACGCGGCATGAACTCCGCGACCGCCACCTTGAGTCCCCGTTCCCGGAGCGCATGAGCCGCCTCCAGTCCGAGGAGACCTCCCCCGATCACGGTTGCGCGCTCCCCCTCTTTGAGAAGTCGACTATACCGCTGAACATCCTCCAGGGAACGCAGGGTCATATCCGTCCCGGCCCCTTCGATCGGCGGAATGGACGGTTCCGCTCCGGTGGCCAGCACCAGTCGGTCATAGGGCAGAACGCGGGCATCTGCAAGCGTAAGAGTTTTCTGCTGCACCTGAATGGAAACGGCCTCCACGCCGGCAAGGAACTGGATTCCCGATTTCTCAATTGCCTCCGGGGATGCCAGAATCAGCTTCTGCTCCGGCAGGGTTCCCGCCAGAGTTTCCGGAAGACGCATTCTGGAATACAGACCGTGAATCCCCCCATCGACAAGAGTGATTTCGGAAGAAGGAAGTTTTTCCCTGAGATTTTTTGCCGCCGTGAAACCGGCGATTCCGCATCCGACAATAACAATCTTCATGAGCGACCTCTGGCGTTTTCGCGCTTGTTCCCGCAGTATTTTTCTAAGTGATTCCAGGATAAAAACTTATTGCCGGAGCACAAGATTCCGGTTCATTTTCCCGGAGAAAACGATAGCTAAATTTAAACAGGATCTCGGAAAAATCAATAAAGGTTAAGAAAAAAAAATCAAAAAAAAACCGGTTCCCGCAAAGGGAACCGGTCTGTGAGAGACAGCAGGCAACCGTCAGACGGTCTTTCCGCTGATGACGCCGTGGCCTTTGAAGGTCCGGGTCGGAGCGAATTCACCGAGGCGGTGACCGACCATGTTCTCGGTCACGAAAACGGAAACGAACGATTTTCCGTTATGCACATTGAAGGTGTACCCGACAAAATCCGGAATCACCATGGAACGGCGGGACCAGGTCTTGATCGGAGCCTTTTTGCCGGATTTCTCCATTTTCTCGATCTTTTCGATCAGATAATAATCCACAAAGGGACCTTTTTTGATAGATCTGGGCATTATTTCTTCCTCCGTTCAACGATGAAGCGTTTGCTGTTCTTTCTCGGGCAGCGAGTCTTCTTGCCTTTGGCGAGCTGACCCCACGGCGAAACGGGATGACCGCCGCCGCTTGTTCTGCCTTCACCGCCGCCCATCGGATGGTCGACCGGGTTCATCGCAAGACCGCGGACATGAGGTCTCTTTCCGAGATAGCGTTTCTTACCGGCCTTCCCGAGAGAAACGTTCATGTGATCGCCGTTGCCGACCTTTCCGATCGTGGCTTTGCAGGCCAGATTGACCAGACGGACTTCGCCGCTGGGCAGTTTCACCTGAGCATAGTCGCCATCTTTGGAACGTAGAAGGGCAACCTGTCCGGCGGAGCGGACCATTTTTGCTCCGCGTCCGGGGACGAGCTCGACGTTGTGGATTTCAAGACCGACCGGGATATTGCGGAGCTGCAGAGCATTGCCCGGCTTGATTTCCGCCTTTTCGCCGGAGAGAACCGTCTGCCCGACCTTCAGGCCTTCCGGAGCGAGAATGTAGTTCTTCTCGCCATCGGCATACGCCAGAAGAGCAATGAACGCGGAACGGTTCGGATCGTATTCAATCTGCTGCACAACGGCGGGGACCCCGTCTTTGGTGCGTTTGAAATCGATCGCCCGGTAGCGGCGCTTGTTTCCGTTTCCGCGGAAACGGCTGGTGACGCGGCCGGCGTTATTGCGACCGCCGGAAGCTTTCTGACCTTTGGTCAGGCTTTTTTCCGGAGCGGTGCGGGTCAGTTCGGCATAATCAAGGACCGTGATGTATCTGCGGCTCTTGGTAATCGGATTAAAAGATTTTGTAGGCATGTTGTTCTCCTTACGCGAGGTCGATCGAGCCTTCGGCGAGAGAAATCACGGCCTTCTTCCAGTCGGGGCGTTTGCCCGGACGGGGCGATCTGCCGGCGCGTTTCATCTTGCCTTTGCAGTGAATGATGTTGACGGATTTCACCTTGACGCCGTAGATTTCCTCAATCGCGTCGGCGACCTCAAGTTTGGTTGCCTTGGGAGCCACCTTGAACGCATACTGGTTGGCTTCTTTCAGAACCGCGCTTTTCTCTGTTACGAGAATATTTCGAATGATTTCATAAGCCTTGGACATTTTCCCGTGCCTCCTGATCAGGCGAGACGCTTGACGAATTCGTCGAGCGCTTCCTTGGTGAACATCAACTTGTCGGAGTAAAGAACCTGATAGGTATTCACCGACGCGGCTTTGATGAGGATTGCGAGAGGCAGATTTCCGGTAGCCCGCAGCTGATTGTCCTCATACTCCTTGACTGCGATCAGGACCTTGGCGGCCTCAGCTTTGAACGCCTTCAGAACGGCGACCGCGTTTTTGGTCTTGTAATCCTGCAGATCGAAGTTTTCCAGAACGATCACGGATCCTTCCTTCACTTTTTCGGAGAAGGAACGTTTCAGGGCAAGGCGTTTGACCTTGGCATTGAGTTTCGTCGCAAAGCTGCGCGGTTTGGGACCGAACGCAACACCGCCGTGCCGCCACACCGGATTCCGGGTGCTTCCTGCACGGGCGCGGCCGAGACCTTTCTGCTTGAACGGCTTCTTGCCGCTTCCGGCAACTTCCGCTCTGGTTTTCGTGGACGCGGTTCCGGCGCGGAGTTCCGCAAGGAAACCGACCACGGTATCGTGCACGGCCTGTGCACCTTTGTCAAATTCAAGGCAGGAATCATCGAGCGTGTAGTCGCCGACCTTCTCTCCCTTGATATTGAAGATGTCAATATTCATGGACATTGTATCACCTGTTGTTTCGTTGTTGAGGGTTTCCGCCGCGGATTATTTCTTCTTGGCCTGCTTGACGAACAGAGTTCCGCCATTCGGTCCCGGGACGGCGCCTCTTACAAACAGCAGGTTCTCCTCTGCCGAGACGCTGACGATGCGCAGATTCTGAACGGTCCGGGAAGCATTTCCCAGCTGACCGGCCATCTTCTTGCCCTTGAACACCCGGCTGGGATCAGAACAAGCGCCGTTGGAACCTGCNNACCGGCCATCTTCTTGCCCTTGATGATATTTCCAGGCCACTCGCGGCAGCCGATGGAGCCGGGTTTTCTGTGCCAGCCGCCGCCGTGTCCGTCACGTCCGCCCTTGAAGTGATGACGGACCATTACGCCGTTGTAGCCTTTTCCTTTGGTGGTTCCCGTGATGTCGAGGAATTCGCCTGCGGCAAAAATATCCGCCTTCACAACCGAACCGACTGTCAGATTGCAGTCGCCTTCCGTGCGAAACTCCTTGATCACTGCCGGCGGGTTCTTTTCCAGACCGGCCTTCGCCACCGTACCGAGTACCTGTTTCGTGACGTTTTTGACTTTTCGTGAGCCGAATCCAANNCCTGCGTCTTGACATCAAGAACCACGCACGGGCCGGCCTCGATGACCGTAACCGGAACAAGTGTTCCTTTCTCGTCGTAGACCTGTGTCATTCCGACTTTCTTTCCGATGATACCTTTCATTCTGCTCCTTCCGGGCACTTGCCCTCTCGGAAAAGGCCTTGGTGCCCAAGCTGTTGCTCCTCCGTTGCCGGAGGAGTGTTTCTGTTGGAAATCTTATTTCCCAACCTTCAGTAAAATATCAACTCCCGCGGGAAGATTCAGCTTCTTGAGTTCATCCACTGTCTTCGCTGTCGGATTGATGATATCCATCAAACGTTTGTGTGTCCGGCTCTCGAACTGATCCATCGACTTCTTGTCAACATGCGGCGAGCGGTTGACGGTGTAGCGCTGAATCCGTGTCGGAAGCGGAATCGGTCCCGCAACCATCGATCCGGTTCTGCGGGCGGTGTTGAGAATCTCCGCAACAGACTGATCCAGGATACGATGTTCGTACGCCTGAAGTTTGATACGGATCTTCTGGACGGGCTTTGCACTCGGTTTTGTGCTCATTTTTTATTCTTCTCCACAATTTTTTCTTGGACTTGACTCGGGACACGTTCGAACACATTCGGTTCCATCACATACGAAGCGCGTCCTTTCGAGAGGGAGCGGATCGCAAGAAAGCG
>DDJH01000215.1 GCA_002338895.1 Lentisphaeria bacterium UBA1829 | reverse complement strand
TTTCTCCTCTTTCCAGTTCGGCGACCAGTTCGAGAATCGCCTCTTCGCCTTCTCCCGCGATCCCCCAGTCGGCCCCGGACAGACGGAGGATCGTCTCCGGAAGAAGCGAGTAGCCCGATCCACCGAGAAGAATCGGAACATCCGTCTCCTTCCGGCAGCATGCGATCATCCGGAACGCCGTGTCCAGAAATCCCTTGTCCGGACTCCGGCTGTTGACCGTGTCGAGATTGCGGATGCTGAAGCCGATGAGATCCGGATGGAAGGTGCGGATTGTCCGCGGCAGAGTCTCCGGTCCGTGAACGAGAGCGTCGAACTGCCGGACCGTATGTCCCGCCCGGGTCAGCGCGCCTGCAATCACGCTCATCCCCAGCGGATAGACCGGATACGGATCCCGGCAGAGATTGGGCGCAATCAGCAGAATTCGCATTCCGTCACCACCGAAACCGTGAGCGTTTCCCCGTCCGGCGCAAACAGAAGAATCCCGTCCAGCGCGGGATCGGAAAGGGAGAGATGCAGGTCCCGCCGCAGCAGATCCTCTCTTCCCTCCGTATCCAGATAGTAGGCCGGTCCGTGCAGACCCAGCGCGATCGCGGCTTCGCACAGCGGGGTCGTCGGAAGGGTCCCGACAAACAGCTGTCCGCGTCCGCCGCAGCGTCCATGTTCCATATAATCCTGAAAATAGAGAAGATTCTCCGTCCGGCTCCCGTCCGTCCCCCATCCGGTCAGACCCAGACGGTCCGACGGCTCCAGCCCGGCGTCGTACAGCGCCGCCGCCGCTCCCAGAATCGCCAGCTTGACCTTGATTCCCCCCCTCCGGAAATCCTGTGTATTCAGAGTCGCCACCCCTGGAAGACTCTGCAGGCCCGCCAGCAGTTCCGCCGGATTTTCCCCCTTCAGCTCCAGCTTCTTCCGATCCAGATGAATCCGGTTCGCCGAAACTTCCGCTTTCCCGATCATCCTCATTCGAGCGCCTCCAGTGCGAGCGCCGCATTGATCCCTCCGAATCCGGAGTTCAGCGACAGAATCCGCCGTGTGCGGACCGGCTGAATCTCCGCCGAGACCATCCCTTCAGCCCCCCGTTCCGGATTCCGGAGCCCCGCCTGTGGAAACAGCTCCTTCCGGCGGAGCACCTCCAGCGCCAGAACAGCCTGAAGAATGCCGGATGCTCCCAGCGTATGTCCGCAGTTCGCCTTCACCGAGGCCAGCGGCGTGTGGTCTCCCAGCACGGAGCGGATCGCCGCAATTTCCATGCTGTCGTTGTAAATCGTTCCGGTTCCATGGCCGAGCACGCAGCCGATGGTTTCCGGATCCGTCCCCGAAAGAGCCTGCCTCATTGCCGATGCCAGCGGCTGACCGTCGCTTTGCGGCGCGGTGATGTGCCGGGCGTCTCCGCTCATTCCGGTTCCGGTCACTCGAACCGGAAATTCTCCACGCCGGGCGGAAAGGATCACAACTCCGGCCGCTTCGCCGAGATACAGTCCGGACCGGTCCCGGTCATACGGCCGCGGCCGTTCCGCGCTCATCGCCCCGAGGGAGTAAAAACCGGAAAATGCAAATTCGCTGACCAGATCGCACGCCGCGACAATCACCTGTTCCGCTACTCCTCCGGCAACCATCCGGTACGCCCGGTCCAGCGCCACGCTCGCCGATGCGCACGCTCCGGAGACAATGCAGCCGTTGGATTTCCGGAAGCTCTCCCGTACGCTCTTCAGCAGGGAATGCAGTGTATCCGGCTGATTCGGAGAAAGACGGTCGATCTCTCCCACCGTGCTGGCCAGCAGAAACGGTGTCTGCTCCGGCAGATCCCGGACCGTCTCCGCAAGAAATTCGATCATCGGCCGGCAGAGGGACTCCTCCTCCCTCCGTTTCCGCTCCTCCGCTCCCGGAACGACCGCGGCTTCGGTGCATGCAAAAAAATCGACCGGAAAACGGCGGATCGGGGAAAACGCCGTTTCCCCGCGGAACACCGCTTTCTGCGCGAGTTCCTTTCCGAACCCGAAGCCGCAGACCAGTTCCGCGTCTGTCAGAAAAACGTCACGCATGGAATTCGCCCTTTTTCCACCGTTCCCGGCACTGTTCCCAGATTGCCGGCGGGCAGTAGAGCGCTTCCCCAGTCCGCAGATCCGTAAACATCTGAATGGTGTAACCGGTGCAGACGCACTCGCCGTTTTCCTTTTCGATCCGGTATTCCGTGTTCAAGCGCGCCCCCTCCGACCAGTGAAGAAGCGCCGTGACCGTAAAACACTCGTCCAGACGAAGCGGTTTCCGGTAATCCACATGGAGCTGGACCATCGGCGCCGCCACGCCCGCTTCCCGGTATGCCGCGTATGTGAGTCCCACTTTGTGTCCCAGTTCCGTCTGCGCTTCTTCAAAAAAGACCGGATACCGTCCGTGCCACGCAATGCCGAGCGCATCCACCTCGCTGAAGCGGATACGCCGCCGGATCTGGATGCCGACCGGGGCCGGAGCTCCTTCCTCGTCTTCGAAATAGCGGAGTTTCCGTCGCATGGTCTACTCGTCCATCATGCGGAGCAGTTCCGGGAAATCGGTCTCCTCCACCACCGGAAGATTCGGAAAGCGGCGCTTCACCAGCGCCGCAAAAAGTCCCTGTCCGGACGCGGTCAGACACCGTCCCTCCCGATTGAACTTCTCCACCTTTTCCCATCCGCAGGAAGGGGATTTGGATTTGAAAATATATGCGTCGATCTTGAGCCGTTCCAGTTTATCCAGTTTGGTCTGCGCCCAGTCGAGCATCTCGTTTGTCACATCCTCTCCGGTTTCGATCACCCGCAGGCGTGTCCCCGACGCCGATACCTCCAGACGCATCGGCCGCCGCGGAATCGTCAGTCCGCACTCCACTTCCGGACACACCGGAATGAAATCCACCCGGTCCTTCAGCGCCTGAATGATCTCCATATTCATCTTCGAGGTCCCGTCGTAACGGTACTTCAGTCCGATCAGGCACGCGCTGATTGCAACTCTGATTTTTTTCATTCCGGTTTTCCCGTCCTGTTCACAGATGGGTGAGTTCCGGTCCGTTCGGAGTATCCTTGATCGACCACCCGAGCTCTTTCAGACGGTCGCGGATCTCATCGGCTTTCCGGAAGTCCTTCGCCTTTTTTGCCGCGCTGCGCTCTTCCGCGAGGGCTTTCACCTCATCCGGCACCTCGGTTCCGCCTTTCGTTTCCGCATCCACGTCGAAAACGGCGAGGATCCGGTCGAAATCCCGGAAGCAGTCGAGAATCACCGCTGCGCCCTCCGACTCCAGTTCTCCTTTCGCCGCAAGCGCGTTGACCGTGTGTTCCAGCGTGTGAACTGCCGCAATCGCTTCCGCCACATTGAGATCGTCGGCAAAGGCCTCCTTGAAATGAGTCCGGGCCTTTTCGCAGGCGGCTTCCGCCGCTTCCCGTCCTTTCGATCCGGTCCCAAGCGCTTTCAGACGCTGGAAGAACGCATCGAATTTCCCGAGCGCCGAACGCGCCTGGTCGAGCGCCGCCAGACTGAAATTCAGTTTGGAACGGTAATGGGTCCCGATCAGTGTCCAGCGGATTTCCCGTCCGCTGTACCCCTTCTTCTCCAGGTCGCGGAGCGTATAGAAGTTCCCGAGGGATTTGGACATCTTCTTCCCGTCGACAATCAGGTGTTCGCAGTGCAGCCAGTAGTTGACGAACCGGCAGCCGTTGGCCGCTTCACTCTGCGCAATCTCATCCTCATGATGGGGGAACATGTTGTCCACACCGCCGGTGTGAATGTCGAAGGTCTTGCCGAGGTACTTCTGGCTCATCGCGGAGCACTCCAGGTGCCAGCCGGGACGGCCGGGGCCCCAGGGACTGTCCCATTTCACATCGCCGTCGTTTTCATCCCACGCCTTCCACAGCGCGAAGTCCGCCACGGAGTCCTTGGCATACTCGTCGGTGTTGATGCGGACTCCCGCCCGCTGATTTTCCATGTCGATTCTCGCCAGACGTCCGTATGCCGGAAAGCGCGAAATGGAAAAGTAGATGCAGTTGTCCGGCGCGCGGTAGGCGTATCCTTTCTCCAGCAGCACTTCGATCATCGCAATCATCTCCGGAATATGCGTGGTGGCTTCCGGATAGAATTCCGCCCGCTCGATCCGCAGTTTGTCCAGATCTTCGAAAAACGCCTTCTTGTAGATCGCCGTGAACTCGCGCAGCGGAAGATTCCCGGCGCGGGAGTCGCGGATCGTCTTATCATCCACATCGGTCAGATTCATCACCTGCGTGACCTTGTATCCGTGATACTCCAGTGTCCGGCGGAGGAGATCCTCAAACAGATAGGCGCGGAAATTGCCGATGTGCGCATAGTTGTACACGGTCGGCCCGCAGGTGTACATCCGTACATTCGAGGGGTCGATCGGTTCAAATTCCTGAATGTTCCGGCCGAGGGTGTTGAAAAATTTCATGGTGCGGCATCCTCACCGGCTGAACAGTTTCTGAAGTTCGTCCTGGAACTCCATGACGTCGGTTTCGGTCGGTTTTCCGGTTGCGTTGGAAAGTCCGAGCCGTCCGGTCTGGTCGAGGAACCAGTCCGCCGTCACGCCCGAGCCGAATTTCACCGATCCGTTCGCGACCGTTCCCGGCTTGGCGATCGGACTGAGTTCCACCGTGGTTTTCCCCGCCTGCGGTGCGGCGGGTTCTTCTCCTTCCGCCGGTTCGTCGCCCGGAGTGGAAAGATCCTCGTCATCCTCCTCTTCGAGTCCCTGCGGTTTTTCCGGAGCTTTCTTCTCCTGCTTCGGTTTGGGCTTGTTCAGCTTTTCCAGCTGTGCCGATTCGATTTCCGAGGCCAGAAGACGAATCTCCATATAGGTGATGTGTGTTCCTTTTTCCGCGAGGGCATCCTGAATTTTGGAGAGGGAGAGCCCCTGTGCGATGCCGTCGGCTATGAACGACTTGATTTCTTCCTGCGTCATAAAAAAGTCTCCTTGCAATTCCGTATTTCCCACAGAAATGTAACCTTGATTTTCATTTATGCAAGCTGTCCGAGCGATATTTTCCGGATCTTTCAAGACAAAAAAAGCGGACTCCTTTTTCCTCTTTTCCCCGCCTGTTTCGCTCTGTCGCAATTCCGGTACGGAAGGTTCCTCCGCTCCCCTTCTTCGCAAGATCCGGAAGGTTTCTTCCCGTGAAATCTTCAGGCTTCCGGAGCCACCGCAAGACGTTTCTTGTGACGTTTTGCCGGTGGAATCCGGTAATTGGTCTTGATTCCGCAGACTCTGCGGGCGGCGGCCCAGCTTCCCTCTCCGAGCTTTTTCATCCCGTATGCCAGAAGATACTGGTAGTTTGCACGCATGTTGCAGTAGGAAAGGTCGACATTGGCCTTGTAGAGCTTGATGATTTCCGCCTTGATCTCCATCACCGACATGCTTCTGCGCTCCCGGATGGTCGAATAATCGATTCCCGCCGCCATGACGGCCTTTCCCCAAGAGCGGTAATACCGGATTGCCGCCATGTAAAGCGATTTATGATCCTGCTGGGCCTTCTGGCTGGAGACCGGTTTTCCTGCCGCCGCCATCTCCCGGATCGTTTCCGTGACTTTGCTGCGGTTCCAGACCTTGTATTTCCGGATTTCGTCGTAATTGAAGCCGCATGCGGTGATGGCCTCTCCCCATGAACCGAACAGTCGTTCCGCTGCCGCGTATACGCTCGGATAGTGCGTCGCATAATAATGGGAATTCAACGGTTCCTTATTGCTGTGAGCCATGTAAATGTGCGACTCCACCATGTCAGCAGACCAGACTTTTTTGAACATGTGAAGAATCAACTCCTGTCTTAAAAAATACGGTTTAATTCGATTAATTCAAATAATATAGCATTTCGATCCGTTTTTTCAACACTCATTTTACTCAAAAAAACAAAAAACGGTTTGATTGGCGCACATGAAACTCTTCCGATTTTCCCCGTCCGGAGCACCATGAGAGCCGACAGGGGGTGCCTCGACTCCTGCCCGGATGAAAATATGTTGCGGAAAAGCGCGCGAAACGGTTGAATTTTATGTAAAAAAACGTATATTCCTCTAAAACAGAACAATTTTTACGGAAAAGGAGCCGCTTTTTCAGATGAAGGCGTCGGAAATTACCCCGCACAGCCGGGTTTGGCTGGAAATCAACCTGGATACCATTGAACGAAATTACAGACATATTCAGGAGGCCGTGAAACCGCTGAAAGTTCTCGCGGTCCTGAAGGCGAACGCATACGGACTCGGCGTGGAAAAAATCGCCGAACGTCTGGACCGCGCCGGCGCGGCCGGTTTCTGCGTGGCGGAACTGAAAGAGGCGCTCCCGCTGGTCAAATTCGGCAAACCGGTGCAGATCCTCGGCGCCGTGCTGGATTACGAGATTCCCGCCGCGGTCGCCAACCATATCATCCTCGGAATCACCGATGTGGAGGTGGCAAAAAAAATCAGCGCGGAATCGGTCCGCCAGAATGTCCGGACCGAGGTCCAGCTCAAGGTGGATACCGGAATGGGACGGCTCGGAATCCTCGAAAATCAGGTGCTCGCCGTGGCCAAAGAGGTGGTCCGGCTGCCGAATCTGGATCTGAAGGGAATCTACACTCACTTCCCCATCGCGTACCATGGGGCGGATCGTTACAGCTTTGCACAGACTGCCCGGTTCCTCGCGATTATCGAAAAACTCTCGGAACACGGAATCGAACTGGAAAAACGGCATATTGCCAACAGCGACGCGATCAACAACTGTCCGTTTGCGACGGTTCCGCCCTTCACCCATGTCCGGGCTGGAATCAATCTGCACGGATCGTTCGACACGGAAGGGCAGAGAGCGCTTCGGCTGGAACCGGTGCTCGCTCTGAAAACCTATCTTGCCGCCGTTCGGACTCTGCCGGCGGGGCACACGATCGGATACGGATGCACCTGCCGGCTCTTCCGCGATACGAAGGTCGGAACGATCGCCGCGGGGTATGCGGACGGGCTTCCGCTGAATCTTTCCAATCGCGGATATGTGATTGTGAAAGACAGGCTCTGTCCGATTCTCGGCCGCCTTTCGATGGATTACACGACGATCTCGCTGGACGGATTCGAGGATGGGGAGATCGCGCCTGGAGAGATTGTCACCTGCATCGGCGGGGAGGGACCGAACCGGATCACCGTCGAAGACTGGGCGCAGATCAAGGGAACTCACTCGTACGACGTGATCTGTTCATTCGGAACGCGCGTTGAACGAATTTTTGTCACAGACTGAAACAGAAGGATTCTGACATGCTGAAACTTATTCCGGCCGTACTGCTTCTCTCGTCTCTGCTGATTCTGAATGGATGTATCAACATCCAGTATGACGGGATTTCCGATCCGCCGCTTTCCGATTCGGAGGCCGTGGAGCTCTACTTCTCGGAGGAACAGATCCCGGTGAAGGACTACAAGGTGCTTGGCGAGGCGACTGCAACGGCAGGAATGACTTATACGGCGGTCGATGTCGAAGCGAAACTGCGCTCGTTTGCGAGAGAGAAGGGGGCAAACGGCGTGCTGATCGTCGATATCAAACGGATCTATGCGGGAAAAGCGCGTCCCGATCAGATCAAAAATCAGACCGATTTTCAGTGGGTGGTCGACGACTCCTCCGGAAGCTCCTTCCGCTATTTCCGCGAGGATATGCTCAATTACAGCAAAAATGAAGGACAGGAAAAAGCGGTCTACGACATCCTGATCAAGGCAAAACTCATTTCGGTTCCGCCGCAGGAGCCGTAGAAGGATCTCTGCCGTTTTTCCCCGATTCGGCATCCTCCGGAGAAAACAGGATGCCGGGAGGGAAGGGAACTTCTGTCGTCCGAAAATTCATCAAAAAAAGAGGAGGGTTTCGATGAATCTCACGGAAAAACTGATGGTCGAACCGGGACGGAAAATCGATGTGCGGGAGATTGACCCGTCGGAGGATTTCGGGTTCGGAAAAAAGAATCTGGATCATGTCGTGGAGGAGAATTCCTGCAGACTGCGGGAGTATCAGTACAAGCTCTATGCGGAGAACCGGCAGTCTCTGCTGCTGGTCTTTCAGGCGATGGACGCGGGGGGAAAGGACGGAACGATCAATCATGTCCTCTATGCGATGAATCCGCAGGGGTGCCGTTCCCACTCCTTCAAGGTGCCGACAAAGGAGGAGGCGGCGCACGATTTCCTCTGGCGGTATCACAAAGTTGCTCCGGCCGCCGGGGAGGTTGTGATTTTCAACCGCTCGCACTACGAGAGCGTTCTGGTGGAGAGCGTCCACAATCTCATCTCTCCGAAAGAGGTGAAGAAGCGCTACGACCGGATCAACGAATTCGAAACCGTTCTCCGGGACAACCGGACCACCGTCCTGAAATTCTTTCTCCACATCAGCAAGGAGGAGCAGCTGAAGCGTTTCAAGGACCGTCTCGACGACAAAAGCAAACAGTGGAAAATTTCCGAGAGCGACTACACCGAACGGCAGTTCTGGGACGATTCCATGAAGGCCTTCAACGGCGTTCTGAACCACTGTTCCACCAAACACGCCCCCTGGTTTGTCATTCCGGCCAACAACAAGGATTTCCGCAATTTCGCCGTGTCGGAGATCGTGCTGGACGCCATGAAGAAAATGGATCCCGCCGTGCCCAAACCGACCGTCGATCCCGCCCGGATCCGCAAGCTCTATTTCTCAGACACCGGCGGAAAAAAGAAAAAGTGAGTTTGTTCAAGAGCTTCTCCCGCGGAAGGTCCCCTCTGCGGAAAGGAGAAGTGGAATCCGGAATTCCCCTGTTCCGAGGAAAGAAAATCCCGGAAGGAGAAGCTCTTATTTCCGTCCGAACCGGCGCTCCAGTTCGTTGAGCGAAATGTTGAGAATCGTGGGGCGTCCGTGCGGACAGCAGTAGGGAAGGTCGCACTGCGCCATCTGATCGAGCAGGGCGTTGCACTCTTCCATGGTGAGCTTGTCGTGCGCTTTGACGGCGGCTTTGCAGGCGGCCTGCGCCAGTTTCGCGGAGTCGGTGCGGCCGGAGAAACTGCCGTTTTCGGTCATGAGGGAGAGAATGTCCCGGAAGACGCCTCCCGCATTGTCCTGCCGCAGCGCTTGGGGGATCGCGTTGAGTTTGACCGCGTGATCCCCGAAGGTCTCCGTTTCGAACCCCAGCGAATGGAAAATCTCCCGGTTCGCATCCAGAAACCGGCAGTCGGAACGCGACAGCTCCAGCGAAATCGGAATCAGCAGCTTCTGGGAAAGGATCTCTCCGTTCTTCTTCAGAAGCCGTTCATAAAGAACCCGTTCGTGAGCCGCGTGCTGATCGATCAGCACCAGACTGTCTTTCATCGTCGCGATGATGTACGAATTTTCCAGAAATCCGAGAACGTGCAGGCTGAGCTTGGTTGATATCAGCCTTGTTCAGTAAGAACTGGAAATTAGTCTCACTTTATTTTATACCACNNCGGACACCCGGATCTCCTCCTGCCGGATCGGTTCCGGATCGTTTTCGGCGGGCTGGAACAGATCCGGAACGGCGTTCCGGTCCGGCAGAGAGCCGACAGGAACATAATCCACTTTCGCGCCCAGAAGAATCCGTTCGATTCGCGGTGTGGAGGGGAGGGGAGCGGGACTGATGTCGGCGGTTTTCCGGAAAAGACGTTCTCCTTCCCGGCCTTCTGAAACCGTCCCGGCGGGTTCCACCGGGGGAAGAGATGCCTGTCTCCGAATGAAATCCGCCGGATCAAACGCATTGGCTTTGCTGGCGGGTGTGTCGGGATAAGAAGGAACTTCCGCTGGAGTATCCGGATTCAGAAACGGATTGTCGGTCCGGGCCGCCCGTGACATCGCCTCGGCAACCGCCTCCCGGACCGCTGCGGCCACTTCAAATTCATTGCGGAAGCGGACCTCGCGCTTGGCCGGATGCACATTGATGTCCACCAGCGCGGGATCCAGAGACAGAAACAGAAGCGCGGGATGATAACGTCCTTTTTCGAGCATGGGACCGCATCCCTCCCGGATTCCGCGGTAGACGGGCAGCGATTCCACCGGACGGTTGTTGACAAAGATCCGCTGTTCCGAACGGGTCGGCCGGGTGACTCCCCGCCGGGTGATATAGCCGTGAATGGAGATTCTGCCGTTGTCGTACTCAAGAGGGATCATGGCGTCGGCGAGTTCCCGTCCGTAGATGTCGCGGATGCGGGGCATCAGCTCTTCGCCGGCTCCGCTGGAGAGGATTTTCCGATTGTCGATCTGCAGCTCGAAGGCGACGCGTGGATGGGCAAGCGAGATCAGCGAAAGGGTCTCGGTGATATGATGCTCCTCGGTGGAGTTGGATTTCAGAAACTTCCGCCGCGCAGGAACATTGTAGAACAGATCGCGGACCGTCGTTTCCGTTCCCGGTGCGCACCCCACCGGCATGGTGTTTTCCAGTGTGCCGCCGTTGAGCTGAACCTGAAATCCCTCCGGACTGTTGCGCGGCCGTGTCCGAAGGGTCAGGCGCGAGACCGATGCAATGCTGGGCATCGCCTCTCCGCGAAATCCGAAGGAGGAGATGTGAAACAGATCCTCTTCCGTGGCGATTTTGCTGGTGGCGTGCGGTTCAAAGCAGAGAAGGGCGTCCTCCGGATCCATGCCGTCCCCGTCGTCCGAAACGGAGATCAGACGCTGTCCCGCCCGCTCCACTCGGACCAGAATCCGTTTCGCGTGTGCGTCCAGCGCGTTTTCCACCAGCTCCTTGACCACCGACGCCGGTCGTTCAATCACTTCTCCTGCTGCGATTTTGTTCGCGATCCCGTCTGGAAGAATTTTAATCCGGCTCATGGTGCGGTCCCTTTGCTTTTCTGTTTCGCTTCCCGGACCAGCTCCTGAAATTCCGGAGTCTGCCGGATATTGTCAAAGGAGGGATCCCAGCTCGCTTCCACCAGGCGCGATCCGAGACTCCCCGCCGCCCGACGGAAAAAATCCAGCGCCATTTTCCGGTTGTTCGCAAGCGAATAGATCTTCGCCAGCGAAAGGTGGTTCGCCGCTCCCCCCGGTGACAGCGCAAGACTCTGTTTCGAGGCCGCCAGCGCTTCCGGGAGTCTCTTCTGTTTCGCCAGCACCGTCGCCAGATTCAGATAGGCGTTCGGATCGCCCGGATAAAAAAGAGTCTGATTTCGAAACATCAGCTCCGCGGTCTTGTAGTCGCCCCGGTGGCTCAGAAGAGCTCCCAGATGCGAAAGGGCCACCGCGTTGTTCGGCCGGAAAACCAGGATGGTGCGGAATTTATCCTCCGCCGCCGTGAAATCGCCGCGGGCCCAGTCATCCAGCGCCGCCGCGGTCAGCCGTTGAATATCCGGTTCCAGCATCGGGGAGGCATACTGGCTGTCCATATCGTCGATGCGGGTCGGCAGCGAGGGATCATACTGAAGCTCCCGCGGCGCCGCGTTCCGGAACCACTGTTTCTCCTGCTCGCTTTGGATATTCGAGATAATGATCGTCGCCAGAATAATCAGCGCCAGAAGCAGAAGAAACGGACTCAGGGGGTTATGGATCCCGGAAAAAATCGACGATTTCATCTCTTCGCTCCAATCCTGTGACAGGCACAGAAGTGCCCCGGCGAAATTTCCCGCATCTCCGGAACCACGGTTTCACAGATTTCCCGTTCTTTTGCCGGAAGCGACGCGCACAGCGAGCAGCGGTCGCAGAACCGGCAGCCCGCCGGGAACCGTGCCGGAGGCGGCACCGATCCCGGAATCGTCGAAAGTTTCCCGTGCGTCCCTCCGAGCTTCGGAACCGCCGCAAGAAGCGCGGACGCATACGGATGGCGCGGATGATCAATCAGCTCCCGAACCGGCGCCGTTTCCACGATCCGTCCCGCATACATCACGCAGACCCGGTCCGCCATCTCCGAAACAATTCCCAGATTGTGGGTTACCAGGATGATGGACATCCCGAACTGATTCCTCACTTCCGCCAGAAGATCCAGAATCTGCGCCTGGATTGTGACGTCCAGCGCCGTCGTCGGCTCATCCGCCACCAGAATCGACGGCCGGCTCGCCAGGGCCATTGCGATCATCACCCGCTGCTGCATTCCTCCCGAAAGCTCGTGCGGATAGAGGCGCATCCGCTCCTCCGGACTCGGAATCCCGACCTTCCGGAGCAGATCCGCCACCTCCTGTTCCACATTTTCCACATCCGGCCTGTGAAGTTCGATTGCCTCCGCAATCTGCGCCCCGATCCGGAACACCGGATTCAGCGAGACCGAAGGCTCCTGAAAAATATACGCTATTTCCCCCCCGCGGATCTTCCGGAGCTGACGCGGCGTCAGATTCAGCACATTCTCCGTCTCTCCATTCCGGCAGGTCAGCAGCACCTCTCCCCGCGCAATCCGCGCAGGCGGCGACGGGAGAAGACGCGCCAGCGACATGCACGAAATACTCTTTCCGCATCCGCTCTCCCCCACCAGCGCCAGAATCTCCCCCTTCCGGAGATGAAACGACACATCCGTAACCGCCGGCAGCCATCCCCATTCCGATTGAAACTCTATCGTCAGATTCTTTACATCCAGTATCGTCATCTCAGATCACTTCTTCATGAATGCGGACAAGATAATTCCGCATTCTCTCTTTTACAAGTCAATCTTCCGCTTTTCGGAAAACAATCCTCCGGAATTCTCTTTTTCCCCGGTCTCTTTCCGAATCTCTTACGCCACGGCCATTCCCGCCAGAAGCAGAATCGTTTCAGCCGCATAGCCGTCCGTTTCGAAGATCCGAAGAGACGCCCGTCCTGTCCGGCGGACAATCGCATTTCTCTGAATCCGTCCGATCAGCAGCGCCAGAAGATACAGGACAATCCCTCCTGCCAGAATCCGCAGATGAAGCGACAATATCCCCGTCAGCAGAAACACCCCTCCCGTCACAATCAGCGGAAATCTCCTCTTCTCTTCCGAAATCTCAAGCAGCGGCTCCAGCTCTTCCGCCGCGCATGCCGCCACGCCGCTCCGGATCAGATACGCTCCCGTGAAAACCAGAATAAAAACCGAAGGCGACCGCAGCGCAATCAATCCAAAGGCCAGCGCCCGAAGAAGATACACACTCACAAACAGGAAAAACGGCGTCATCTCCTTCCGGAAATCCAGCTTTTCGGAAAACCTTTCCTCCAACCCTTCCTTCCGGAAGCGGAGCGCCAGATCCATGGTCAGACTTTTCAGTCCGTGCCAGTCCGTCATCAGTTCGAGTCCCAGCGGGAACACGATCGCCGGNNGGATTCCCCCCACCAGGGCTCCCAGCGTGCAGATCAGTCCCACTCCGGTTCCGACCAGCGGAAACAGCGCCGCCTGCGGTTCCGCCTCTCCGCTCGGCAGTTTGCGCAGAAAGAACACATTGGCACTTGCCGCCATCTCATTCCACAGTTCGCGATTCATCATGAAGCCTCGATTCCTGTATGTTCCCGATAAACCTTCAGCATCCGTTCCCGGACCTGCACGGCAAGTTCTTTTCGCCCCATGTCGTGCGGATGGAGAAGTCCGCACGAATAGATGTCCACCCGGATCTCCCGGATCCCGAGCAGTGTCCAGACATGCGGAAGAAGTGTCTGATCCCCATACCATGCCGGATTCATTTCCCCCTCCGGAACATGATAGATCGTAATCAGCGGAAGCAGGGGGTTATGATCTTTGAGCACCGCTTCAAACGGGGTCGATTTGAACGGAAGAAGACCGTGCTTCCCGTCGGTCGTGGTCCCTTCCGGATACACAATCAGCGGCACCCCAAGGTTCAGCGTGCGTTCAAATTCGTTCAGCGTCGCCCGCGATTTCGCCGGGGATTTCCGGTCGATCCAGACCGGATGCGACAATTCGATGTACGGCCCCAGAAGAAACCATTTCCGGATCTCCTTTTTCGGCGCAAACCGGATTCCCGTCAGCGACGCATGCACCAGAATGTCCACATAGCTCTGATGATTGGAAACCAGCAGAATCCCCTTCTCCTCCGGAAACTCTCCGTGGCGGACAATGCGGATATTCAGAATCCGCAGAATCCCCCGGGCCCATTCCCCCGCCAGCTCCGCTCCCAGCGCAATCCTCTCATCCGGTTTTTTCCCGATATGGAGCACCAGCGCTTTCGCCAGCATGACTGGAAACCAGATCAGCAGAAGAAAAATCCTGACTATTTTCCGTCCGAAGGTCAGCATGGAGAGTTGCAGGCGCGGTTTGCGGTTTCTCCGGCCGGAGTTCCTGTCTGCCGGGCTGTCAATTCCACGTTGAAATGCCGGGAGTAGCGCTGCGGAAGCTGGGCAACGTCCAGAAGAATGAAAAAGTCGATCGTTCCGAACTTGCGGTCAAAGACCGGTTCTCCGCAGATCTTTGCTCCCAGTCGCAGATATCCTTTCAGAAGCGGGGGCATCAGCGCCCGGATGGAGGGGGTCGCCGCCGCGGCCGCCACCATCTCCGATTCCCCGGGTCGTTCCATCCGGAAATCCGGACGGGGATAGGCGTGAACCTCTTCGGAAAGATCGTTGCGGCGTTTCAGTTCGTCATAGATCAGCCAGCCGTCTGCCGGTTCCGTCGTTTCAAGACTGACGCATCCGAGCAGATATCTCTGGCGGCTCCGGTAGATCAGGGCGGAAATCCCGCTCCACAGCAGTGCCACAACGCTTCCGTTGCGGGAATCGGGGGCCACGCAGGTCCGTCCTACTTCAATTGCCAGCGGAGCAATCGGCGCCAGTCCGTCGATCCGGTACTCCTGTTCCGAGTAAAATCCCAGTTTGGAGTGCAGGGCAATCGAGCCGAAATGGATCCGGTAGGTTCCGACAACCTGATCGTCGTCTTTGCGGACCACAATCAGGTGCAGGCAGTGATCGTCGAATTCATCCTTGTCGATCCCTCCCTGCAGATTCTTGAGTCCTTTTCCCTGTTCCAGATTGAACACATTATAACGCAGGCGGAATACAGATTCTATTTCCTCTTCCGTCAATGCAAATTTTATCAAATACTGGTCTTTTTCGGCAATGACCGGAGGATCCGCAACGAGTTTCCTGATTGCGTCCAGACTGTCCATTTAGCACCTCCCCTTGGCGGAATCTTCAAAAAATAACTTGTTTCAATCAGAAATTACTATAAACCGTATTCGGAAAAACTCAAATCGTTTTTCCTTCTTTTTCGCAAAAGAGTCTGCCGGAGCGCGCCGCGCTGCAGGCGATGCCGAAGGCGATCATCGTGGCAAACAGCGAACTGCCGCCGTAGCTGAAGATCGGAAGCGTCAGTCCGGTTGGCGGCAGAAGCGCCGTGTTCACTCCGATGTGCAGCAGCGCCTGCGCGGTGAACAGTACGCCGGTTCCGAAAATGTAAATTCTCCCTTCCGCATCCTCGGTCCGGAGCGCCATCCGCCGGAAAATCCAGCCCATGAAAAGATATCCCGCGATCATCAGAAGTCCGCAGGCAACCCCGCCCGACTCCACAATCGACGCAAACACCGAATCGCTGTGCGACAGCGGAAGATATGCATTCGACCACAGCGCACCCCCCCATTCCGAACCGAACACCCCTCCATGCGCCAGGGTATACTGAAACTGCTTGATGTGCCAGCCGGCTCCGTAAAGATGCGTGTCGGGATCCCAGTATCCCGCAATCCGTTTCAGCGCATACTCGTGCCGCAGAATGAACAGGAGCGCCGAAGGAACGGCAAGCGCTCCCAGAAGAAGAAAAAAGGTCCGGAAATATCCCGCGGTGCAGAGAATCGCGGCAAGTCCCAGGAAAAAGACCGTTGCCGATCCGAAATCCGGCTCCAGAAGAACCAGTCCGCAGAACACGGCTCCGCTGCCCGCAAGCAGAAGCGCCCGCTTCCATTCCGGCCACTGCGTCTTTCCCGCAAAGCCCGAAAGCAGAAGCAGAAACGGCGCCTTCGCAAACTCCGAAATCTGAAGATGGACTCCTCCGAATGAGAACCAGCCGTGCATTCCGTTGATCGGCGTCCCCAGAAACAGAACCGCAAGGAGCCCCAGCACCGCAATTCCCCCGAGCCAGAGTGCGCTGCGCTTGTAGAACGAAAACGGTATCCGCGAAAGAACCAGAAAAAGCCCGATTCCGAAACTCAGCCACAGCAGCTGACGAAATGAATAGTAAAACGGATTCTCGCCCAGTGCCCGTGCGCTGTATATGGATAGACATCCTCCGAGTTCGAGAATCGTCAGCCCGAGCGCCGCACTGAGATAGGTCTGTTCGTTCCGGTTCTTCATTTCCGCACCTCCCGGAGGGACACGGGAACTCTGACATCTTTTCCCGGAATCGGCTGCCGCAGAATCTCGATCGTCCCGGGAACCCAGGCCCCCTTCCGGTCCAGCATGACGCGGAAAACGCCCGGTGTCCCCGAAAGTTCCTGTTCATACTGCGCTTCCCAACCGGAAATGCCCTGTTCCCGTCCGTCCCGGTTCCCGGTCCGGCCAATCTGCTCCCGGATCTCCGGGTAGTCCAGGGAAAGACGGCGCGGATGCGGCGCAATCTCCAGCTCCGGATAGCGCTGGAGAAGAGTTTTCAGCTTCAGAATTTCTCCCGGTGAAAGATTTCGTTTCAGGAGAATCTGTTCCTTTTCCTCCTCGGCGGGAAGCGGTTTTTCAAAATTTTCCCCGAGCTCGGCAAAGAGTTGTGTGCACCGTTCCGGTTTCAGATCGCGTTTTGAAAGAATCAGGTCGTGACTCAGTTCCGTCCATGCCAGTTTGATTCCGCTCCGGTCGCAGATCGTTCCGCGCATGGCCGGAATCTCTCCTTCGCGCCAGGCCAGATACCGGCTCTCCTCCAGAAGTCTCTCCCGGTTCCAGTACGAATAATACACCATCTGCACCGCGGCCAGAAGGCCCCACAGAAGAAGAAGGGTCAGGATGATTCCGCTCCGCTTTTTGAATGCCGAAGAATTCATCACCGGATGCGCGGAAGCTCATGAAGTTTGAGCGCCGTGCTTCTCAGAGCCAGTTCCGGAGCCTGCGCAACGAGTTCCTCCCATTCGTTCCGGTTTTCAGACGGAATGTAGGAGCTGATCTCCTGACAGGTCACCCGGCAGGTGTTGATGTTCAGGCTGCGCCGGGAGCGCGATTTCTGTTCCCCGTTGATCCTGGCCGATCCCAGAAGCATCAGGGAAAGAAACAGTGCGAGAATGCAGAACACGTAACGGATGTGAAACGGTTTCATGAATGTCGATCTCCTTTCCCTGTTGTGTTTGTGTTACAGTTCATTGCGGTCTGTTTCCAGATCGCGCATCATTTCCAGTTCATCTTTTTTCATGGAATGTTCCATGATCTTCCGCTGTTCCGCCTCCCAGCGTTCCAGCGACCAGAGTTCCACGCCGATTTCGATGCCGACGACCACGGCGTCGGTTCCATTCTCAATTCCCGCATGCTCCTTGAACATCTGGGGCAGCGTGATCCGTCCCTGCGCGGAGATCTTGCCCGACTGCGACCAGGCACCGAACCGGCGGAGTGTCCGCCGGAAAACAATCGAATCTCCCGCGCGTTCCGCCGGATTGTTCTCCCGCTTCCGCATCTCCAGATAGACGTTCTCCGGATACACCGCAATCGCGCCTTCCGGAAGACAGTGCAGAACAACATCCCCGCCTCGCGACGAAAAATCCTCGATCACCCGCGGACTCAGCTTGATTCTCCCGTTCGCATCCACAGAACATTTGTCGATTCCGCAAAAAGAGAGCATCGGTTTTTGTCTCCGGTTCATTCCATTTTGTTCCAATATATTCCGATTTTTTCCAAAATCAAGCGTTTTTTCAAAAAACAGGGAATTTTTTTCTGTGGAAAAAGAAAAACTCCGCCGAGGGAAAAAATCCATCGGCGGAGCGAAAGGAGAGGGGATCTCCGTTCCGGGAGAGGAGGATGGAGCGGAACGGAGGGGAAAGACGGGAGCTTATTCCTGTTCCAGAGAATAGAGACAGGTTCCAGAATCGGAAAACTCTTCCGTGAAGGAGTCGGCATCTTCCGCGACGACCCTTCCCGAGAAAAGCTCTGTGACTCTCTTCACTTTCCGGGGAAGGGAGACGGGGACACTTGCCGGACCTTTCCGGTGAACCATCAGAAATTCGGCGGAAGTCCAGACGGCGTTTCCGGGCGGCGTATAAAGATGGACGCCGGCTTCTGCGGCCAGACGGCGCAGTTCCTCACTTGTCAGATCGGTCAGCGTTGCGAAATAGACGGATCGGTGCGTCGGGAAAATCCGGATGGTATGATCGTCCGATCCGAACGGAACGCCGGTCAGGGTTCGGACATTTTCCGGATCGTACTTCCCCTCGGAGAGGATCCCCGGCGCGTGAAGCCAGACGATCAGACGGTGCGGACGGTAGACGAACTTCTTCAGAATTTCGTTCCGCTTCGCATTGGAGATCGTGTGCGTCTGAAAGAGGATCATCTTGTACTGCTGAAGGTCGACTTCGGAAAGATCGTTCCATGCCGCGGTATCGAAGGGGAGGGCGGCGGCGGAGAAGTTGTCGCGGAGCTGATGCGCCAGAAAGTACTGTTTCGGATGATCGTAATAATTCAGAGAGTAGTTGCTTTCGGGGTCATGCACCAGCAGAATTTCCGCATTGGAGCCTGTTGAACGGCCGGCATGACGGTCCCAGAGGCTCTTCATCTGAGCAAGCGCCTTCCGGACCTCCGGCGATGCGTAGGAGTTGCCCCAGATGTTGAACCACCAAAGGTGGAAGCGGTTGATCAGACTCAGGGAGAATTCGCGTCGAAGTCCGGCGACATCTTCCTGCGGAGTCTGCCAGGCGTTCCAGATTTGTCCCTGAATGGCGATATGATCGGTCAGCTGGCGGTTGGTGGTGCTGGTGATGCGGTCGCATTCGTGCAGATAGGCGATGTTGCGGCGTTTGAGCATCTGCAGCGTGGCGATATAGCCGCCGGCGGCGCCGATGTCGCGCGTGGAGTTGCAGGAGGCGCCGATGACGAAATCCGGCGGAGCGGTATCGAAGACTCGTTCACACTCGTGCTGTCCCTGCGCCATGAGGTGGAAGATTGCGCCGTAGAAGATGCCGAGCTGAGCCTCCTTCCGGATTGCAGCTCTGGCGGTGGAGATGAAATGTATTGCCAACTCCGCCTGGAGGTCGTTGGCATAGCGGATCCACTGGATCACATGGGCCTCTTTCTCCGGGTCGCGGACAAAACCGTGGAGGGCGGTTCTCTGTTCCCGGGAATTCGGGATGGGGAGAACGGGGAGTCCTTTTTCGCTGCACCAGGTCGGATAGTATCCGCTTTTGAGCTCTTCGGCGCAGAAGTAGGAGTGGTCGATCCACTCCATGGTCCGTCCGCAGGCGAGAATGTAGCCGGCCATCCGGTCGCGATAGTGAGTTTCTGTATAGTTCAGAAATGCGGTCAGATATTTCGTGGTGAGATCCCGCCATTCCGAGTGAAGGGAACTGGCCGACAGAGAGTAGAAGGAGTCCAGGGAGAAGCGGCGTGCAAGCCAGAGCGGTGAGTTCAGGTCGACTGCACAGAAAAAACGGGCGTCCGGATGAAACTCCAGAACGTCGGCAATATGCTGATCCAGAGAGGAAAAGTCATAGCTTTCATCGTACTGCCAGATCGGCGGATAAATACAGTACGGCTCTCCGAAGGCGTTCGTCGTATTCATCGGAGAAATGGAGACCAGATTGATTCCGGCCTCCCTCATCGTTTTCAATGCTTCCGTATCCTGTTTCAGAAACTTCCCATAAGGAAGCCGGTAAATCATCCATGGTTCCATACGATCCGATTTCATCCTTCTCGTTTTTTCTCTCTGGTTTTGTCATCCGGAGGAAAGGTGAGTTTTTTCCTCCGGTCATGCGCTGTTGTTTGTTCTTTCCGTAATCCTGCGGCGAAAGGCTGGGGGCGGGGTGAGGATTTCCGGGAAATCCTTTCTTCCCTCCGTCTGATTTCGCACGCGTGCTATTCTTTCTGTTTCCGCTGTGATAGTTCCCTCCGGGCTTCGTCGGATCATTCCACGGAAAGTTCGAAGAAGAGATACGCTCCCAGCCGGGCGGTGTCGATCGATTCCCGCCANNGAACCATGGCCAGCCGGGCGGTGTCGATCGAAAAGACTGCCCGTCCGGGTTCGGTCTTTTCCGGAAGAATCGTTTTCATCCTCTTTCCGGAGTAGTGCAGAACGTGAAGTTTCAGCTGTTCCGCGTATTCGTTCCGGACCGCGACGCGGAACGAGCCGTTCTGGAGAAGCGGCGGATAATCGCCCGGATAGAATATTTTGCACATCTCCTTGTCGTAGAACTGCATGCCGCTGTTCAGGGCGTTGGTGGCGAAGACCAGCATCAGTCTGCGGGAAGAGCGGATCGGCTGTTTCCCGTCGATGGAGACGAGGGAGAGTCCGGCATCCCGTCCCAGCTGAAGGACTTCAAAATCATCCATGCTCTCTTTTGTTCCGGCCGGTGCGGAGATCCCCTGGAAACGGGGGGTGTTGATCCGGATCAGATTGCGGGAGGTGTCCATGTAGATTTCCCCGTTGGCGCTTTCAAAAACGGTTTCTCCGTCGGTCCGGTTCTCGGCGGGGAGGAGGCCTTTCTCCTTCAGAATTTTCACATAAGGCGCCGCCGAGGCATCGGACGTTTCCCGGCTCTGGAGCGTCGCCCGGGTTTCCACGCTTTCCGCGCCTCCGGCGAGGGGGAATACGATCTTTTTCCCCGGGGTTTCCTTCTTCTGCTGTCCGTAGTCGCCGGAGAAGCGCATCAGGAGAGCCAGAGCGTTCTGGGAGCGGGAGAAGACTTGCTGACCCGTCAGACTTGTCCAGTCCTTCTTGTTCACCCGGATGCGCACCTCGTTTTCCGCCGGACTCACATCGCCGCGGACAAACAGAAAATAGGTCAGGAACTCCGACGCCTGCGCGATCGGGTCGCGCTGATTGGTAAACGAACGGATTCCGAACCGGTCGGCTCCCACGGTCAGCGCTTCGACATGGACGACTCCTTCAAACAGAGTCAGCACGCTCAGATCGTTCAGCGCCGCATACGCTCCCACGACAAACGGCTGCTGATGACGATAGCGGTTCCAGAAAACCAGCGAATATTCCGAAACCACCAGCGGTTTTCCGGCGAGTCTGGCGCTGACCAGATCCCGGAAGATTCCCGCCGCATTCGAAATGGCACTGGTCTGACGGATCCTTCCGCCTTTGAAATTTCCTCCCTGCGGATGGTCATGATAACTGTTGATCGCGACCACGTCGTTCTCCAGCCGGACCGCGTTTCCGGTGTGGCGCTTGGAAAGATTGCATCCGGCGATCAGACCTTTGTATCCCATCTTTCTGAGTTCGGAACGGTACCACTGCATCGTGTTCCGCTCGGTTTCCAGAATAAAGTTCAGAGCATCGACGTCTTTGGCGTTGAAATTCCGGAAGCAGGGAATTTCCGCAAACGAGCGCCAGTGCGTGCCGCGGATCTTGTTGTAGGCGTTGATGGTCCGGTATTTCTTTTTCAGATATTCCCGGTAGTGGGGGGCGACGAGTTTCGGATCCATGAACGTCGAAAACGCAAAGGTCTGTTCATTGAATGTGATGACCATCGCCAGAACCGGATCGTCGATCAGCGCTTTTTTCGTGTAGGGATTGACGTGGGTCAGAAGTTTTTTCACGCCGGCAATCCAGTTTTTCCGCGCCTCTTCCGAAAAATGAATCCGCAGTTTCATATTGTGCGAATTTTGCAGATTGCTCCATTTGTCGAAGCGGTTCTGCGCGTAGTAGCCGTTCGGGCTGCTCATCAGGTCCAGCATCAGATAGATGCCCTGTTTCTTCATTTCGGCAACGGTGTAATCGAAAATATCCAGCGAGCGGGTGTTGAATTCCACATCGCGGGAGGAGCCGTTCATCAGGAAGGTGTCGAGAAAATGATAGCGGGCCATCCGCAGTCCGCGCCGGACGAACTCCCGGACACACTGTTCCGCCTCAAGACCGCGATAGAACGTTGTCGGGAAAACTCCGCAGAGCATCCGCAGATCGCGTTCCGGCTCCCGTTCAAAGCAGAGGGTGCCGCGATCGGAGACGACGACCCGGCCGAGCGTGCCGGACTCGGGCCATTTTTCAAAGCGGGAGAGATCCATCGGAGAACCCGGAATACAGAATTCGTAATCGCTGCGCCAGAGGGTCATCCACTCTTTCCCCGGCTTGATTTCCAGAGAGGGTTTCTCCTTCGGATAGTCGATTTTTTTGTCGGAGAGCGTCGCCGCGCAGACGATCCAGACCGCCTCCGCTTTGGCGGAAAGGAACCGCAGAGCGGTGATCTTCCCGAGATCCTGCTTGAGTTCCAGGCGGGTTGCATACAGCGTCCGCGATCCTCTCCCCGGGACGCGCACGGTCAGCGCGGGGATCCCGTTCGAAAGACGGGCGGGGCTCCACCAGTCCCCGACATGGACCCCGGAGGTGACGGAGAGTTTTTCTTGGCCCTTTTCTCCGATCACTTCAAGCTGTCCGACCGCTTTTTTCTGTTTTGGGTCGCCCCAGCAGAGCGTGTGAAGAAGGTACAGATACTTTCCTGTGGCCGGGCAGTCCAGCGGGAGGGCGATTTCCTGCGGTCCGGACGGAAAGTGTTCACTTGCCATCGTCAGCACGGCCTTTCCGTTTTTCCGGACGGAGAAGGGGATTCCCCGGTACTCCTTCCGCCAGAACTCCGTGAGAAAGGGCGATCCGTCGTTCTGCGGTCCCTGATCGGACCATCCTCCGGTTCCGTTTCCCGCCTTTTTGTCCTGAAAGGCCATGTTGGCGACGACCTTTTGAAGCGGAAGAGGCGTTCCCAGATCCCGGATGGTCAGATTCCGCATCTGGAACTCTCCGGTGGCGCCCTGCATGCCGAGCTGGAGCTTCAGAGTCTCCATCTCCGACGGCATGGCGACTACCTGCCGGAGAGTCTCCCAGTCATACGATCCTTCCTTTGTCCCGGTTGTTCCCAGATAGACCTTTTTTCCGCCGCCTGTGGCAAGCAGCTGGATTTTCACTCCGGTGAACGGTTTCCTGTCATAACGTTTCAAGTTGCGCGCTTTCACCTCGGCGGAGAGTTCGATCAGTTTTCCGGCCGCTTTTTCCGGATCGAGCGGAAGAACAATGGAGGGAAAGCCGCCGCTTTTCCTGTCCAGCTTGAAATTCAGAACGCCTTCGGAACAGGAGACTCCCGGCCGCGTTGTCCAGCCTTCCAGCGCCTCTTCCGAGGAGAAGGTGTTCTGATAAAGGACTCCTCCGTGCAGAGAGGTGAGAAGGGTTGCCGTTACAAGAGAAAAAAACTGTTTCCACATCATCGGAACGATTCCTTTTCCAAATTTTCAATTAGTACAGTGCGCCGGATTCATCCATCAGCATATTGGCCTGGGCTCCCATTTTCTGGAGTTCGAGACTCAGAGAGCGTCCGCTGGAGGCGACATGTCCGTCCGCATAGAGCAGATTGAGCCGTCCTTCGTGAATCAGATACATTTTAGAGGTGTCCGACGCCAGAGTGGGGAGAAGATAGTGGCCTTTCCGGGTGGTCAGAGAGACGCTGTCTCCCAGAAACAGATACCGGGAGGGCTGTTTCAGCGCCTTCAGATTCAGATATTTCAGAATTTTGGAACTGACGGTGACTCGAATGGTGGATTCCAGTCCGGCTCCATACTGCGTTTCCCATTTGCTGTAGCCGCCCATATAAAGTCCGGACTTGATGCCGTAAGTATCATAGCGGAGATTCCCGGAGGTTTCCGAATATTGGATGGAGGGACACTTCCTGTATACGAAACCGGATTTGCGAAGTTGGACTTCACATTCGGAGCTGGTCCATCCCATCAGAGTCGGGAACCAGGAATAGTCCGCCATGGAGAGCGGGTAGAGGTTCTGGTAGGAGTCGCCATACATCGCAAAATGGATCCCGAGCTGTTTCTGATTGTTGAGGCAGCTGGCCGACTGCGCCATGATCCGGGCTTTGTTCAGCGCCGGAAGAAGCATTCCGGCAAGGATTGCTATGATCGCAATGACGACAAGGAGTTCTACAAGAGTGAAATTCGAAAATTTACTGTTTTTCTTCATGATTCCTTCCTTTCCCGGGTTGTTTTCCTGTTATTATAGATTATTTTACACAGCCATCCCATAGGAAAAG
>DDJH01000209.1 GCA_002338895.1 Lentisphaeria bacterium UBA1829 | reverse complement strand
TCGCCACCCAGTCGAATCCGTCCAGATAGATTTTCTTTCTGTTCATTGCATCCGTTCCCGGGCGATCCGTTCCGCAAGACTTTCCACCGAACGGACATCCGCAACGCCGATCCCCGCATCCATCAGATTCACGTTCCAGTTCTTCGCCACCGTCAGCAGCAGTTCGACAAACCCCATGGAGTTGATTCCGTTCTGCGCCAGCGACCGGCTCCGATCCAGTTCTCCGACCGGTTTTCCGGTAATCAGCGCCATCTCCTCCAGCAGTTTTCCGACCACTTCCTCCACATTTATTTCCGACATTGCACAAACCCCTTTCTCAACACGATCGTATTCTCCGCGGTCATTGCGAGAATTTTTTCCGCCGTTGCCAGCGGATTCACCGGCACTCCCGGATCCGGCGCCTCTTCCGACAGCACCACGCTCCCATGCCGGCTCTCCCCCTCTTCCGCGGAAAGAAGACATCCCAGCGCATACTCCTCCGGCATCGGGAATCCGATATGTTCCAGCGTATCCGTCAACACCCCTTTGTCGAACGCGGTCACACAGAGCATTCTCCGGCAGTATCCCGTCCGGAGCATGGAATCCGCCGACGCAAATCCCTCATAGAAAATATCATCAATTCCCGTAATCGAATACTCCGGGCCGTGAATTCCCAGCACCATCGCCACATACGATGCGGCCGCATTGAACACCGAATGGGAGAACGCCGTCGACAACACCTGATCCTCCGGATACTCCAGCAGTTCATTCAGAAACACCCCCGTCGTCTGATGCGGTCCGAGAAAACTTGCCACCATCACCCCCGTATCCTCAGGCAGCCCCCCTTCGAATCCGGCGTCCTTCACCGCCTCCAGCGCCGCATCGACCATCATTGCCGTATAGCGGTCCGCGCGGCGGATTCCGCACCGTTTCTTCACCTCGGCGATCCGGGCGGGATCCATCCGCCCATCCGCTCCGCTCCGCAGACACGCCGCACCCGCAATCACCATCTCAGCACTCCTCCCCGACGATCAGCGCCGAAGGGGAGGNNGTATTGCACCCGCCGAATCCCAGCGAGGTGGACATTGCAAATTTTCCATCGAACGCCGTCTTCTCCGCGACCGGCGCCAGCGGGGTGTCCTCCCCTTTCCGACGGAATCCCGGACTTGCCGGCAGAACCTTTTCCTGCAGCATCATCCGAGAAAAAATCAGCTCCAGCACTCCTGCCGCCCCGAGCGTGTGCCCTGTCATCCCCTTTGTCGAAAGGAAGCGGACATCCGGACCGAACACGCGCTCAAACACCGCGCTTTCACACGCATCGTTGCTGCGCGTCCCGGTTCCGTGCGCATTCAGGAACGCGATCTCTTCCGGACGCAGTTCCGCGCGGGCGAGCGCCTGGCGGATCGCCCGTTCGAGTCCGCATCCATCCGTATGGGGACTTGTAATATGATAAGCATCCCCGCCCTGCCCGCATCCGGCGAGGAACATGCGCGGCCGCCGATCCGGAGCCGTCAATCTTTGAAAAAGCTCTTCCTTCATCAGCACCACGGCCCCCGCCCCCTCTCCGAGATTGAGTCCTGCGCGGTCCGCGTCGAAGGGACGGCAGGGTTCGGAGCTGGCCACGCCGAGCGCGTGGAATCCCGCGACAGGAACCCGGTTGAGCTCGTCGGCCCCCGCGGCGATCGCGATTTCGCACCGTCCGGACTCGATCCAGAGCGAGGCCAGCGCCACGGCATCCGCACCCGATGCACACGCATTGGAGATCAGACATTCCGGTCCCCGGAATCCGTATTTCCGGAGCAGGAAATCGGCCGAATTCTGATGCAGATACCGTTTCAGCGGCTCCAGCGAATCCACTTCGTTGCGGATCAGCTTTGCATAAAACGGCAGATTGTTGAGCTGGCAGGCGACCGTTGATCCCGCGACGAGTCCGACGCGGAATTTCCGGAGCGTCTCCAGCGGAATGCCAGTATCTTCCAGCGCCTCCTCCACCGCGCGTTCGAGCAGAGCGATCGTTCGCGAGGGCTCGAAAATGTTGAAATCCTTCAGCGAGAAGAGAGGCAGTTTCAGCGTTGTCCCGACCCAGTCGGGCGGCATTTCCGGCGGTCTGACCGGATGATAGAGGCCGCGGCGAGTCTCCCGGCATCCGTATCCGGCGTTGTAGATGCAGCCGCATCCGGCGATGTAAATCTTTTTTTTCTGGGCCATAAACCGTCCTGCGTTATCCGTCGAACTATTCCGCAGTAATATAGGATCTCATTGCGATGAATTCAAACCGAAAGCGGTCGGGGAAGCGGATTTCGTCGGGGATTTTCCGCGGAGAACGCTTCCGGACTTGACTTTTCGGGCCGGGGGAGTAGATTACAAAAAAACCGGAAGTCTTCCAGGGACTGCCGGAAGCGAAACGGGCTGAAAAGGGAGAACTCCGCATGGATGCATTCATTTCGACGGGAATTCTGTTTTTTCTTGTGCTCAATCCGCTGGGCAACCTGCCGCTTTTCATCGCGGAGCTGGACGGGCTGACTTCGGAACGCTATCGGCATGTGGTCATCCGGGAATCGCTGATCGCGCTGGGGGTGCTTCTGCTGTTTCTGCTGTGCGGAGGGCAGATTCTCCATGCGCTGCGGATCTCCAAGGCGTCGCTGGAACTTTCCGGCGGAGTAATTCTGTTTCTGATCGCGCTGAAGCTGATTTTTTCCTCGGCGGCGAAGGGGATTTCGTCTGCGGGGGGATCAAACCGGGAACCGCTGGTGGTTCCGCTGGCAATTCCGCTGTTTGCGGGGCCGGCGGCGATGTCCACGGCGATTCTGATCGGGGGGAAAAACGGATATCATTCGATTCTTTCGGGAGGCGGAGCACTGCTGGCGGCCTGGGCGGTCTGTCTGCTGATTCTTCTTTCGGGCCGGAAACTCGGAGAACTGCTTGGCAACAAGGCGCTCTCCGCGCTGGAATCCCTGATGGGACTTCTGCTCACCACGATGGCGTTTGAAATGCTCNNGGAATCAAGCTGGCATTTCTCTCGGGAGGATCGTAAGATGGAACAGTCATCCCGAATCGTTCGAACGAACTGTTTTCTGAATTTATTCCGGACCGGAGAGCCGGTCGGAAATACGGATCATCAACTTTACTTTGCGAGGCACAAATGAAAAAAGACCCCCTGCTGCATTGGAACGGAATCAGCTATGTTCTTCCCTTCACCCTGATCACATTGTGCTTTGCGCTGTGGGGATTTGCAAACGACATCACCAATCCGATGGTGAAGGCGTTTTCAAAGATCTTCCGCATGAGCGTGACGGACGGAGCGCTGGTCCAGGTTGCGTTCTACGGGGGCTATTTTGCGATGGCGTTTCCGGCGGCGATGTTCATCCGGAAATACTCGTACAAGGCGGGAATTCTGCTGGGACTGGGACTGTATGCGTTCGGAGCGTTTGCGTTTTTCCCGGCGAAGATGAGCGGAAGCTACTATGCGTTTCTGCTGGCCTATTTTGTTCTGACATGCGGACTGTCGTTTCTGGAGACGAGCGCCAATCCGTACATTCTGTCGATGGGACCGGCAAGCACAGCGACGCGGCGGCTCAATTTTGCGCAGGCGTTCAATCCGATCGGCTCCCTCTGCGGGATGTATGTGGCGATGCACTTCATCCAGGCTCGTCTGAATCCGATGGACACCGCCGCCCGCGAAAAACTGAACGATGCGGAATTTGAAGCGCTGAAGAATTCGGAGCTTTCGATTCTGATCGGGCCGTATCTTCTGATCGGGATCGTGATTCTGCTGCTGTTTGCGGTGATTCTGATTGCGCGGATGCCGCGGAATCAGGATGAGTCGCACGAGATCCATTTTCTGCCGACGCTGAAACGGATCTTCCGGATTCCGGTGTACCGGGAAGGAGTGATTGCGCAGTTCTTCTACATCGGGGCGCAGATCATGTGCTGGACGTTTATTATTCAGTACGGGACACGGCTGTTTGTGTCGCAGGGGATGGATGAGAAGACGGCGGAAGTGCTGTCCCAGCAGTACAACATTGCGGCGATGATTCTGTTCTGCGCGAGCCGGTTTGTCTGCACCTTCCTTCTCCGCTACTTCAAGCCGGGGGCGCTGCTGATGATTCTGGCGGTGTTCGGCGGGCTGTTCACGATCGGGACGATTGTGTTTCAGACGATTCTCGGGATGTACTGTCTGGTGGCGGTTTCGGGGTGCATGTCGCTGATGTTCCCGACCATCTACGGCATTGCGCTGGAAGGGATGGGCGATGATGCGAAGTTCGGAGCGGCCGGACTGATCATGGCAATTCTCGGAGGATCGGTTCTTCCGCCGTTCCAGGCGGCGATTATTGATCTGGATACGATCGCCGGATTTCCGGCGGTGAATCTTTCGTTTGTTCTTCCGCTGATCTGTTTTCTTGTTGTCATGGTCTACGGCTGGCGCGCCGGCCGTCTGCGGAGATGAGCGGATCCCCCGGGAAACGGAACGCGGAAAACGTCTTTTCAGGAACAGACAAAGCAAAGTGGAATAAAAAAAGCGAAAAAGAGAAAACGAGGTAACACAAATGAGAAATCTGATTATTGTGGGTTCCGGACCTGCGGGACTGACGGCGGCGCTGTATGCCGGCCGTGCGAATCTGAATCCGCTGGTTGTCTCCGGCCCGCTTCCGGGGGGACTGCTGACTCAGACAAGCGAGATTGAGAACTTCCCGGGTTTTCCGGATGCGGTCAACGGGTATGAACTGATGGCGAGAATGCAGGAGCAGGCGCAGAAATTCAATGTGGAGTTTCTGAGTGAGACCATTGAATCGGTGGAACTGAAGCAGGGCGGACCGCAGATTCTGCATCTGGCCTCGGGGGAGACGCTGGAATGCAGGGCACTGATCGTGGCGGCGGGATCGAGTCCGCGCTGGATCGGGCTGGAATCGGAGGAGAGCTTTAAAAACCGCGGGGTCTCGGCGTGCGCGACCTGTGACGGAGCGTTCTATCGGGGACTGCCGGTGGTGGTGGTCGGCGGAGGAGATTCCGCGATGGAGGAGGCCTGCTTTCTGACACGGTTTGCGTCGGAGGTGACGGTGGTTCATCGGCGGGGNNGTCTGCGCGCCTCGAAGATCATGGCGGAACGGGCGGAGAAGAATCCCAAGATCAAGTTTGTGTGGAACGCGGTGGTGTCGGAGATTTACGGCGGAAGCG
Organism: Lentisphaeria bacterium UBA1829; assembly: GCA_002338895.1. GTDB lineage: Bacteria > Verrucomicrobiota > Lentisphaeria > Victivallales > UBA1829 > UBA1829. Next base: position 6,082 of record DDJH01000209.1, on the reverse strand, counting down.
ATGTGGACGGGATCAAGGTGCGGGATGTGCAGACCGGAGAAGAGAAGGAGATCCCCTGCAAAGGAGTCTTTGTCGCGCTGGGGCACGTTCCGAACACGCAGGCGTTCGCCGGACAGCTTGCGATGGATGAATCCGGTTACATTGAGCTTCAGTCGAACACGTCGTACACATCGGTGGAAGGGGTGTTTGGAGCGGGGGACTGTGCGGACAAGCGGTACCGCCAGGCGATCACCGCCGCCGGGATGGGAGCCCGGGCCGCCATCGACGCGGAACGGTGGCTCGAAAACTGACCGTTCCCGATTGAATCGGCAAACGAACCGCGGATCCGCCGGCAGATCATCGGACGGATTCGCGGATTTTTCTGCCGCCGGAACAGCAGACGGATGGAACGGACAGATCGAAAAAGAGTCCGATGATGAAATTCATGATTTTTTTTCCTTTCCGACTTTATTAAAGAAAAAAATATGCTATATTCATCTGCTGAATGTAATTTTTCAACAGGAGAGAAAAGATCAATATGAAGACAGAAAAAAGCAAAGCCCAGCTTGATTTCATCTGCGCGGAGCCGGATTGCGACGCCGTGATCAAATTTGATCTCATGGAAGTTGCGCGGGAAGATTTTCAGATTCTCTGTCCGAAATGCCACAAACCGTATCAGTTTGATGCGGAACTGCGGGAGAAGCTGATGAAGCTGCACAATCTGGTTGTGGTTCTGCGGCAGGGNNGGCGGAATCGATACTGGGGGACTGCAATGTGGCAGTGGCCGTTCCGGGAGGCGAGGTGAAAATTCCGTATGCTCTGCTTCTGACCCGGCTCAATACGATGATTACTTTGAACGTGGGAGACAAGACGGTGGATTTCCATCTCCGCATTGAACCCGCGTCTTCCGATACATTCAGATGAAAGGATTTCAGGAAACCATGGCTATGACCCAGGATCAAATCGTCAAGGAACTTCAGGATGCCGGAGCACTTCTCACCGGTCATTTCAAACTGCGGAGCGGGAAACACAGCAACCGCTTTTTTCAGTGTGCGCTGGTATTTGAGGATCCCGCGCGGGGGGAGAGACTCTGCACGGAGCTGGCCCGCCGCATGACGGAGCAGGGAATCAAGGCGGACACGGTGATCTCCCCGGCGGTGGGAGGATTGTTTGTCGGACAGGAGATTGCGCGGGCGCTGAAGCTCAAGTCCATTTTTGCGGACAAGGTCAATGATGAGCTGGTACTGAAGCGGGGTTTTGCGATCCGTCCGGGCGAGCGCGTAATTGTCGCGGAGGATGTGGTGACCGAAGGCGGCCGGGTGCGGCAGACCATTGAGCTGGTCCGGAAACTCGGAGGAACTCCGGTTGCGGTGGCGATCATTACGGACCGCAGCGGGGGGAAAGCGGATTTCGGATTGCCGCTGTTCAGTCTTCTTCAGCTCAACCTTCCGACGTATCCGCCGGAGGAGTGCCCGCTTTGTCACGACAACATTCCGCTTACGACGCCCGGCTCCGGCACGGGTTCCAAAGCTTAAGAAAGACTGGATTCTATGCTCACTAATATTCTGAAAGCGATCTTCGGGAGCAAATCGGCGCGCGACGCGAAACGGATGGCTCCCCTTGTCAAACGCATCAACGAACTGGAAGTTTCCTACCAGAGCCTGACGGAGGAACAGCTCAAGGCCAAGACCCAGGAGTTCAAGGACCGTCTGGCGAAGGGGGAGACTCTGGACGACATTCTCTGCGAGGCATTTGCGACGGTGAAGAATGCCTGCCGCCGTCTGTGCGGAACCACCGCGACGGTGTGCGATCACGAGCTCACATGGGACATGATCCCCTTCGATGTTCAGCTGATCGGCGGAATTGCACTGCATAAGAAGAAAATCGCGGAAATGGCCACCGGCGAAGGAAAAACGCTGGTTGCGACCATGCCGCTTTATCTGAATGCGCTGACCGGCCGGAACTGCCAGCTGGTCACAGTCAACGACTATCTGGCCCGGCGCGACTCGGAGTGGATGGGAATTGTCTACAAATATCTTGGACTGACCGTCGGGTGCATCCAGAACGAAATGAATCCGGAAGAGCGCCGCGCCCAGTACGCGTGCGACATCACCTACGGAACCAACAGCGAATTCGGTTTCGACTACCTGCGCGACATGGGCATGGCAACCAGCAAGGAACAGCTGGTCCAGCGCGATCACTATTTTGCCATCATCGACGAAGTCGACTCCATTCTGATCGACGAGGCCCGCACCCCTCTGATCATTTCCGGCCCGGTTGCGAACTCCTCGCATCAGTTTGACGTTCTGAAGCCGGCGATTGCGGACCTGTACAACCGTCAGAACCTTCTCTGCGCCCGGCTGGTGCAGGAGGCGAAGACCATTCTGGACAATCCGAACTCCACAGCGGAGCAGCAGGAAGAGGCGATCACGAAACTTCTCCAGGTGAAGATGGGCATGCCCCAGCACAAGAAACTGATGCACGTTCTGGAAGATCCCGAGATTCTGAAACGGGTGGAGAAGGCGGAGCTGATGGCGCGCAGCGAACAGAACCGCGGACTTCTTCAGGAGATTCAGAGCGAGCTGTTCTTCTCGATCGAGGAGCGCAACCATGAGGCGGATCTGACGGAGAAGGGACGCGTGCTGATTTCGGGGAACGACCCGAATGCGTTTGTGCTTCCCGACCTGCTGGAATCGCTGCACGACATCGATGCGGACCCGACGCTTTCGGAAGCGGACAAGATCAAGAAGAAGCAGGATTTTCAGGAGCAGTTTGCTCTGAAGAGCGAAAAACTTCACGATATTTCGCAGCTTCTTCGCGCCTACTGCCTCTACGAAAAGGACGTGCATTACGTGGTGCAGGACGGCAAGGTGCTGATCGTGGACGAACACACCGGCCGAATTCTTCCGGGGCGCCGGTTCAGCGAAGGACTCCATCAGGCGCTGGAAGCCAAGGAGAACGTCTCCATTGAGGAGGAGACGCAGACCTTTGCGACCATCACCATTCAGAACTACTTCCGCATGTACGAAAAGCTCGCCGGCATGACCGGTACGGCGGAGACGGAAGCCAATGAGTTCCATCAGATCTACAAACTGGATGTGATGGTGATTCCGACAAACCGTCCCTGCCGCCGCGTGGACTACAACGACTGCGTCTACAAGACGAAGCGCGAGAAGTTCAACGCGATTCTCCGGGATGTGGAGGAGCGGTACAAGAAAGGACAGCCGGTTCTGCTCGGCACGATTTCGGTGGAAGACTCCGAACTTCTGAGCCGGATGCTGAAGATGCGCAACATCCCCCACAATGTTCTGAACGCGAAGAACCATGCGCGCGAATCGGAGATTGTGGCGCGGGCGGGCGAGAAATACGCGGTCACGGTGGCGACCAACATGGCAGGCCGCGGAACCGACATCAAGCTGGCGCCGGGAGTGGCGGAGCTCGGAGGACTGTACGTGATCGGCAGTTCGCGTCACGACTCCCGCCGAATCGACCGTCAGCTGCGGGGCCGCAGTGCGCGTCAGGGAGATCCGGGAGCTTCCCGGTTCTATGTCTCTCTGGAAGACAATCTCATGCGGATCTTCGGGTCCGACCGGATTGTCAAGATCATGGAACGGTTCGGTCTGGAAGAGGGCGAGGAGCTCCAGCATCCGTGGCTGAACAAATCCATTGAGACGGCCCAGCGGAGAGTGGAACAGCACTACTTCTCGATCCGCAAACGCACGCTGGAATACGACGATGTGATGAACAAGCAGCGTGAGGTCATTTACGGAATCCGGAAGGAGATTCTGCTGAACGATACGTCGCGCGACTTCATTTTCGACACGGTCGACGCGGAAGTGGAGCGGCGGATCCAGCTTGCGATCAGCCTCTGCGATGCGGATTCGAAAGAGACCATCAACCGGGAGAATCTCCTCGGCTGGCTCAACACGACCTTCCCGATCGGATTCACCGACGAAATCTTCGTGTTCAAGGAGGACAAATCCCCCGATACGGCCGCGATCCAGAAGGCGATCACCGACCGGATCACGGAAATGTACAAGATCAAGGAGACCTATGAAGATCCGGAAGGATTGAAATGGCTGGAGCGCCATATCATTCTGGATGCGATCGACCGTCTCTGGCAGGATCACCTCCGCGCGATGGACCATCTGCGCTCCAGCATCGGCCTGCGCGCCTATGCGCAGAAGGATCCGCTGGTGGAATACAAGCAGGAAGCGTTCAAGATGTTCGACGAGCTCATCCAGGCGATCGATCAGGAAATTCTCGTGAACATGTTCCGTTCGGCGACCAGCCTTGCGGCGTTTGAACAGCTCTTTTCCAGCATTCCGCAGCAGCTGAGTGCGAGCGGAGAGGGACCGGTGGAGGATATTTCCGCCAATCCGGAGAACCCGGAACAGGATCAGGAAGTTCCGGACATCCAGATCTCCTTCCGCCGGGAGACTCCGAAAATCGGACGCAACGAGCCCTGTCCCTGCGGCTCCGGAAAGAAATACAAGAACTGCTGCGGTCGTTAAACTCCGCGGCAGAACGCTGAGAAACAAAGAAGCCCCGCTCCGGGAAATTTCCGGAGCGGGGCTTTTCGTTTCGGGGTTTCGGGCTAGATGGACAGATCAGGGAACAAGCAGTCGGCCGAAGAGGAAGCGGTTGCGCCAGTTCTCCGGACCGCCGGCCCAGACGGACTGCGCATGACGGCGCTCTCCGTCGGAATTATCCACAGCAATGTCGAATGAGAGAGAGGCCGGTGCGGTCAGGCCGATATTTTTCCACGGGATGCGGACGGTCGCCTCGTAATCCGTTCCGGAATCCTTCAAGGTCCAGAGAATTCCCTTTGTCTCCAGATTCGGGCTTCCGGTCAGGGCCATGGGCAGGCCGTTTGCGGATTTCGGAACCAGAAACAGCCGATAGCAGAAATCGGAATACTCTTTTCGCGCGAGATTCTGATCCGGACGGGTATCGAGGAAAATTTCGATTCCGTCTCCGGTCCAGGGAGCGTTTTTGATCCGTCCGCCGCGTTTCCCATCGCGAACGCGGACAAAGAATTCCAGAAAATCCTTCGTGGTCCGGACGCGGAAGTCGGCCTGTTCGCCGATCCGGGCGCCCTCACCGGAACGGAGGAAGCGGGACATGGGGATCGGTCGAACCGTGACGCTCCGGATTTCCTCGCCGTCGGAGAGAATGACCGGGATCTCTTTTTGTTCAAAACCGGAAACGGGGAAACGCAGGATGTCGGCAGTGCCGGGTTTCAGGGAGATTTTCTGTTTGGACGCACCGGGGATCCGGACTTCGAGAGTCAGCACTTCCGCCATGTTGTTTCGGATCTCCACATTCACGCAGGGTTTCCCGCTGGAGAGATCGAAGCGGGCGCCGGTCACCAGATATCTGCGGTTCGGGATCACGGGGATGGATTCCCACCCGGAAGCGGGAGCGCGTCCTTTGAGATAGACGGGGTTGTTGTCCACGGAGACGCGCGGACCGGGAATCGGATTGCCGAAGAGATCGAACGCGCGGATGCCCTCGGGAAGAGTGAGCGTGAATTTCTCGCCCTCCTCCACGGCCCAGCAGGCGACAACGGAACCGCCGTTCCGGTCCTTGTAAAGACGGGCGCTGATTCCCCGGAGCCAGTTCAAGGTCCGAACGCCCTTTCCACATTCCAGGAAGCGCGCGAACGCATTGGTCGCGGCCGCGTACTCGTTCGGGATGAACGTGGATACGGCGTAGGCGGGCCATTTGTATTCCGGACGCAGATCGAGTCCGAGAATGCGGGGTGTCCAGACATTGATGCTTTGAGAAACGCCTCCGCTGAGGTCGATCAGATAGCGGCGGACCAGGTTGCCGACGGGAAACTCGGCCTGTTCGGCGGTCGGTTTTTCGAGTCCCTTCCGATTCTGGATGAAGTAGAGCTCGGAGTTCCAGACGGGAAGGCCCGGCCGGTAGCGGCGGACGATGTCATGAACGGTCTGAATCATCTGATCGGCGGGAATGGGGGAGTCGTCGAGCTGGGCGCTGTACGGATGAAAGGAGATTACGTCGGCATACTGGAATGCGCCGAGTCTGCCGCACTCTTCGAGGAAGTTGCCGAGATTGGCTCCCATGTGATCCGGAA
>DDJH01000210.1:14167-29784 GCA_002338895.1 Lentisphaeria bacterium UBA1829 | reverse complement strand
AACTATTGACGACACGATCTAGATCTAAAGTTTAAAATAAAGAAATTCCGGAGCATATGAATGCCAAGAAAAGCAGAAAAACAAAAATATCTTTACGAAACTCTCAGGGACTCCATTCTGGACGGGAAGTACCGCTGCGGCGAGCGCTTTCCCAAGGAAGTTGAATTTGCCCTGTCCTGGGGGGTTTCCCGTAAAACTCTCCGGGCAGCCTTGAAACGCCTAGAAGAGGAGAAGCTGATCGAACGCCTGAAAAGCAAAGGAACTTTTGTCCGTTACCGGCAGATCCTCGTCTGGATCGACAACAACAAAGATCCGCACATGCCTTCCAATTATATCATTCCAGGACTTCTTCGGGCCGCGGAACGGCGTGGCTTTTCTGTTTCCATCTGTTCCTGCTCGGAACTGGACGGACTGGAGGAAGAGGAAATTTCCCGCAGTTTTTCCGAACGAAATGTTTCCGGCTGCATTGTCGTGACCAACCGGATCAATGAGGAAACAGGGATCTGGCAGAAACTCCGCCGTCAGAAGCTCCCGATTGTTCTTGCTCATGCGCACCCGATGGACCATGTGTTCACCGGGTGGCCATGCGTCGCCTTTGATGAAAAAGACGCATGGAAAACGGCGCTTCGTTTCCTGCGGAATCTCGGGATTCGCCGTTTGGCGGTCGGATGGCCGGAATACATGCCGCAACAGATCCGCGGGTGGGAGAAGTCCGAATTCAAGGACCTTCTGGAACAGATCGGCTTTGATCCGGAAGAAGTCTCTTATTTTATGGCGGACACCCCCGGTCTGCGGGCGGATCAGAGTCTGGATGCGCTTCTGGAAAAGCCGCTCCGACCGGAAGCGGTTCTCTGTTTCAGCGATTTCTGGGCACCCGCGGTCTATCGGGCCATTCGGAACAGAAAACTGCGAATCCCGGAGGAGATCCGTGTCATGGGATTCTGCGGGGCTCCGATTGGACGATATCTTTCCCCGCAGCTTTCCACGGTCGATCTGCAGTATGAACGGATCGGAGAAATTGCGGTTCGGATGCTGGTCGGAGAAATCCGTGAACCTCTTTATTTTATCGGACATAAAATTGTTGAACGGGAAAGTTCCGGAACAAGAAAAGGAGAATAAGGATGAATTTCCTGCGGGGAAAAACGAAAAAATTTACTTTGGTGGAATTGTTGATTACAATTGCAGTTCTTCTGATCCTTGTCAGCCTTCTGCTGCCGGCTCTCGGGAAGGCAAGGAACACGGCGCTGCGGATCTCGTGTACCGGGAACTTGAAAACGATCGGACAGGCCTTCCTGTTCTATGCAGGGGCGTATGAGGACTATTTCCCGGCACCGGTAACGCGGGGGGATGGAATGCACTGGAGCCGTCTGCTGTATGATGTCGCGCATTTCCCCATTCGAAACGCGAATGTTGCCAATGCGTTGAAGCATGAAACGCTGAAGGTGGCGTTTTCCTCTTCGCACAGTCCGGTCATGGACTGCCCCGTCATTGAGAGCGAAGCGTTGTTGAAGCCGGCAAACTCCGCGGCAAAATGGCAGCTGTCGGAATATGCGATGAATTCCGGACTGATTCGTCTGGTGGAAAGTGTGGAGACCGTGGAGGTGCCATATCTCCCGGTTCGGTCGTCCCGGCTGAAACGATCTTCCGCAAGAGGACTGGTGACGGAATGCGCGAAAATCGGAAACGCCTACTCCGATCGAATGTATCTGGGGGGCGGACTGCTTTTCCCGCATCTCTCCCAGCCGTCGGACACGACCATTTACCTGCGGGGAAATCAGGCGAACATTCTGTTTGTGGACGGTCACGTCGCCGGACACCGTGCAGCAGAATTCCCGCTGACCGGAAGCGAGCAGACTCCGCTTTCGCAGGAGATCTGGAGCGGAAAATGGCAGCCGTCAAAAAATCATTAACCGTATCTTTGGAGGAATCCTTGATGAAATCCCATTTTTTTCCCTTTCGACTGTTTTTCTCTCTCAGCGTGGTCATCCTGTTTTCCCTGGCGAACAACCTCTTTTCCAAAGAGCAATGGAACCTTCTTCTTCTGCCCGGAATCGGCGGAGCCATGCAGGCGATCGCTCCTCATCCGACCAATCCGGACATCCTGTTCGCAGGAGTTGATATGGGCGCTCTGTTCCGTTCCGATGACGGCGGGAAAAACTGGACCCTTCTCGGAACAGGAAAAAACAATGAAAATCCCGGTCTCGGCGGAGGATTCAGCATTGCGGTCGATCCCTCGAATCCCGAGACCGTCTGGTCGGCCAGCGGCGAAATTTACAAAAGCACCGACGGAGGGAAAAAGTGGAACATGATGAATCGTTCCCCCGAATTCGCCGGAATTCATTACCACAAAATTGCAGTGGATCCTCTGGACGGCATGCGCGTTTATGCGGTGACCCACGACCGCTTCTGTCCAAACGGGCATATCCTGAAAACAACGGACGGTGGAAAATCCTGGCGGAAAATCTTCCCGGATCCGAAAAAGAAGACCGCGCTTCTTTCCATTGCGGTTTCCCCCTCGGTCCGCGGACTCGTTTTCGCGGGGTCCTCGCATGGACTTCTTCTCTCCCGCGACGGCGGAGAACACTGGACTCGGCATCCGGAAATCCCGGATCTCCCGGTTCGGAGCATTCACTTCTCAAAAGGCAGGATCTATCTGAATCAGGATACGCTTCGAACACCCTCCGGAGGCGTGAAAGGCGGAATCCGTTCTTCCGGAGCGGAAGGGATCCACTGGACAAAACTGGATGGGGAAATTCTTGAAATCGTTCAGAAGAACTCCCCCGCCGGGAAGCCGACCGCGTGGATTCTGGAGACCGACCGCGACGGCCGAATCTATTACGCCCGTCTTCATGGAGGGTTTCAAATCTATCAGTCCGAACCCGGCGGAAGGAAGTGGAAGAGGATTTATGCTCCGAAGACTCTCTGGATCAAAGATCCCGTCCCGGCGAAACTGGCCGCATATCAGCCTCCGAAGCCGGGGCATGTTTCCTACTTCCATATCGGAAAACAGGAGAAAAACATTCAGATCCGGATGTCCGCCTGGGTGCCCGGAATGAACGGACTGGCGGTTTCTCCGGTCGATCCGAAACGGATCTGGCTGTCGAACAACGCATCCGTTTACGGCTCCCGGGACGGGGGGAAGAGCTGGGAGTGCGGCGGCTGCCGTCTGGGTGATCCTCTTCCCCGGCAGCAGTGGAACAGGGAAAAGGTTGCGCCTTCCGATCACACCCATGCGCTGCTTCCCGGCGGACTGGCGTTGACGGTGCCTCAGCAGACAGCATTCAATCCGTTCCGTCCGAACGAGGTTGCATGCGCCTTTCATGACATCGGTCTGCGGATCAGTCGCGACAACGGGAAATCAACGCAGTGGAGCTATGACCGTTCCTCCATGCTGCGCGTGGACAGCTGCAACAGCAATGCGGTCGTCTACGATCCTCATCATCCGGGAGTCATGTATTATGGAGCGAGCGATCTGTTCCGCAGCGAGGATCATGGTCTCTCCTGGAAACGGGTTCATGTCCGGCCGGTCTGGAAGGAACTCGACGACTTCCGGAAAAAAGGAGGCAGCTGCCGCAGTACAATCCGAATTTGGAAGGTCCGTCTTGACCCGTTTGACAAAACCGGGAAAACCCTGCTGGTCAGCGCAACCGCAGACGGCGGATACAGCAGTTCGTTTGACCGGAAATCCTCCTATCGCGTCGGAAAACTCTGCCGGACAGAGGATGGCGGAAAAACATGGCAGACTCTGCAGAACGGACTGCCGTCTCCCCTTCGCGCGGAGGAGATCCTGTTCGATCCAAACCGCCGGAATCTGCTCTGGGCCGGCCTGAACCGTTCAGGATGCGACGGACTTTACCGTTCAGACGATGGCGGAAAGAACTGGACCCGGATCGCTCCGGAACTGCTTGGCGCCGTCCGCGAAGACTGTATTGCTCCGGTCAAGGGCAATCCGAATGTGATTTACGTGAACGCCTATGCTCCCGGGAAGAACGGATTCTGGAGCGATTCGACTCTTTACCGTTCGGATGATGGCGGAAAGACATGGCGTGCACTCAGAAAAGGGTTTATCAGTTCCGTCGCAGTCGCGCCGGATCAGCCGGACCGTGTATATATCGCAATTCCCCGGGGTTTGAAGCATTCCGATCGGGAAGCCGGCATCTTCCGTTCGACGGACGGGGGAAAGACATGGACTCAAATCGGACAGGAGCTTCCAATGATAAAAAGCAGGATCCGGCTTCAATGGGATTCTGTTCAGAAAAATCGTCTGATCGTCAATACACCGATTGGAACCTGGGTTGCTACTGGAATTTAAAGGGAGTCATCAGAAAATGAACAGCAGAAAACAAAACAGAATGATGAAGAGAACAAACGTTCTGCACGCACTACTGATCCTTGTCCTTTTCACGTCTCTCCCCCTTCTGTGCGGAGGAGAAACGGCTCTGGAAAAGGGATTTCGCAATCCGCCGGAAGATGCAAAGCCATGGACCTGGTATCACTGGGTGGATGGAAATGTTTCCAGAGAGGGGATCCGCGCCGATCTTCAGGCGATGAAAAAGGCGGGAATCGGCGGATTCATCGTACTCGACGTCAGTTTGCGAATGCCGCGGGGAAAAATCCGGACTCTCTCAAAGGAGTGGTATGAGCTGATCCGGTATACGATTGAAACAGCAGCGGAGCTGGGATTGAAAGTCGGATTTCACAACTGCCCCGGATGGTCAACCAGCGGAGGTCCCTGGGTCCGTCCGGAAGACGGAATGAAAGAACTGCTTATTACAGAAACCCAGATTTCCGGGGGAAAGAAGCTGATTCTCCCGCGACCGAAAATCCGGAATTTCCTCTCCGACACCGCCGTCCTTGCCTTTCCGACCCTGAAACCGGAAAGGCCGGAGGAAAAACTGCCGGAGCCGAAACTCTCTTCCAACATTGATTTCTCTCTGAATCCGAAACCGCTTCCCTGGGATTTCAGCCGGAAGACCGGTCGATCCCTGGAGGTGCTCCAAAACAGGCAGACCTCGGATTTCATCATGCTGGATCCCCTCCAGCAGAAGGAAAGCGTTGTTCTGACGTTTGAATATCCGAGAGCGGTTACGGCAAACCGTCTGGAGCTGAGATACGGCCGTCACAGCGGAGCGGCGGATTACAGGATCTCCTGCTCCGAGGATGGCCTTGTCTTCACTCCTCTGGCAGACTATCAGCGGCAGTCCGCAAATATCCGCTCCTTTTCATTTCAAGGGAGAAAAGCCCGTTTCTACCGTCTGGAAGTGAGGAAAATTTATCACGACTATCTTCCGGTCCTTCTGGCATCCGCCCGATTTTTCCCGGAACAGCGCATTCCAAATCTGGATGCAAAAGTGTTCCGGACCAAATCTCCCTCCTGCAAGATCCCGGGAACCTTCCCCGTTTCCAGCGAGCAGATCCTGGATCAGAAACAGATTCTCGACCTGACCGGAAAACTCGATCAGAAGGGGACTCTGCACTGGATGGCGCCGGAAGGACGGTGGACGATTCTCCGTTTCTCAACCGCCTTTCTGAACCGGTACAACCATCCGACAAGTGCCTCCGGACGGGGACTGGAATGTGATAAACTTTCCCCCCGCGCCGTGGAAAACTTCTGGAACGGAATGCCGGCGGAAGTCATCCGGCAGGCCGGCGCGCTCTGCGGACGCGATCGCACTCTGGCAATGATTCAGGTGGACAGCTATGAGGCCGGGACCCAGAACTGGACCACCACATTTCCTGCCGATTTCCGCCGTCTGCGCGGCTATGATATGCTTCCCTATCTTCCGGTTCTGTCCGGCCGGTATGTCGGCTCCCCGGAGCGCTCGGAACGATTTCTGGAGGACTACCGCAGGACGGTTTCCGATCTTTATGCGGAAGCATTCGGGAAACATTTCGGAGAGCCGGCTCATCGTCATCATCTGGATTTCGTCACGGAATCCTATGGCGCGCCGTTTGATGAGGTTCTTCAGACCTCATATTCGGACATCCCGATGGGGGAATTCTGGAAAGGCGGAATTCAGGCGGGCAATGCTCTTCTTGCGTCCAACGCGGCCCGGATCTCCGGGAAAAAATACGTTCAGATGGAGTGTTTCACGGCCAATGAAAAATCCGGACGCTGGTCGACGACTCCTGCGTCTCTCAAACAGCAGGGAGACTATGCGTTTTCGCTCGGAGTCAACCGTTTTGTGTTCCACAGCTATGTGCATCAGCCGTTTCTCCGCTTCTGCCCCGGACTGACCCTGATGAAGTATGGATTCCATTTCAACCGGAACAATACCATGTGGAAGCTGTTTCCCGGGTGGATCGCGTATGTGACACGCTGTCAATATCTGCTTCAGCAGGGGAATCTGGTTTCCGATGTGCTGTATCTCGGCGATGACCGGCCGCCGTGCGGAGTCAGTCTGAAACCCGAATTGCCGTTCGGCTATCAGGGGGCGTGTCTGGATCGGACAGCTTTTCTGGAACGACTGTCGGNNTGTCGGTGAAAAACGGAAAATTCCAGCTTTCCCATGGAGCGGAATCGTCCCTTCTGATCGTTCCATTCTCCAATTTTGTCGACGAGGAAATCCTTCGGAAACTTCTCCATCTTGCGGAAGAAGGGGGAACGATTCTGCTCGGCCCTAAGCCGGAACGGGCTCCCGGTCTGTCCGGCTACCCTCACTCGGATACCGCTGTTCGAGCTCTGGCGGACAAACTCTGGGGAACGGATGGCCGGAAACCCATGGAACGAAAAATTGGAAAAGGACGAGTCTTTTCCGGTCTTTCTCCGAAAGAGGTTCTGAAGCGGATCAATCTTCCGCCGGATCTCCGGCTGAGCGGCGCGCCTGCCAATCAGATCTCCTTCCTTCATCGGCGGTGTGAAGATGGAACGGATATTTATTTCATCACCAATGCATCCAGGCGGAAAACCCGTTTGAATTTCATGCTTTCTCTCCGTTCCGGAGCCCGGGTTCCGGAGCTGTTTGATGCGGAAAGCGGCTCCATAAGCGCCTGTCCAATCTACCGCTGGAACGGGAAAACAACGGAAATCCCGCTCCGCCTTGAATGGAACGAATCCGTTTTTCTGGTTTTCCGGACGGCTTCCGCAAGGACGCACCTGGTTGACGGACCCTGGAAGCCGCAGAAGCAAAAGGAAATTCTTTCCTCAAAATTGAAAGAGGAAAATGGAGCCATTGTTCTCCATGCGGGCTCTCCCGGAATTTTCCTCGGACGGAATTCCGAAGGGAATCCGGTTCGGGCGGAGATTCGCTCTCTGCCGGGGATCCGCGATCTCTCCGGAGAATGGACCGTGAAATTCCCGGAGAACAGCGGTATTGCCGGCATTCGGACGATTCCCCGTTTGCACTCGCTTTCCGAAAGTCCGGAAACGGAGATCCGGTATTTCTCCGGAACGGCAGAATATAAAAAGTCGTTTCCTCTGAGTGCAGAAGAGTTGAAGTTCCGCTCAGAAGGGCGGTGGATTCTGGATCTCGGGGAGGTTTGCGATGGAGCGTCGGTCCGGCTCAACGNNCAACGGCAGGGATCTCGGAATTCTCTGGAAGCCTCCGTTCCGCTGCGATGTGACGGATTTCCTCGTTGCAGGGGAAAATCAGCTTACGGTCGATGTGACCAACCGCTGGATCAACCGCCTGATCGGCGATGAACAACTGCCCCCGGACGCGGAATATCGAACTCGTGTGGAATTCATGCTCCTGAAATTCCCGGACTGGTTTCTGAGCGGGAAACAGAGTCCGACGGGAAGGCGTGCTTTTGCAACCTATCGACATTGGAAAAAGAACGATCCTCTGCAGAAATCCGGTCTTCCGGGGCCTGTACGCCTGATTCCTGTCCGGAAACAAGAACTCCGGTAAACGGAAGCAGACCCGTTTCAGCAGACCGTTCAGAATCCATGTGTGCAGATGGAGGGATCTGCCCGCCATTCTGCGCACATGGACGGAAAGGGTCTGTACAGCAGGAAGTATTGCGATGGAAAATATCGATGCAGACTTCCCTGGACTCCTTGTCACTTGCACAAAAGAAAATGCTGCAGTGTTGCAGCATTCCAGCCCCTGAAGAAAATACGACAATTTGTCAGACATGCAGTCCTTCCGCAGGCGGAAAGTCCCGAAAACGCCTCCGGAACGTTCTTCCCTCCGCCGTATATCGGATTCGCACGAATTATAATTCAGCGAAACTCTGCAATATCTATCATCCAGGATCTCGAATCCCGCTCTTTCAAGAAATCGTTGTCCAAGGCAAGAGAGAGGAGACATCCATTATCCGTTCATTTATAAGGTCATGAAACACACGGATTTAAAAAATTTGAAAAAAATTTTTCCCGGCCGATTGAAAAGACTCGGAAGACGTGTATACTACAAGTTGTAGGGTAACTTAACATAACTTGTGTGGTATGTTTGCATTATGATGAGACGCTCAGATTTGTCGAAGAAGGATCAGGTGCGGAATTATCTGATCCAGGAACTTCAAAGCGGGAAATACCCGAAAGGCTCACGTTTCCTTTCGGAAAATACGCTGATTCAGCGACTCGGGATCTGTAAAAATACAGTCAGAGAAGCCTATTCTTCGCTGGTCAGCGATGGTCTGCTGGAACGAATCCGCGGGAAAGGATCTTTTGTGATCGGATTCGAAACACGAAACAGACAGGAATCCGCCCGGCGGGAGGTTCAGCTTTTCATCGGCGATCCGATGCATACACATGAGGATGATCCGTTTGTCGGCGCAATTCTGGCAGGACTCCATGCTGCACTGGATCCCTTTGACTGGCGGATCCGCCTCAAATGCATCGATAATGTGGAGGATGTCGGCCGGATACTTTCAACTCTCGATGGAGAGCTGCAGCCTGGAGATAATGCTGTCCTTGCCGGATTTGATTTTCCTGTCGCTCTTACAGAGCCTCTGCTGGACAAAGGTGTCCGGGTGCTGACGGTCGGACGCCCGGAGGACAGCCGGATTCCGTTTGCCCACAATGACTATCGACTCAGTATGTATGAAACGGTCAGAAGTCTGATCGCGCTCGGACACACAAAAATCGCATTGGCGGACCGCCGCACAAGCCATCTGCCTTCTTTCGAAGAACGTCGGGAGGGCTATATTCAGGCCTTGAGTGAATGCGGCATCATCCCGGATGCCAGGCTGATGATGGAATACCGCGGGTTCGACATCTCCTGCGGCGATGAAATCTGGCAGCGTCTGAAACATTGCGGTGTGGCATATAGCGCCATTATCATTTATGGAGACTGGGCAACTCTCGGTTTTCTCCGAAATGCATCCGCGTATGGCATTTCTGTTCCGGAGGAGCTGTCGGTCATNNCTGCAATACCCCGCTGCATCTGGGCAATTTGTGCGTTACGCGTCTTGCTGCGCGTCATTCTGAATTGGGAAAAGCTGTCGGAAAACTGCTTATGGACACGAACGGCGGGGTCAGCAACAGCCTCATGGTCGCACCACGCCTGGTCGAAGGGAATACTCTTATGCAATTTCGTATAAAACAAGAAAAACAAGGAGGCCTGATATGAAATGGAACAATGGGAGAAAGGCAGATTGTCAGAAGAAAATTCCGTTTACATTGATTGAACTCTTAATTGTTATTGCAATTATTGCAATTCTTACCTCGCTTCTGCTTCCAGCATTAAGCAGTGCAAGACAGAAAGTGCTGAGCATCAACTGTGTCTCCAATCTGAAACAGCAGGGAATGGCTCTGATTTCTTATGCAGAGGACAATACAGGGTATTTCCCCTCCATGCCGGACCGAAAGGAAAAAGGCAATGTGGAACGGGTTATGCTGGAAAGTGATTTTTTCCGGCAGGCCAACAACTTTTTTTCGATGAATCTGGCGCTCTATCAGTCGAAATATCTGAAAAGCGCGAAAGTCTTTCAGTGTCCGGCACGCGCGCCCGGAATCAATGCCGGTTCGGATCCATTCTATGATATGAACTTCGCGGAGAAATACTGCGTTCCCCGGCTGAGAACATCCTATCGGTACAACATGTTTAAACTGGAGGATCTGACGGACCCGTTCCTGAGTTCCGGCGATATCGAAAACAAGGAGCGGTCCTACCGTCTGCAGTATCCGGTCAGGATTATGGCGGCAGATGAATTTGTCAGCCTTGGAATCTATGTCACACCAAGCCATAAAAATAAAACCAACGTTCTCTATCAGGACGGTGCCGCTCGAACTCTCTTTACCCCGAAGCTCGGCGTCTGGACCGCCTGGTATATGCGGAACTGGTTCCGGGATCATGACAGAACAAGAAGATGAAAAAGGAAACAACGCCGTTTCCTCAGAACGACCCCAGATGCATATGAAAAATTGAAAATAAACGGAATCATAGAAAGGTTCACCATGAAAAAAATACTGACTGCGTTTCTGCTGCTTTGTACGATCCTCTCCCTCCCGGCATTTCCGCCAGGCTTCCGCGTCGATTCTTCCGGCTGCATCCGGATCGGGAATGCCGGTCCGTTTGCTCTCATGGTTTATCAGAAAGGATGGAATCCGAGTTTCCAGAAGGAGAACAGTATCGTGCCGGAAATGGGATACCCGATCGTTTCCGAAAAACATCAGGAACTCAAGGGCCGCTGGAAACTGCGCTATGGAAAGGAGTTTTTCCTGACAGAGGTGGTTAACGAAATCAATGCCAATACGGTTGAACTTCAGATGAATCTGTTCTCCGGGGAACGGACCGGAGTTCATTCGCTGGCTCTCGACGGGATGCTGCCGCCGAACGAATTCGGAGGAAAGGAGTGTGTCGTCAACGGTGAAACAATCCCGCTGCCGAAAAATCCCCGGGACTTTAAGGCGCGTCGTTGGGACAAGGTTACAAGAATGGAGTTTACCGCACGGGGACATCGCCTGATTCTGGAGGGTGTGTTTCAGGCAACGTTGGGAGAGTCCTACAACAAATACCGGTTGCGCATCTTCCCGAAACTGGTCGTGAACAACAATGCCGAACAGGCGGAACTGAAACTGAAAATCTCCTATGTTCCTTTCGGAACCACTCCTGTGGATCTTGCCTCCGCCTGCAACCGGGCGGGGAAAGGCGATGTTTCCCTGGAAAGAATGCGCGGTGACCGGAATGGAATATTCCGTTGCGGAGGATTGACGTTCAAACTCAGGAATCCGGCTGCGGGCAAAGCCTTTCTTGCCGTGAAGGAGGGGAAAAGCATCTCCGTGAAAGCCGCGGCGGCAAAAGGGAAACAGCTCTATCTGCTGCATACGCTGGGAAATCCGGTCCGGAAAGGAACTGCTGGAATTCTGCATGTCACATTCCGCGACGGTTCCACCCAGAAGATCCCTGTCGTCAACGGAAAAGATGTGGGAAATGCTTCGGGATTCCGGCGGTATGCAAATGCCGCCGTTGTCTGGGACAACCCGTCAAAGGACCAGGGAGTCTATCTTTCGCATTTTGAACTGAAGCGGGACGATCCCGAAACGATCACCTTCGTCTCGGCAGACAACGGAGAGTGGATCGTCTGCGCAGTTTCTCTCGGAGAGACCGCCGTGGAAACGGCATGGCTCGACAGTCTTACCGTCATTCGCCCCGGCAAAGACTATGTCGCCCTCAAAAGCGGCATGCCGGATACAAAGCCCGGATCCGTGCTGGATTTTTCCTTTCTCAATGGCAATGACGCCCCCGCAGGAAAATACGGTCGGATCACGGTGGATCAGAACGGACATTTTACCGCCGGAGGAAAACGTTTCCGCTTCATCGGAACCAATCTCTGTTTTGACGCGCAGTTCCTGGAAAAAGCGGAAGCGGAGAAACTTGCTTCGGAACTTGCCGCGATGGGATACAACTCTGTCCGTTTCCACCATTTCGATCATACCATCAGCGATTTGAAGGCGGCGAAATCGACCGTGCAGTCCGCCTCGCAGTTCGACAAACTGGACTATCTTTTTTACTGTATGAAGCAGCGTGGCATCTACGTGACGATCGATCTTTTCGTAAGCCGCAATCTCCGGCCCGGTGAAATGCCCGGTTTTCCGGAATTCAAGGGACGCGAGCTGCGTCCCCTCGCCCCCGTCTACCAGCCCGCGCGCGACAACTGGAAGGAGTATGCGCGGAACCTCCTGACCCATAAAAATCCCTATACCGGACTCACATGGGCTGAAGACCCCGCACTTTTCGGGCTTTCCCTCATCAATGAGAACACAATCTATCGGATTTACGCGGGAAATCCAAAAATTGAGGCGCTTTACAATGCGGCATATGAGGAGTATCTGAAGAAGAACAACTGTCATACAAAAGAAAATGCAACGTCGCGCGGCACTCTGTTCCTGAAGTTCCTCTGCGGACTGCATATCGACATGATCCGTGATTTCACCCGATTNNTCCTCAGAGAGGAGATCGGCTATCGGGGACTCGTGACGGATGCAAACTTCGGCGACAATGTCATCCAGGCACCAATCCGCAACGAACTGGACTTCGTTGACAGCCATCATTACGGAGACCATCCGCGCAACTGGCGTCTTTTCCATCAGGGCTCCTCGACAGAGTCAAGCGCCCTTGTCCCACGCCTTCTGTTCCCCGACCGCATCTTCGGGAAGCCGTTCACCGTGACGGAAATCAACTACACCTTTCCGAATCGCTGGCGCGCGGAATCCGCCCCCCTGCTCGGCTCCTATGCGGCATTGCAGGATTGGGACGCGCTCTACCGCTTTGCCTGGGGTCACAGCCGGAATGCCGTCCTGAAAAAAGAGGCCATCATCCGCTTCGATACCATACAGGATCCCATTGCGCGATTCGCTGAAAAAATTATTGTCCTGATGTTTCGGCGCGGAGATGTTTCCTCGGCGACCACTGCGCTCGCTTATCCCTTTGGAGAACGTGATTTCGAAGGAATCGCAAAATACGATAAAAACACCTCGAAATTCCCCTCCGCGTTTGAAAAGCTCGGTTTTTACTGTCGCGTGGGAGCTCTCCCCGCGGAGAAAAAACTTCCCGGCATCCTGACGCTCCCGCAGGGGAACTGGCGTTCCGGAATCCCGGATCCCATCCGCAAACAGCTTGCAATCAATACCGACACCCGGCCGGTCACCAGTGAAAATGGAGAAATTACGCTCGATGCGTGTCATTCCGCAATGCGGACCGTCACCCCCCGCACGGAATGCCTGATGCTCAAATCCGGCGATTCCTCCGGCCGTGTCATGCGCATCTCCGGCGCCGATACCTTCATGGTGGTCTCCGCCTCTGCCATGGACGGAAAGAATCTTGCCGACAGCGGAAAAATCCTTCTTTTTCACCTGACAAACGCCCTGAACAACAAGATGCGTTTCGCAAATGAAACCATGACCGAGGTCTTGAGCTGGGGAAATCCCAATGATCTGCTGCTGAAACGCGGCAAATGCACGGTTCAGCTGCACTTGAACGGACCGGAACGCGAAGTGGTTGCTCTCCATTTCGACGGAACGGAAAAACAGATCCTCCCCTCCGTGACAAACAAAGGTGTGCTCGAATTCACGGCGGATACAGCCGCCGGCGTCATGGCGTATCTGATCCGTCCTGCAAAACAGGGTAGGACTCTCCCGCTCAGCACGACCTTCGAACCGGATTCCTATCTGAATGACAACATGGTCCTTCAGCGCGACACCCCCATTTTCATTGCAGGGACACAGGGAGAACCTGGAAAAATCGTCCAAGTTGCGTTCGCCGGCTCGGAGTACCGCGCTCTGGTGGATCCGGCCGGAAACTGGAAGGCCGTTCTTCCGGCGCAGAAAGCGGGTGGACCCTATGAACTGCTCATCTCGGGAAAAGAGAAAAAAGTCATCTACCGGAACATCCTTTGCGGCGATGTCTGGCTCTGTGCCGGACAAAGCAACATGGAATACGGAATGTACAAGGTGGCCAATTCCAAAAATGAGGTGGCCCAGGCGAAATATCCGGAAATCCGTCTGGCAAAGGTGCCGACGGAACGTTCTTCGGATACGGTGTTCACACAGCTCGCGGATCGTCTGGTCTGGCAGGAGTGTTCCCCGAAATCGGTTCTGCGCTTCTCCGCCGTCGGCTATCTCTTCGGAAGAGAGCTGAGGAAGCATCTGAACATTCCGATCGGGCTTGTGCAGGCATGCGCCAGCGGAACGCGGATTGAGACCTGGATGGATCCGCATCTGGCGGACACAATGTCGGATGCGGAGAAAAAACGCTTCCGCTCCTTTACGGAACAGGAGAAGATCTATGCGGAACGGGTGGCGAAGTATCGCACATGGATCAGACCTATTCTGGAACAGAACAGAGAAAAGACTGCCGCCGCGGCCGGATGGAGCAGAATGGATCTGGATACCGCGGACTGGCGTCCGATCAAAGTGCCGGGAAACTGGAAAAATTCCGCGTTCAAGAATTTTGACGGTGTGCTCTGGTATCGCCGGAAACTGGACATCAACAAAGATTTCCTTGGAAAAGAGATGGTCCTCTCTCTGGGCAATGTTGATTCGCTGGATACCGTATGGTTCAACGGAGTGAAGGTCGGAGAGACAACCGTGGAGACGCCCCTTCACTGGGCAAAACAGCGGCAATATCGAATTCCGGCCGATCTGATCCGTGAAAAAGACAACGTCATTGCAATCCGGGTCATGAACTATGGTGGACGTGGCGGACTGGTCGCACAGCGGGGGAAACTCTGCATGTTTCCGGCAGACAATCCGCGAAAGGCATTCAACATCTGGAATGGCGCATGGAAGGCAAAGGAGGAATTTGCATTCCCGGCAAACGCGCTCAGACACAAACCCGATCTGAGCATTCTCCTGGGAGGCCCCCACAACACGGGAGGACTTTACAACACCATGATTGCGCCGCTTACCTCAATGCCTCTCAAAGGAGTGATCTGGTATCAGGGCGAAGGCAATCTGACCAACACGTGGGGATACGATGCCCTCTTCCGGATGCTGATTACAAGCTGGCGTGCAGCATGGAACAATCCGGAAATGCCGTTCCTGTTTGTCCAGCTTCCGAATTGGGGCGGACATCGTGATCCGCAAGTCATGAACGACCAGGTGTTTGCTTCCGAAAATCCAACCCCGCGCGGACTCTGGCCGGCAATGCGCCAGATGCAATCATCCGCCCTGTCGCTTCCGCATACCGGAATGGCGGTTACAATCGACATCGGGGAAGGACACGACATTCATCCGCGCAACAAGCAGGATGTTGCAAAACGTCTCGCTCTTCAGGCCCGGAAGGTTGCCTATGGAGAAACAGCACTCGTCGCAGATGGCCCATGCATCCGGTCTCTTGAAAAAATGAAAGGAAAAGTCCGGGTGCGTTTTAAGAATTCCGGTTCCGGACTGGTGGCAAAGAACGGGAAGCTCCGCTGGTTCGTCCTTGCCGGAAAAGATCGGAAATACGTGTTTGCCAATGCGGAAATTGCAGGCCGGGATTCCGTCATTCTCTCATCACCGCAGGTTCCGGATCCGGTTTTTGCTGCCTATGCATGGGCAAACTGTCCTCACGGCTGTAATCTTTACAACGGGGAAGGGCTTCCTGCAGCACCGTTTCTGGAAAAAATCCCCTGATCGTTGCAAAAAGAGGATCTTCGAGCAGAAAAGCAGCAAATAATCTGCCAGAAGCCTGCTGCCATCATCTCATGAAAATACGGAAAAATGCGCCAGCATTTTTCTCGGGTCAAGG
>DDJH01000210.1:1698-14150 GCA_002338895.1 Lentisphaeria bacterium UBA1829 | reverse complement strand
TCAGCTGGACCGAAGCAGGTCACGGACCTGCTCCGAGCCTGCGGCTCCTATATTTTCATATTCCTGTTGCCGGAGTAAGCACCTGTCAGTCACAGCCCTCGCCATGACGAACTCCACAGAGCGGGAAGTCTTGTTGCCGGAGAAACCCACAATCCGATATCCCTGGATTCCTCAGACTCTTGCAAAAAAGAAAATGTTGCGGTATAGTAACCGCATTCAAAACCAAAAGGGAATATGACAGATCGTCAGATGATATCATAACTGCTACAGGCACAAATGATTTATAAAGTTTCCGAAAAACAGATGGTGGAGCTGAAGGGCCTTCCTCCTTCCGCACGAGTGAAAACGGAATGGAAGAACAACATCGGCATTATGGAGATCCAAGGAGAGGAACCATGTTCCGGATTCTCGGCCGAGTGGAGGATCCCGCAAGAGGATATCCAGTTCCGCTGGGTCGCCGATGCCGGAAAAATCGGGATCGGATATCCGCAGTTCCTGCCGCCGAACTGGTTCTCGAAAACGACTTCGCAGCTCTGCTGTCGTGTCCCTGTGTTTTCTCTGGTCGGGGCAGACAGCGGAAACCGTATGACTGCGGCCGTTTCCGAATCGGTTCTCCCGGTCGAATATCAGTCCGGAATCAGCGAATACTCCTTTCAGGCGGAGTGCAGGATTGTTTTCCCGGCTTTTCTCCGTCCGTTTCGTGTTCAGATCCGACTGGATCTGCGGAAGATTCCCTTTTCAGAAACGCTTCGCGATGTCGCCGCATGGTGGGCCGCAATGCCGGAGTATGCTCCTATGCCGGTTCCGGAAACCGCTCTGGAACCGTTGTACTCCACATGGTACAGCTATCATCATGAAATTACGCCGGAAGCGGTGGAGCAGGAGGCAAAACTCGGATTCGATGATGGACTCCGGACGATGATCGTGGATGATGGATGGCAGAAAATTGGTGGAGCAGGAAGTTATGCAAGCGTGGGAGAGTGGATCCCTGCCGATCGTTTTTCCGATTTGAAAGAACATGTCCGCCGCGTACAGGCAATGGGAATGCGTTATCTGATGTGGGTCGCCTTGCCGTTTCTTGGAGAGGATTCTCCGCTCTTTCCCTCAATGAAAGGAAAGCTCCTTTACTTTTCAAAAGGGTTGAACACCTGGGTGGTGGATCCGCGCTTCCCGGAGGTCCGTTCCCGGCTGATTGAACGGTGTCGACAACTCGTGGAAACATTCGGACTCGACGGTCTGAAGATCGATTTTCTGGACCGCTTCCCTGTGCCGTCCGACTGCGTTGATCCGGCCATTGCCGAGAAGTTCGCCGGACGAGACTGCAAATCCGTGGACCGTGCGGTTTATCGGCTTCTGGAGGAACTCTGCCGGGAACTGCGCGCCATCCGCCCAGAGATCCTCATTGAGTTCCGGCAGGACTATAATGCCCCTGCCATGCGGCATTTTGCCAACATGTTCCGTGCCAGCGACTGTCCCGGGGATCGGATCGCAAACCGCAGACGGATCATCAATCTCCGGCTGCTTGCAGGAAACACTGCGGTCCACTCCGACATGCTCGGCTGGTGTCCGGAAGAATCGGCACCGTCCGCGGCGCGTCAGCTTTGGAACATTGTGTTTTCGGTGCCGCAGATTTCGGTTCGCCTGGCGGAACTCTCTCCGGAGCATCGGCGGATGCTCCGCTCGTGGATCGCTTTCTGGAGGAAAAACCGGGATCTGTTCCTTGCAGAAAGTCTGACTCCGCTGCATCCGGAGTTGAACTATCCGATGGTGACCGTGGAAAACGAATCCTCGGCAGCGGCTGTGGTTTATGCAGAAAATCAGACTGTCAGGTGGACCTGCGGAAAGAAGAGATTTCTGATCGTGAATGCGTCCGCTTCCGAAGAAGTCGTCCTGGAGGTGGACGGTGAAAAACAGAGAGCCGCAGTGTTTGACTGCTTCGGCGATTTGACGGGAGAAATTCCGTTGCATCCGGGCTTGCAGAAAATCTGCATCCCGTGTTCAGGATATCTCGAAACGCATTGAGCAGCCAGTCAAAGGCAAGACTTTGCCAGGAGAAAACAGGGAATCCGTCGGGGATTGAAAGAGCTTTTATTGCTCGTTCGGGCGGGGAAGATCCTGTTTCTGATGTTTTCCGGCTGAGTGACGGGTCCGCATTTTCACGGGTCAGCCGGTCGGTCAGGGGGAAAATCTCTTCTGCAGCAAAAGAGGATTTCGTCCTGCGGCGACCAGCTTGTTCCGCCGGGCCGAAGCAGGTCACGGACCTGCACCGGGCCTGCGGCTCCTGTTTGATTCAAAAAACATCACTTTTCGTTTTTCACCTGAAAAGAGATGGTGACTTTTTCGCCGGCTTTGACCGGGATTGTCTGCGCGAGGGCGTTGACATGGTTGGCCAGGACATAGTGTTGGCCGGCCGCGCCGCCGTCGTTCATCCGTTTTGCTTTGCCCCATCCGCCCCAGACGGCGATTTTGTCTCCCTCCCCCTCTTCGAAACTTCCGTTTTTGACGGGCTGACCGTTGATCCGGACATCGTCATACGCGAGGAGAGGGGCTCCCGGCTTGTTGATGGTTCCCATCAGGCAGAGACTGATGCTGCCATTGGTCTTCGGCAGAAAAGAGAAGGTTTTTGTCTCCCACTTCGCGGAGGCGGGACCGGAGAAAATGAGCCGCTGATTTTTTCTTTCGCCGAGCCATCCGGCGCCTTCTCCCCGGATGGATTCGCCGACTTCCTTGATTTCCATTTCAACTTTGGAACGTTCCCCGCTGATGTCGATACGGAAATCGGCGGCGGAGAGGAGTCCGGCGGAACAGAGGGCGGCGACGGTCAGGAATGTTTGTTTCATTTTCATTTTGCTTCTCCTTTTATTCTGAGTTTGCGTGTGTGCGGCATCTTGTCATTTCCAGAGCAGAAGGACAGGCCAGAGATGGGGCTTGTTGTAGCAGTCGGTCCCATCGCCGGAGTTGGTCAGGGAGGAAACGGCGCGTCTGGCTGTCCGGACGGCGGGATCGTCCGCGTTCGGAACATGGACGCCGAATCCGAAGGGGTACCCCTCCTTCAGCTGAATCGGCAGGATGTGTTTCGCGGGGAAGAAGATTTCGTAAACATATCCGCCGGGGATCTTTGTGAACTTGGTCGGGATGTCCTTGGCGAAGGTTCCCGCTTTTTCCTGCGAGGTCCCGAGTCCGAGCTGCCAGTCGACCATCCGGTTGCGGTAGACGGAGCAGCTGTTTCCGGCCGCATTGGGAAGGATCAGGTAGTCGTAATCGTTCTCGTCGTATCCGACGGCCTGCCGGGAACGCGCGTCGGCGAAGGTGTCGAAATAGACCTGCAGAGAATCGTTCGCCCAGCGGCTCTCGGTTTTGGAAAATTCCAGATGAGAGAATTTTGCATCTTTGATCTCCACCCGGAGGAAGAATCCTTTCCGGTTCCATGCGGTGCGATAGACTCCCGAAGTGAGCGCCGGTTTCCCTTTGGATACGGTCAGACGGACCGCGGGAACGGTTTTCCAGTCCATCGACTCCAGCGTCGCGGAGTCCGGAACGCGTTTGCAGAGAGAGCCGCGGAAGCTGAGATCCATCGAGATGTTCCCTCCGCTCTTTCCCTGAATGCGGACCGGGAGCTTCTCTTCCGTGATCCGGTCATAGGCCAGCACTTCCGGCAGCGGAAGAAGGACTTTCCCTTCGGCGGCTCCGGCGATTTTGACCTCCGTTGTGCCGATTGTTCCGTCGAAAGGAGTCGAGAGCAGATTCTTGAGCTTCAGCTCCGCCTTGTCCGGGGCAGAGGGGTTGGCGGAAACAAGCAGCGGCGAGACCCCCTCTCCGGAAAGGATCACCGCATTTTCGAACGCCTTGACCATTGCCGGAAGCGTCCCGGGCTTCCCGCGGAAGAACAGCGGGAAGGAGGTGACCGCAAAGGAGACTTTTCCGGGTTTGAAGGCTCGCTCGTTGTTCATCAGGTCGATGACCGATTCGAGCGAGTTTCCGAAATCGGCCTCGGCGACGGGGGCGTCCTGCCGTCCCTCGTCGAGAGCCGGAAGATGACACCAGACGGCGGCAACCGGTCGTTTCCGCGCATCTTCAAAAATATATGTCCGGATGTATGCCGCAAACCGGACATCCTTTTTGAATTTCGAATCCCCGAGCAGATTCCCGAGCGTGTTCGGCATCACCTGCGACGCAAACGGAGTCAGATTCAGATCCATGGCGAAGTTGTTCTTGTCCGATGCCGCGCAGGCGCTCCGGACCCGGTCGGAATACTTGAGCGCAACGAGCCAGGAGCGGGCGCGCCATGCGGCGGAAATCTTCTCCACCCATCCCATGTCATAACTGATAGCGCCGCCGATCCATGTTCTGGGCGATCCCATCCAGTCGGCGGAGGCCACGCCCCATGCCGGGATGGTGTAGGGGCCCCAGTGCATCATCTCACTCCAGAAGAGCGGCTCCTTCGTATAACCGAGTTTGCCGACGGTGTCGAAATAGAGCGCCGCGTCCGCATCCAGATCGGGACTCTCCGGCGAGGCCCGGTAGGTGTGACAGGCCAGACGGTCGAACTTGAGGCCGATTTGATTGCACGCGCGGAGCAGCTCGGCGGTCTCCTGAATTCCACCGGTCGGATTCATGTTCCACGGACAGTCCGCGCTGACTTCCGCTTTCGGATTTCCCGCCTTGATTCCGTCGGAGAAGGCCTTGAGAATCCGGGCGAAAATCTCCGCCCGCTTTTCCGGTGTTCCCTCTTTGGACCACCATTCGTTCGGGAATCCGGCCCCCATTTCATTGGAGAACTGCCAGCGGATCACATGCGGATATTTCCGGGCGAGTTTTTCGCACCCCTTCCGGACCTTCTCCAGATACGCCGGTGTGACACTTCCGTTGGAATCCAGATAGAAATCCCGGAACAGGAAATCGGAGCGTTTCTGATAGTTGGCGCGGTGGGAAAGATCCTCCACAACGCCGAAATGCCGGGTTCCGTCTTTGGTCTTGTAGCCGCGGGTAATGATGATTTCCGAGATCGGGATCCCGAATTTCTCAAACGTGCTGTGGATCAGCGGATCGCCGACGAAATCCTGCGCCTTGAAACCGAATCCGAGTTTCCTGTAACGATCCAGAATCCGGTAGAGATCGGGACTTTCGTAAAGTCCGCCGTAGTTGTCGCTGAACAGGAAGCGGTTGGGATGCTGATTCTTCAGGAAATCGAGGATCGTGAGCCGGTGAAGATCGTAGCATTTGCGGCCGTCTGCGAGCGTGTAGTCCGTGCGGAGCAGGAAGATGCCCTTGCCGATGCCGTCGAGTTGGAGCGGGACGACGGCGCGTCCGTCTGAGTCGGTCCGGAAGGAGAACTCCCGTTTCGCCACGGTCTCGCGATAGAAGTTGCGGACGGTGGTGACGCCTTTTCCCGTCGAATCCGGAACGGACTGGATTTCCAGTTTCGCATCAAGCGGGGCGGAGGCCGAGACAAAGTTGTCGGGGTCGGAGGTGACCAGACGCGCTTCCGCCGCCTTGACGTCGAATGCGCTCATCCGATCGCCCTTTTCCACCTGGAGTCCGTCGATCCAGACAAAGCCGCGGCGCCGGGAGCTGACCGCGTTGAAGCGGACAGACAGCGGCATCGTCGATTCGATCCGGAACGTCGTCACATATCTCTTCCACTCCTTTGTGACCGGAAGCGAGAGTTTCCCGTTCTTCACCGCCAGCCACGTCGTGTAGGGCCCGTAATTGTAGGGGGCGACCCAGATGTTGAACGTCTGTTCCCCGGGATGCGATCCCTTGATGTAGAAGCTCAGCGTGTAAACACCCGGCGCCACGGCGACATGCTGGGTGGAAATATTGCACGCCGTGTTCAGATTCCGGTAGTCGTCCCCTTTTTTATGCGCGAAGAAGGTTGTGATCCGCAGCGAGTTTTTCCCGAACACACGCTCTTTGCTGTCCAGCGCATACATCGGCGTTTCCCATTTCTCCCGGCTCTGATTGTAGCCTTCTTCAAAGAAGTGGTAGCCGAGAAGGCCCTGCTCGAAGGAGGGATTGACCAGAATGTTCCGGCTGGAATTGTCGGGCATGTCGAGATTGTCGAGCGCGCGGAAATCGACGTTCCCGCGCATGGCGTCCGAAACGGCGGGACGAACGCCCTTCCGGATGTCGATCGTGAACACCAGCTTTCCGGCCGAACGATTCTCCTTCAGATCAAACCGGAGCGAATCTTTCAGGGCAAAACAGGTGATCCCGGCAAGCTCTCCGGCTTTTCCGGAAATTGTGAAGGTCCGGGCGGGATCATCCGGGAAAAACTGAATGGAATGCGGTTTCTCTCCGCCCGCAGAGGTGATGAAGTTGACCGGCGTTGTCGGAAGGGAAACGGTTTTTCCATCGCAGACGATCCGTTTCCCGCCGCCGACGGAGTAGGGAACGCTGATGAAACAGCCGTACAGATTCAGCGTGTACTTTTCCGGATCGGGCTCCTTCCAGGTGAATGTGACCTGGAGAAGGCCGTTCGGCAGGAGTTCGACCTCCTGCCGGGCGAAATCCCATGTGCAGCCCCCGATGGAGATTTTCTCTTCCGAGATCTTTTTCCCGCCCTGCCATCCGGTTTTATACATTCCCTGACGTTTGCTGCCGAGGGAGTGCCAGGTGATTTTTCCGGTTTTCCTGTCTTTCAGAGTAAAAACGTATCGGGTTTCCGCGAGGGCGCGTCCGTTTTCCGTGATGGAGAGTTTGAATGTGTCGGTCAGCTGGATTTTTTTGTTTCCCGCCGAGACGGTGCTCCCCTCCAGGACGGGAGTGAACATTTCCGCTTCCGCTTTTGCCGTATTCTGCGGCAGTCCGGCCTTCCCAGCCGGAATGGGCAGTTTTTCCGCCGCGATCAGCGGCCCGAGTGTCAGAAAAAGAATTCCGATCCGAAAATTCATGGAGACTCCTTCTATCATAAAATGATGGTTTTCATTCCGGTGGCCGATGTCCGGTCTTATTTGTATCCGACCTGGAAGATGAGATTGTTTCCGTAATTTCCTCCTTTGATCGCCATGGCGGCGCCGCGTGTCAGCGAGCCGGTATGACCGTCGGAATAGAGGACATTTGCCCGTCCTCTGCCGGATTTCGCTCCGTGACGGTCGTAATTCAAACTGGTCGCCGTTTCATACGACAGGAACACAGACCAGCTTGGATAATATTGATAGGTTCCCCGTTCCGCAAGCGAAATGGCAATGGACGGGGTCTTGATCCGGGAAATTTTGTAAAACGGAAGATTGTATGCCGCCTCATTGTTGAAGTTCCCGCCGTGCAGCGGGTGATTCAGGTAGTAGTGCGACCAGTAAAAATCTCCACCCCACTGGACTCCGAATTCCGCCGCAGGGCAGGAAAAATCTCCCTTGGGCGGATGCGGTTCCCAATATTGCCCCCACATGACGCCATAGGTCGGGGAACGGCGGAAACTGTTTTCTCTGGTATTGGCATTTTCCGTCGGCAGTTCGCAGAGGACTCCGACCCAGTAGGCATGTTTGTTGGCATCGCTTGGCTTCTCGCCGACAATGTTGTAAACCGGGAGGAGATAATCGTTGTAATTCAGGGTGTACTGGTTCAGCGCAATGCCGAGTGTCTTCAGATTGTTCAGGCAGGAGAGCGACCTTGCCTTGTCCCTTGCGGAATTCAGCGCAGGCAGAAGAAGACTCGCCAGGATCGCGATGATCGCAATTACGACAAGGAGTTCTATCAGGGTAAATACTGTGTGCCGTATAACGGTCTTTCCGGACATGTTTTTCCTCATTGGTTTCATCCCTTCAAATTCAGCAACTTAAAATAATTCCTGTTATAATTCCTTGAATCCGGCTTTGAAAATTCCCTGCGAGTTGAGAACGCCGGAAAAACTTTTTACGGCTTGAACATCGGTCAGCGCCATGCGGGCGACGTGACCGTCGAAAAACAGCATGTTGACCCGTCCGTTTCCCCCTTTCGGGTGGTGGCGCTTCCAGTTGATGGTCTCGTATCCCTGAAACGTGACAAACTGGTATCCTCCGCGGGAGACCCCTTCGGTGATGGACATCGCGCTTGCCGGCATCGCCACCTGCGAGGTTTTCCGGAAAGGGATTCTTGCCCCGCTTGCGCAGAAGCCGCCATGCAGAAACAGATTGATATGGTAATGTGTCCAGCGGGAAATCTGCGGGGTGGACATTGTCCAGTTCAGCGGCATCGGTTCGCTCGGACAGGTGAACTGTCCTTTCTTATAGGGAAGATTGATTCCCCAGATGAGTCCATAGGAGCTTTCCCGGTTGTTCCATGCCGAGTAATTGCCGTTGGAGTCGGCCGTGACGTCGCAGAGAATGCCGATCCATTTGGTGAACCGGTTGTCGTCGATCGTGTCGAACGCGGCGGGGAGCAGGTAGTCGTTGTATGTTGCGGAATACTGGGCCTGCGCAAGCCCCAGCGCTTTCTGATTGTTGGCGCAGGAGATCAGGCGCGCGGCTTCCCGTGCGGAGCTCAGCGCGGGAAGGAGAAGAGCGGTCAGAACCGCGATCACCGCAATGACCAGCAGGAGTTCCACCAGAGTGAACCGGCAGCGCGTCCGAAGAAGGGCGCCGGTGCGCCTCCGGAAAGAAAAAGAATCGGCTGTTTTCATGGGGTCTCCTGTTTCGGATCGGTTTTTCTTCTTGATAATTATACTCTGATTTGCAAAAAATGTAAATGGAGTTATTGTAGAAAGAAGTGCACTTTTTATAAAAAATAAAAGTCATCATTTGGGATGCGCCGAGCAACGGATCGGTGGATGATTGCACTAAAATTCCGGAAGGGGTTCGGATGGATGAAAACCGTGTTCGCTAAAATTTATTCTCCGTGGCACCGCTTCATCGGCGGGNNATATCGGTTTCGGAGAGGAGGTGGTCGCGTGGCCGACTCACAAACCGTTTACGGGAGATAATTATTTTCGTCTGTATCTTCCGGTCAAGGGGGCGTTCCGTTTGAACTACATGCAGGAATCGGTTGTTGTGGAGCCGGGAAGTTTCCATGTGGTGCCCGCCCAGACTCCGTTTACGTACGAGACCATCACGCCGTCGAGTCATTTCTGGCTGCATGTGCTCTCCCGTCAGCTGCGGACTTTACCGGCGTTTCAGTCGCACCAGAAGCTTCCGGAAAAGGCTTTTCCCGATCTGCAGACAACATTCCGGCGTCTGTTCCGCGGCATTCGCGCCGCCC
Organism: Lentisphaeria bacterium UBA1829; assembly: GCA_002338895.1. Taxonomy (GTDB): domain Bacteria; phylum Verrucomicrobiota; class Lentisphaeria; order Victivallales; family UBA1829; genus UBA1829. The sequence continues at coordinate 4,979 of DDJH01000210.1, read as the reverse complement.
GGACGGTCTCCGATGACATCCGGGTCCGGAATATGATCTTTGAGCTGATTACCCCCTTCCTCGAATCCGCTCTGCAGGGTCTCCCCCGGGATGCCCCGGAAAAAGGGTGTTTCGCGAATATTATGGAATACATTGATCAGAATCTCGGATCAGAAATCAGTGTGGCGAATCTCTGTGCGATGACCCAGCTTTCCCGCGCCGATTTTTCTTCTTTGTTCCATCGTTCCTGCGGTCTGCCGCCGAAGCAGTATATTTCCCTTCGGCGCATTTCCCGTGCGAAGTATCTTCTCTGGAGGACAAAGCTTTCCGTCAAGGAGATTGCCGAGCAGTGCGGATATGAGAACAAGTATTTTTTTTATCGGATTTTCAAGAAGTATACCGGGGTGACTCCCAGGCAGTATCGTCGGAACGGGAATGCAGACTGAACTCAATATTGCACGGATTTGTTTGCGAGAGTAAAGACTGAACTCTGTTGGGAGAACGCGGGAAGGAAAAACCTTTTGAGGAANNACCCTTCTTTTTCCAAACCTTTTTAAATAGCCTTTTTCCATTTCGGAAAAAGGCGGATCGTTTTTCCGGTTGTGTTGCGGTCGGTCAGTGGCGGAGCTTGTTGATCTGATCGACAACTTTCTGCGGATTGGCAATTCCCTTCATGCAGATTTCCGCCCCCGCCGTGGCCGCGGTTCCGATGGAGATGTTGCCCACGCCGATGATTCTCTGCCAGATTCCCTGGGTCAGATTGGCTCCGCGCATGTCTTTGATCCAGATTTCATTCTGGTATTTGGCGATCCAGCCCTGCCGGACGATGATTCGCTGGGTTGTGATCCGGTAGCTCGTAAAATAGATGTCGATCCAGATATAGAGCAGGATCAGGAATCCGATCAGAACCATGCAGGTCAGAAGGCCGAGCAGAATTCCCCCCAGATAGTTCATCGCGCTCGGGTGGCAGACCATGATTTCTTTTTCTTCCGAAAGATCCTCATGGATAACGAAGTTTGCTGTTGAACGGATTTCGTTCTTTTCCGGTTCGATCAGCGGTGCGCCGCAATGTGGACAGGTTCTGGCCCTTTTGGAAATCAAGGTCAGGCAGTCCGGACAGGGTGCCAGTTTCGGGTTGTTTATGGTGATTTCGTTTCCGCAATCCGGGCATTTCAAGGTTTGTCCCATGTAGCGGTCTTCCACCTCATACTGGTTCCCGCAGTGTGAGCAGTTGATTTTCATGTGCGTTTTCCTCCTGTTATGATTTTCTGCTGCTTGCAGGGGAATCTCGAAATAAAACGCAAAGATCAGAAATCGACTCACTCCCCCTCATTAAAAAAATATATTGGAAAAGAAAATTTTCAATTAATTTTGCTGAAAATTCAGAGGAAATATCAAATGACGGAACTGGATGAATCTCCCGGAGTCTCGTGTGTACCAGAAAAAATTCCTGTGAAAAATAGGGGAAAATAAGATTTCTCTATTGACATTTTCTTAAAATGTTCTATAATTAAAGGTGATAAGTTAAATGAAAAGTGATAAAGGAGAAATTTCACTTATGCGCTGGAGTGCAGAAATGGATTTCATGAAAATCCGTTCATATATTATCAACCAGATTGCCTCCCATGGCGGTATGCCGGTGAAGTTTCCCTCTTCGCGCAAACTGGCCGAGAAATTCGGGACATCCCAGCCGACCGCGCTTCGGACCATCCGGGATCTGATTGCGGATGGTTACCTTGTTCCGTGCCGGAATGGCGGGACGATTTCCTGCCCGCAAAAGACCTCCGGAGCACGGGAATACTCTCTGTTCGGAACTGTGACTGTGCTGGGGAAACAGGCATTTATCAATAACTATTTCATGCGGTATGAATCCATCGTCGGTCTGGATCTTCTGAACAGGGATGAGACTTATTCCATTGTTCCTCTGAAGCTGGAGTCGCCGTCTCTTCTGGAGCAGACCGTGAAAGACAACAATCTGAAGGGACTGATCCTGTATGATGTGGCCCCGATTATTCTCAGACAGGCGGAGAAGCTTCATGCGGAGGGTTTTCCTGTTGCCTCCGTGATTCGGAGGAGCCCGAATCTCAGTTCCGCCTATACGCAGGACGATGTTTTTTTTCGGGACGTCCTTTGCAGGCTTGCGAAGGAGGGGCGTCGCCGGGTTCTGCTGACCGTGCATTCGGATCCGGTCCGGGCCGGGCTTCTGCACAAGGCGGTTGCGGATGCGTGCAGGGAAGACGGAATCCGGGAACGGGAACTGACTCTGATCGAAGAATCCGAGCCGCTGGAAAAATTTGCATCACTTCTGAAGCGGACAACATTTGATGCGGTGATTTTTTATCCATTCAACCGGGCGGTTTACAATATGCTCGCCGAGTCGGTTGATTTGAACGAGGCATGCAGGATTGTCATCCAAAGCGAATCCAATCATCGGGAACTGAATTTCTGCGGACTTGTGATTATGAATCACCTGGATCAGGCAGCCTCTCTTCTCAATGACAACCTTCTTCAACAGTGCCGGACTCCAGAAACTCCGGTCATTCAGATTAAAATACCTTACTCCATTGCCGAATTCGTCAATGGACAGAAAATTTCAAATCCAAAGAAAGAAAGGAAAGACAAATGAGAAGGAAAAGATGGCTGTTCTATTTCTATCACGTGATAAATTATTTTACTTTGATAGAACTTTTGATTGTTATAGCAATTATAGCAATCTTAGTTGCTCTTCTCCTCCCTGCCCTGGCAAAGGCCCGTGAGACAGCGGAACAGATTACGTGCATCAGCAATCAGAAGCAACTGGGACTTGTCATGGTTCAGTATACAGACAGCAACGACGGTTTCCTGCCTCAACCGGAAGGTGTTCCCGCAGATGGATATTTGAAATGGCAGGCCTTCTTTTACACCATGACATCCGGAGCACCGCTCCAGCAGGCAAACTGGTGCTACAATACGAGGGCCGATCTGGATAATCCCAGGGTGGGGTATCTCAACTGCCCCTCTCAGACAAAACGTTCCTCCTACCAGGATGCGTTTGGACATTTTGCGATGAACAGCAATATGTCTCCGGTTGAGAAAGGTACAGAAAGCCTGAAATACCGAAATATGAAAAACTGGAAGAATGTCAGCCGTTTCATCGTATTTATGGAAAAGGAAAAACAGACTTTTGACGACCGACCGCCCGGCTGCATCATCCCCTGGAGAAGCGCCAATGCGGACTACTGGGGGGAGCGACATAAGAATTTCTCCAACAACATTTTCCCTGCAGACGGACATGTACAGAATGTTCAACGGGCAAAATATAA
>DDJH01000210.1:0-1639 GCA_002338895.1 Lentisphaeria bacterium UBA1829 | reverse complement strand
TATTTTTTCTTCTGCTGTTCCTTGGATTTTCCGTATTTTCCGCAGATTGGCTGTTCTGTGATTTTTCCTCCGGCCCGATGGAAAAGATTCAGGTGCAGGGAAAAGGACGTTTTTCCGGAGTCCTTCCGAAGAATGTCTATGAGAATTTCGTCCATTGGAAACTTGCAGATTGCCGGACCGCGCGGCGCCGGGATTCCGATGGAACTTCCTACACCCGGTTCTTATGCACAAAAGACAGTTCTCAGTTTTTCCTCCGTCTTGGGAAGTTTCCCCCAGGAGCGTTCTGTCGTTTGACGGCGGTAATTCGGAACAACCTTGATGGGCCGGCATCCTTTTCATTTCGACAGATCAACGCGCCCTATCAGTCTCTTGGGAAAGGGGCCCTGGACGTTCGGCAGAACGAGCCCTATGCATACGACTGGGATACAGTCAGCGCCGTGTTTCAGCTTCCGAAAACCAAGGAACGCGATGCCGGGCTTTTCTTTTACTTCAACGGATGCGGCGAACTTGATCTTCGTTCGCTGAAGCTGGAAACCATCTCTTCGGCGGAATATGAGAAGTTCAAGGACAATGGGAAATTGCGTCTTCAGGCATTCCGTCCTTCGGCGGAGTCGGTCAACTATCTGCGCAATTCCAGGCTTCCGGTCGGATTGCAGACTGGTTGGGCGGTCGTATTTTCCCATCTTTCCGACACGGGGGTGGTGGAGTGTGCCCCGGCTGTTCCGGGGCCTTCCGGCGTACCGGCGCTGCGAATCCGGAAAACATTGCATGACTGGTACAGCGTCATGCTCTCTTCCGAGATGTTCAGCGTTCCGGAAACGGGGAAAAAATACACATTCAGTTTCTCTTACAAAGGAAAGGGACGGGCAAAAGTCAGCATGATTTTTTTCCCGGAAGCTGCGCCTGTGGTCAAATATTTGGAATCGTCGGATTCCTGGAAACGGGAATCGATTGATTTTGCTGTCCCGAAAGAGAGTGTTGCCATCCAGGCCACATGGGAGGTGCTCTCTCCGGGCGGAGAGTTTTTCCTGGATGCCTTCCGGGCGGCTCCATTCGGGAATCGTGACTATCGGGCGGCGGGAGCGTGTGAAATTGCGTTCTCGCTTCCGGAATCCGATGCGTCTTCCGCTCGAATACAGTTTACGGATGAGCCGCCGCATGTTCAGTGGTGTGTCACCGGAAACGCAGTCAAAGGAGCGGTGATCCGATGGAAAATTACGGATATTTATGGAAATGAGAAATCTCCGCCGGCGACGGATCTGAGTGCAACGACTTCAAATGGGGTCCTGAAGTATGATCTCTTCCCGGAAGCTCCGCTCACACAGTTCCGGATCGAAGCGCAGGTTTTTCAAAAGGATCGTGCGCTGTCTCCAGTCAATGAGTTCATTGTCACTCGGATTCCGCGTCCGGTTTTCTGGGGGAAGGATGCTCCGGATTCTCCGTTCGGGATTCATGTGCAGCCGCAGGAAAATATGCTTGCCGCTGTGAAAGCGGCCGGAATGAACCATGTCCGTCTGCACGATGCCGACACGCAGAGAATTGTCAACTGGTTCTACCTGGAACCTGTAAAGGGAAAATGGAATTTCCGCGATGACCTAGTGGATCTTTATCGCAGATGGCATCTCCTGCTTTATGGACA
>DDJH01000249.1 GCA_002338895.1 Lentisphaeria bacterium UBA1829 | reverse complement strand
AACTATTGACGACACGATCTAAGATCAGATACAGCAAACGTACCAGATGCAAAGATAACGCCTCTGCGGCAGGGCGGATCACGAGGTGCGTTGTATTTTGCGCATTCATTGCCCCTCCTCAGATCGGTTCGGGAATATTGCAGTATTCCGCTGGGCTCCATGCCTCGTTTCCCGGTCGCAGGTTCCACCGCTGGGCGACCGGCATGCCGCCGCCCGGAAGCGGGTCACGCGAACTGAACAGGAAAATTCTCATGAAAGTGCCTCCTTCAATAAGGTGCCAGACTCTTCGTGTGCGCCTCTCCCTTAGGTTGGACAACTTTTATGAAAAGATCGGTGTAAAGACCTTTGGTTTACTATATCCAACTGCTTGCCGATTGCAAGTACCAAAATAAACTTCATCCGGTGTTCGATACTGGAGTGCGATAGCGTCCGGAAAGTTGTGTTGTACATCTTGATAAGGGAACGTGCCAATACTGTTTCCCGGGAGAGAAGATCTGCATGGATTTTAAAAGGAGCTCGCAGAGATTTTTCGAGAAGAAGAAGGACCGCCTATTTGAGACTTGGAAAATCCGTCATTTCAAGGTGGAGAGAAAAGTTCTGAAAAGGCTTAAATCCTTCACTGTTTTTTCTCTTTTCCCGGGAGTTTGCGTTCCAATCAAGATCCCGATTTTTTTCGCCCGTTCTTCCAGATTCTCTCTTGTCGTACCGCTTCACGGAAAGGAATGAAAAACGGGAGTCTCATCCCAGACAAGACAAATAAACCTTTCCGGAGCTGGATTCCCCGGAAAGGTTTATTTCAAAAACGTGGATGCGGAATTACTGTTTCTTCTTCCATTCCCCATTCTGCATCAGGTATTCGCCCGCTTTGGCGCGCTCGGCATGGCGGAGCGCTGCGCGTGCCCCGATCACTTCGCGCGTCTGATTGTTCTTCTCCGCAATCAGCTTGTAAAGCTGGCGGCGGTCGCGATTCTCTTCCCGGACCACGGATTCCTGTTCCTGTTTGGTTGTCACAAAGGCAAGAAGTCCGTTGGAATTCTCCCCGACAACGCCGCGGGCTTTCAGATCCGCAATCACCGCCTTCCGGGCCTTGTACCGCTGAATCATCGCTTCCCGGGAATAATCGACTTCTCCCTGCTTGGACTGCGTCGCCGGTGCGCTCGCAGCAGGTTCCGCACTCTTGCTCTCGTCAAAGTAGTTGTCCAGCTCCTTGTCCACCTTGAGATTCACGTCAAGGGTGATGTGGACCGGTTTCACTTCCACGGGTTTGACATCGACCGTGTGCGAAAAACATCCGGTCAGAGTCGCCGCCGTCAGCGCGGACACCGTTGCAATCAGACTTCTGTTCATAAGCTGCCTCCTGAAAGTTTCTTTATGCTGTTGATGATGTTCAGTACATTGGCAAGGGGAAGATTGAAATTGATATCCAGGCGGACTCCGGCAAACGTCGTCAGCGTGTTGATCCGGACTAGCTCTCCTCCGTTGTACCGGTAGGGAAGAGGATGCGACGGTCGTCCGCTGATCTTCATCTGAAGGGTCAGAACGTCGTTCCGGCTGGAAAGATTCAGTTTCGCCCAGTCGTAGGAGAAGTCCTTCAGGACGTCCTGCGAAAATTTCAACTGTGCATACTGCGGAATGTTCTCCGGAACTCCCGCTGTCAGATATTCCGTATTCGAAAGTTTCAGAGTCCCGGTCACTCCCGGCGTCGAATCCAGAAAACCGTCGTGAAACACGATGTTGCCCGGAGAAATCGTCAGCGGAAGGGTCCCGCTCAAGGTCCCTTCACTCGCGGCGGCCTTCTGCCCGAGCTGGCGGAGAATCTCGCTCAGATTCAGACGGTCGCAGTGCAGGACCAGTTCACAGACTTTCTTTGTCAGATCCAGGCGCGTAAACTCCATTCGGACCACGCCGAATGCCCAGTTCGCCTTGATCGCTTCCACCGCCCAGACCGTCGGAGACTCCATGCGGTAGAACAACGAGAATTTCTGAACGTCAACTCCGCCGAAACAGATTCGATCCGCTGTCGCTCTCAGCCCCGGAGAGCTCCGCAGCGCCGGAAGAGACGGCAGCTCAAAATCCAGATTCCCCCCTTCCAGTGAAAGCTCATGCGCCGGATCCTCCAGCGTGACTCCCGAAAGCGACACGCGAAAACTTCCGCCTCCACTGGAATGGGGCCCGATTTCATAACTCCCGGATGCCTGAATCCTCCCGGTCAGGCGGATCCCGGAAAGCTCTTTGCCGATCTTCTCAAACGCAATCTGCGGAATTTCCGATTCCGGGAGCTCAACAAAATTCCGGGAGAGAAAACCTCCTTTGTCATAGCGGTTTTCCGACCGGAAGCGGATCCCGATTCCGGGATACTTCGGCAAGGTCACGTTCCCGAACAGATCCGCTCGATTCTCCTCGAACGTTTCGCTCAGAGAAACCGCGGTCCGGGCGTTTACGCGGGCAAGAGGGTGCCCTTTCCATGCAACCGCATCCACCGATACCGTCCCTTCCGCCCGCTCGCCGCGCAGAAACGGAACCGAGAAAACGATCCCTTCCGCAGCGACGGCGGATGCCGCATCCTCCACCCGGGCAATCGTTCCGGAAAGTTCTCCGGAAATCTTCCCCTTCTCATGCTGAACCTGAAGAGCCGCTTCCCGGACGGAGCCCTTTCTCCCGGGACCATCGATTTCGATTCNNCCGTTCAGTTTCAGCAGGGCGCTCTGCCGTTCCGGGGAGGCTTTCAAATTCAGAACCATGGAGTCCAGTTTCCCGTGAAAGTCCCCGATCGACAGCTCATAGGCCTTTCCTTCGGCGGTCTTTATGGAAACTTCCGCCGCTTTCTGCTCCCGGCTGCCCGTCGCCGAAAAAACAAAGTCCAGCCGGTTCGGGTCCGGTGTTTTCAACTCCAGTGTGCTTTTCCCGGAGAGAGTCTCTCCGGTCAGTTCAAATCCGGTTGTGAACCGCTCCAGCGAAAGGAGGCCGGAAACATTCAGCGACTTCAGAACCAGCGATCCTTTTTTCCCGTCGAAATCCAGATTGCACGTCAGGTTCTTCGAGGAAATCGTTTTCCCGCCGGCCTTTGCGGAGAAATCCTGTATCCTCAAGCGGGATTCCAGTTTGTGGACCATGCCTTTCCCATAGTTCAGGTCCAGAAGAATGCTCGCCGTCAGATTCCCCTGAAGGCCCGCTTCATTTGCATAAAGATCCAGCGGGTGCGGAAGATTGTTCAGCACGGCGTCCCGAAGACGTACGGAGGCGCGGATGGTCTGCTGATCCATATCAATGGCCGCTTCCCGGATGACGATCGTCTGTCCGTTCAGATGGATGCGTCCCTGCACGAACAGTTTCTTCCATTTCCCTCCCTCCTGCCGGACGGTCATGCTGACCGGAATGTACAGCGCCTTTTTCCCGTAGCGGAGATTCAGCGCGCCGTTCTCGATCCGGATGAAGCCGAGATCCGGAATCCCGGCGGAGGATGCGGCGGGTNNGGTTTTTGTTCGGTCTGCTCTTTTTCCTCGTTCCGCACCGATTTAAAAATCTCCAGAAGAGGAAAGGAAAGAGTGCCGTTTTCGATCGTTGCCGGAATCGTCGCTCCCGTAATGGTGATCCCTTCGATTCTTCCGCGCAGAAGGCCGAGCGGTGTATAGGTGATCCTCCCGTGCGGAAGCGACAGCACGGAGCGGAAACGGCCGTTCCGCATCTTCTGGCGCGCATGAACCGAGGCGTTCGCGGAAAACAGGGAAATCTGCGAAACGTCGCAGACAATATATCCTCCCGCGGCGGATTGTTTCAGAATCCGGTTGACCGTATACCCCACCAGCGAAGGCAGCAGAAGAACGGCCGCCAGGCAGAGCGCAAGCAGAATGCTGAGTGCAGCAAAGAATCCGGTCGCGGAGCGGGTCTGTTTCTGTTGGTGTTTTTGTTGTTTCATAAAGCAGCTTTCTTCTCTGATTCGGATAATGTACACCGGAATTGGATTCTTTCCAGTTTTTTCATCTTCTCTTTGAAGAAAATCTCCTCTCCCGGCAGTTTTCCCGCGGAAACTCCGAAGGAGAGGAAAGCGCGTGTGAACTGCTCCGGTCATGAATAGAAAAGTTTTGGACTGGATTAATATTTTTCCTGAAACGGAATGGAGAAAGCGGAAAATGCCATTTTTTTTTCCAAACCCGGTGTATAATACAGCAAACTTTTTACAGGAGAAGGCTGCCGATGAACAGGAAACAGAATGTGCGGAATGTGTATGATCCGGATCCGGTCCGGAGAATGAATTTCACCCTTATAGAACTCCTTGTCGTGATTGCGATCATCGCGATCCTTGCGGGTCTGCTTCTGCCGGCTCTGAATTCGGCGCGGGAGAAGGGGCGGGAGGCGGCCTGTTCCTCGAATTTGAAACAGATCGGTGTTGCCTACGCTTCCTATGTCGTGGACAGCGGCGACTACATGGATCCGATTCTGACGAACAAGAACGGGTCCCTCGGAACGCCGCACTGGGGGATGCGGCTGATGGCGCTCGACGATTCGTTCCGGGAGATCAAGGGGAAGGGGTATCTGAGCGGATCGGTCTACAAGTGCCCGTCGATGCCGGCGCCGCAGAGCGAATCGTTCTGGAGCGAAACTCCGCATTACGGTGCCAATGTCTACCTCCTTACGGCATGGATCGATGGAAAAGGCGTCCCCGAAGACGGCGCGATGAAAATCACCTCCATGAAAAATCCCTCCCAGAAAATCGTCGTTGCCGAGACCTGGCGGCAGAGCGGAAGCGGCGATCCGCCGGTGAATCTGAAAGAGGGCCATTACCGCTTCACTCTCTCCGTGCCGGACGATACCAATATTTACCGAGGCCGGCCCGCGGGACGGCATACAAAAAACTGCGGAACGCTGTTCGGGGATATGCATGTCGGAAAATTCCGTCTTCTCAATCCGCTCGACCCCTACACCAACGAGCCGTTCCACGCCTCGCTGACCATGAACACCCGGCGGCACAACCGCTGGTGGGAATGAAATAAGAAAATCAAAGAAGAGCTGGAGGATCCATGTTGAAAAAACTGCTGTTGTCCCTGCTTGTGCTGGGCGCCTGCGCCGCACGGGCGGAAATCATTCACGAACAGAAGTGGGAGGGGGCTTTGCCGGGAAAAGAGGTGCTGTTTTCCGGAAACCGTCTGAGCCTCGCTCCCGCCCCGGAGAAGACGCCCGACGGAGAGGCCGCTCTCGCCGTCAAAATTCTTGCAAAACCGGATGACATCTCCTATCATGCGCAGCTCAATCTTCCGGGGCCGGCCCGTCTGAAGAAGGGGGACCGTCTGCGCATCACCTTCTTCCTGAAGGGATCGGAGTTCGGACAGATCGGATTCAATGTCATTCAGCACGCCAAACCGTGGAAAGGCATCTCCGCGCAGAGCATCCGGACCGTCAAGGTGCAGAAGGTGTGGCGGAAAATCACTCACGAATTCACGCTCGGCGGCGATTATGAGGAGACAATCCGTTTCCCGATGTTCATGCTGGGAGAGTATCCGCTGAACGGAACGCTTCTGCTCGGGCCGGTCCGGACGGAGAAAATCCAGAGCCATCTTCCGCTCGCTCTGAATCCGCAGTGGATGCTCTACCCCGGAGTCGGACCGGAGGCGCTTGACCGGGTGAAGACCGGTCCGCTCCCGCAGGAGCTCGACGGCGTGAAGGGCATCCCTGTCGTTTTCCAAAACAAGACGCTGGATCTGGAAGTCCTGGCGGGAAAGGCGAAAGAGGGGAGGAGCGCTCTGCTGCTGAATCTCTTCACGGCGGAGTCCGACGGGTTTATGCAGATCGGCGTCGGTGCGGACTGGTGGTTCGATTTCCGCGTCAACGGAAAAACAATTTACGATACGCTGAAAACCGGCAACATCATCGCGAAGTGCAGTGTGAACGATCACGTGTTCAATTTCCCGGTCCGGAAAGGGAAGAACCTTGTTGCGCTCCAGCTCCGGAGCGGAAGCAGCGGATGGAAGGTCTGCTGCGGCGAGGTGCCGTTCCGCGAAAAACTCGACAACGTGGTCAAAATTCTCCGTTCCCCGGAATGGCGGCCGATCAAAATGGATCCGGTCGAATGGGTCTATGTGCAGCCAAAACGGATCCCGATGCTCGATGTGAAGGCGGGAACCGCGCTCGATCTTTCCGGATTCCTCGACCGGGAACCGAAAATCGGCGAGCTCGGGCGGATCATCGTCAACAAAGAGGGAAAACTGGCGTATGAGAAGGCGCCGGAACGGACGGTCCGCTTCCGGAGTTTCTCCATGGGTCCCGGGAACTGGCAGCACCGTCTCTACGCGATGAACAAGGCGGAGATCGAGGAGTATGCGGAGGCAATCCGGATCCGCGGATTCAATCTGGTCCGCATCCATTACCCGGACGGATCGCTGACGGGGAAAAACGGGTATCCGAAAAAACCGCTGACCATCGACAAGGTGAAACTGCCGAGACGCATGGAGGAGCTGCCGATCGACAAGGCGTTTGAGGACCGCTGGGATTATTTTGTCGCCTGTCTGCGGAAACGGAACATCTATCTGCTGCCGGACATCGTCTCCGCCCGGACCGCATGGACCGCCGCAACCGTCGATTTCGACTTCAAGACCGGAATCCTCTTCCGGGAGGACTATCGCGACAACTGGCGCGCGGGATTCCATTACATGATGCTCCATGTCAACCCCTATACCGGAACCCGGATGCTGGACGATCCGATGGTCGTCGGCATCACGCTGCTCAACGAACAGGACAACCAGAAAAACTACTGGGGCGAGCTCAATCCTCACTGGAAGAGCTTTTATCAGTCCGCGCATCCCGGAAAGACCGCCCCGGAACTGAATGTGCAGCTCCTCATGAAGTCGCAGGAGGCCCGGAGCTGGGTCGAAAAAGTCCTCATGGACATGTCGCTCTTCTACATGGAGGAGGTCCGGAAAATCGGCTTCAGAGGCGTTGTCACAAACTGGGACATGTATATGCGGCTGATGGACATCCCCCCGCGGACCCCGCTCACCGCCGTGGCCATGCACACCTATTTCTCCCACCCGAACCTGATCCCGCTTCCGGTGCGCAGCTATCAGCAGAAACTCCTCAATCTGCGCTGGCACCGCGGAAAAGGGTTCCTCACCGGACAGGAGAGCTCCATCACAGACCGGAACTCCTATATCGGCCGGGCCGGAATCAACCGCTTCTTCGACCGTCCCTTCCTGATGACGGAGTATTCCCATGCCCCCTTCAACCGCTACGTCCACGAGGCCGGTCTGATGTGGGGCGCGTATGCGGCGCTCCAGGGGTGGGATCTGCTCACCCAGCACGGCAACACCGTGGCCCTCTGGCACACCCCGCTGAACGGATATGTCTTTGAGGGTTCCCTGAGTCCGATGGCGAGAGTCAATGAGGTGATTACCGCGTTCGCGTGGCAGCGGCGGGATGTCGCGGAGGCAAAGCACAAGCTGGAGGTGGCAATTCCGCCTTCCGTCATGCACTCCCCCGATTTCATGAGCGCAATCGGCGGAGAGTACAGCCGCCTGTTCATGGTGACGAAAATCGGATGCTCCTACGACGGAAAGGGATCGGTCCGCGACAGCATCAAGGTCCTTCCCGAACGCTTCGCCCGAACCTACGGCGGCGGAATGTTTGCCGAGATCCGCGAATCCCTCGGCGGCGATGCTCTCGCCCGGAAGCTGATCCGCACCCTCCGTTCCAGAAACGTGATCGGAACACGCAATCCGACCGATTCCGACAAGGGGATCTATCAGAGCGAAACCGGCGAAATCACCACCGATGTCCTTCGGAAAACCCTGCGGGTCGTCACGCCGAAACTCGAGGGCGCCGTCCTCAAGGAGAACTCGCCGATGAAACTCGACGCCATGGAGATTTCCGAGTGCTCCGTGCCGGCTTCCCTGACCGCGATTGCCCTCGACTCCGCCCCCTCCCTCCGGGAAAGCAGACGGATTCTGCTGATCGCGGCCACCATGGCCGTCAATGAACAGACCGTCTTCAACAACGACCGCTTCGATGTGGAAATTGATTTCGGCGTCTTCCCGCTCCTCTACCGCAGCGGCAGATTCTCCCTGACTCTGGCGAACCGTTCCGCGAACGCTCCGGAGGTCTATGCGCTGAATCTGGACGGAACTCGCGAACGGAAGCTGAAAACCTCCTTCCGAAACGGCACCCTTTCGATTTCCATGGATACTTCGAAATTCGAATACGGAACGCCGTTCTTTGAAATTCTCTATCCGTAAGGGAAAAAACACGGAAGCACTTTTCCGGAGATTCCGGTCTGCTGATCGGAATCTCCTTTTTTTGCACAATTTTTGCACAGCGGAAACGCTCCTTTTCCTTGATGTCGCCGGGCGGGACGGATATATTCAGACGCGGATGCAGAGTCATCGGACAACACCGTCCAACAGAAAGGAGTTTCGGAGATGGAGGAGAGATTTCGGGATCGCTCGCTGAGTGCGGAAATCCGCACAAAAGATTTGCTCGGACGCATGACAATCCGGGAAAAGATCGGACAGATCGTCAAACTCGACGGCTTCCAGTCCTATGAACGGAACAGCCGGGGCGAGTATTCGCTGACCCGAGAGTATTGTGAAACGGTGGAGCGCTGGCCGATCGGCTCCCTGTACGGCCTGCTCCGCGCCGACTGGTGGACCACGCGCGACTGGGAGACCGGTGTCCCGCCCGAACGGATGACGGATGTGGTCAATCTGTTCCAGAAACACTGCCTGGACCATTCGCGTCTGGGCATTCCGCTCTATCTGGCGGAGGAGGCGCCGCATGGACTCATGGCGCTCGGAAGCAGCGTGTTCCCGACCGGACTGGGAATGGGGGGAAGCTGGGATGCCGCACTGATCCGCCGCATCGGCGAAGTGATCGGGGAAGAGGCGCGCGCGGCCGGCGTTCATGCGGTCTACGGACCGATTCTGGACATCGCCCGCGAGCCGCGCTGGTCCCGCGTCGAGGAGGATTTTTCAGAGGATGCGTTCCTGACCGCTCGATTCGGGGCGGAAATGGTGCGCGGACTGCAGTCGCGCGGGATCGTGGCGACGTTGAAGCATTTCGTCGCGCACGGAAGTCCGGAAGGCGGACACAATCAGGCGTCGGCGCATCTTGGGATGATCGAACTGTACAATTGTCAGCTCCGTCCGTTCCGGGAGGCGGTCCGCGCGGGGGCGGGATCCATCATGAGCGCATACAACGATCTGGACGGACTGCCGTGTTCCGGAAGCCGCCGGCTGCTGACCGATCTGCTGCGGGGAGAGCTGGGGTATCGGGGATTTGTGGTCGCCGACCGGAGCGCGATTCCGCTGCTGGAGCGTTCGCGTCTCGCCGCGGATCCGGCGGAGGCCGCCGCACGGGCGGTCAAGGCCGGATGCGATGTCGACGAAGGCTGTCTGGCGTATGTGACGGACGGAGTGCTCAAGGCTCTCGACCGCGGAATCCTCTCCGAAGAGGATCTCGATGCCGCTGCCGGACATCTGCTCCGCGTGAAATTCGAATGCGGATTGTTTGAACATCCCTATGCGCAGGGGCGTCCGGTGGAGATCTTTCGGTCCGAGGCGCACTGCGCCGTCGCACTCGAGGCCTCCCGGAAGGCGCTCACTCTGCTCAAAAACGACGGAACTTTGCCGCTCCGAAACTTGAAAACCCTCGCCGTGATCGGTCCGAACTCCGATCACGCCATGAACCAGCTCGGCGATTATTCCGCGCCCCAGCGTCCCGGCGATGTGATCTCCATCCTTTCCGGCATCCGGAAAGCGGCGGAAAAACGGGGGATTTCGATCCTCTCTTCCCGCGGCTGCGGCATCCGCTCCCTGGACCGCAGTGCGTTCCCCGAGGCTCTGGAGGCCGCCCGGAACGCCGACGCGGTGGTGCTGGTCCTGGGCGGATGCAGCACAAAATACGGATCCTGCATGACCCGGACCGAAACCGGAGCGGCTTCCCCCGAGATCCTGCCGCCGGAACGGAGCGAAAAGGAGAGCGGGGAGGGGACCGATCGCGCTTCCCTGGATCTGCTCGGCGTTCAGATGGAGCTGTTCCAGCGCCTGAAAGAACTCGGAAAACCGATTGTCTGCGTGATGGTTCAGGGGCGTCCGCTGAACCTTTCCGGACTGCGGAACGAGGCGGCCGCGCTGCTTCTGGCATGGTATCCCGGGATGTTCGGCGGTCAGGCGGTGGCGGAGGTGCTGTTCGGAGAGTACAATTCCGCCGGACGGCTCCCGATCTCCATTCCGCGCTGCTGCGGCCAGCTGCCCGTCTACTACAATCCGCTCGGTCTCCGCCACGATTATGTGGACTGTTCCGCACAGCCGGAATTTCCGTTCGGATACGGTCTGAGTTACACGACGTTCCGGTATTCGGATCTGACGGTCTCCGGCCGGCGGGCCGCCGTCTTCGTGGAGAACACCGGCTCCCGCGGCGGAGAGGAGGTGGTCCAGTTCTATCTGACCGATCTGGCAAGCTCGATCAAACGTCCGATCCGGGAACTCTGCGCGTTCGAACGCATTGATCTTGCGCCGGGAGAGCGGAGACGCGTGGAAGTCGAACTCTCCGACGAGGTGCTGGGGTATTACAACGAGGATCTCCGTTTCGTGGTGGAACCGGGTCGATTCCGCATCGGCGCCGGAGGAAATTCCGTCGATCTGCTGGAAACGGAGTTTGTGCTGGAACGCTGAGGACGGCGCCGTGCCGTTTTCCGTCGCGGAGCGGAGTCTGCTTCCCGCTCTCCGGCGGAAAGGCGCGCAATGCTTCCCCCGCCCCGGAAAACGTAGGGAACCAGAACTCTCTTCTCCGTCGTCTTTCCGGCGGCGGAGCGGGAGAGCTGTTCCAGCGATTCGAAGGCGAGAGACTCGAAATCCTGTTCCGCCACCAGAACCTCCGGCCGGTACTCCCCGCGGATCCCCAGCATCTCCCAGACGATCAGAGAGAGATCCTTCCCGATCCGGATTCCGTTCCGGCGCATCAGTTTTTCCGGATTGACCGCGCTGGGAACCAGATAGAGCAGCGCCGTGATCCTCCGTTTCATCAGACGCAGAAGAGCCGCTTCCACCTCTTCCGGATCCGGAACAATCTCCATCCGCCCCTCCATCTCTCCGTCCGGGACGGTTGCACGGAATGCGGCGATCCGGCAGCGGTTGTTGTACAGTTCCGGATCCCCCGCAAGCAGAAAACCGATCCGGGTGTGTCCGGCTGCGCGGAATTGGCGGACCGATTCCGTCACCGCTCCCGCGTCGTCCGAGCAGACCGCCAGAGAGTTCCGGTTCAGCGCCTCCGTCTCCGCATTGATCGAAACCAGCGGAAACGGGCAGAGCGACGGATCCATCTTCTCCAGTGCAATGCCGCCGCAGAAGAGCCGCTCATTCATCCGGGAGATCCCGTCGGGCAGCAGAAGTTCGATCCGGCAGCCCCGGTTCAGCGCCTCGCGCTGGATGGCGGTCAGAAGCGGAGAGGTGTAGGTGAAGTCGGAAAGTCCCGGAAGAAACAAGGCAAGAAGCCGGGTCCGTGCGGTGTGGGGACGATAGCCGAGGCGGGACGCGGTCTGGAGAACCCGTTCCGCCGTCTCCCGCGAAATCCGCGGATTGCCGGCCAGCGCCCGCGAGACCGTGGACGGACTCACTCCCGCCGCGCGGGCAAGCTCTGTCATGCCGATTCGCTTCATCTGCTGGGCTCCTTTCCGGAAAAACGGGCGACAGGGAACTGTAATGCCGTTTTGCTTTTTTTCAATTTCTTTTCAATGAAGATTCTCCAAAAATCCATCCGCCCCGGAAAATCCGGAACGGAAACTTGAATTTTCCGGAAAAAGGTGTATGATAAAAATGATTAACCGATTTAGCAGAGGCGGAATGAAGACGACATTGCAAGAGGTGGCGAATCTGGCCGGAGTATCCAAGGCTCTGGTATCCAAGTATTTGACGAATGCGCCGGATGCGCGGATGCGCGAGGGGACGCGGCGGAGAATCGAGGAGGCGGTCCGACGGACCGGATATGCGCCGAGCCGTCTGGCCCAGTCGCTGAAACGGGGAAAAACGCAGACCATCGGGTTGGTGATCTCCGAATTATGCAACGCATTCTGGGCGTCGGTGACCGATATGGCGCTGCGGGAAGCGCTCCGCGGCGGATACAGACTGCTGATCTCGCTGGGCAGTCACACCTGCCGGGAGGAGGCGGAGCATCTGCGGTCGTTGTCTGCGTTCCCGGTCGACGGAATCCTCTTCTGTGAACACTTCGGAAAAAATGCGGAGACGGAGCGGATGCGTGAACAGAAGTATCCGATGATGCTGCTGTATCAGGAGTCGCCGGATTTTCTGTTTTCGACCGTCTCCCATGCTTCGGCTCTCCGGGATGCGGTCGCGTTTCTCAGAAACGGGAACGTGGCGGATATCTTCTGCATGCACAGTGAATTCTCGCCATGGCCCGTTCTCCTCGCGGAAGAGTGCCGGAAACAGGGAATCCCTTACGCGGCGTCCTCCCTTTCCCTCGTCCCGGAGGAGCAGTTCCGGACGATCCGCGAGATCTGCCGGAGGGCCCCCTCCGCAATCTTCCTCAACGGGTGGCGCATGACTCTTCTGCTGCTGCAGATCCTGGAACGGGAGTTCCCCGCATATGAACCGAAAATCGTGATGAATGTCAATTTCGAGCATCCCGCTTTCCTGAATCCGCGGATCACCGGATTTGTCCGTCACGATTTCCGGGAAGTGGTCCGCGCCGGTGTTCAGAATCTGATCGATTCCATCGAGGGGAGAGCCGCGCACTCCACCACAGTCGAAAGCCGCTTTATCCCGGGCTCCCTCTACCGCGAGCAGCGCAGGGAGCGGTATCTGTATTACTGAAATTTTTTTCTCTGGTTGATTAACCGTTATAGCAAAAAAGGAGAGAGGGATGCTTTCGGAAAAGAGGACGAGGAGGACGAAGGCGTCGTTCCGGATATTCGGGAACGATGAATCACTCGCAATGTACCGGCGGACCGGGGGGCGGTGCAGCGGCGGTGTGGAGGGAGGGGCGCTCCATTTGGAAAAGTGGAACAGCTGGTGCGATTCGGAAGAGAACGTCCGCGCGATTGCGGAGACGGGAGGAAACATCCTTCACTGCCGCTTTCCCTCCGAGGCGTCGACTGCCGCTCAGACCGAACGGAAGGATCCGCGGATCGTCGCGGTGCCGGAGTCCTGTGCGAAAGGCAGCTGCCTGGCGGTGAAAACGCGGTACGACCATGCAATGACTCTGCGGCCGGACAGGATTTCTGCCGGAAACGGACGAGTCCGATTTTTGTCCTGGAGCATGGCCCGCCGGGAAAGCGGAGCCGAAACGGAGGAGAAAACATGCTGACCGGGTGGATTCTGCTCCTGATGGTCGGAGGGTGCTGGACGGTCATCGGCATTACGCTGACTTTCGCCCGGCGCAGCGGATGCAGGGGAGAGCTGTTTTTCCTGATCGGATCCGTCGTTGCGGCGCTTCTGACGCTTCTGGCGCTTCTGGCGCTCAGAGAGCTCCGCATCCCGGAGGGGGAAGGAGGCCGGATCACGGCGATCGCGGTCGGAGCGGGACTGAATGCGTGTTCGCAATTCCTGACCATGCGGAATCTGGGCAGAGGGGGATGTGCGTTGTATTTTGCTCTTTCCAGAATGGGATTCGCGGTGTCGTTTCCCTGGTGTGTTGCGATCTGGGGGGAGAAGGTTTCCGTGTGGAACGGGGCGGGGATTTTGTGTCTGATCGTGACGGTGGTGCTGTCGGCCCGGAACAAAAACAGAGAGGGAGAGGCGGTGGAACGGGTCCGGAACGGACGGCTGATGATGGCTCTCCTTTCCACCTGCTGCGCGGGAGCCAGTCAGATCTGCGTGATCTGGCCGTCGGTTCATGCGGCGGAAAATGGTCCGGGGCTTCACCCGCTGATGAGTGCGCTGATTCTGTTTCTGGCCAACTGCGTCTGCTTCGGAATCTGGGCGATGATCCGGAGAAGCGGAGAGCCAATTCTCTGGAGACCGGTGATGCGGATCGGCGGCGCGTGGGGACTCGCCGCGTTCGCGTCCTATGCTCTTCTTTTCCCGACGCTGAACTGGATGGGAAGAATCGGAAAAGCGGGAATCGTCTATCCGGTGGCGGGTGCGGTGATGATTTTCGTCTACGCGCTCTATACGCGCTTTTTCCTCGGGGAGAGACTGGATCTGAGACAGAAGATCGCTCTGGGTTTGATCGTCGCGGGGATTTTTGCGGTCCGGATGGGATAAAAAAACCGTCCGCCGTTTGACGGGCGGACGGTGGTCAAAGCCGGATGGAGAGCGCCTCACCAGTTATGGAAGGCGTCCACATCATAGAAATCGAGCTTGTCGATGTAGGGCGACCAGGCGTCGGAGGCGTTTGCATCTTCCGCGATCACAGAGAACGGACCGGTTACACCGCCGTTGCCCCAGCGGTCGAAAACCCGGATCACCAGGGTGTTCTCCGCGCCGAATTTCACGAGCTTTTCCGGAATGCGGTAGTTGCGTTTCGCCTCGTAGCATTTCGGATCGGTCCGGAAGGTGGTTTCTCCGATTTTGCTGCCGTTCCAGTAGGTCCAGTCGCAGTCGTCGACCGGGCCGCCGACAAGGCGGATGGTGTGTCCTTTCCAGGATTCCGGGATCTTCACCGTGCAGCGGTACCACGCGTAGCCGTCGTAGGGACGCTTCAGATTCTTCGGCGTCTCCGGCGGACAGGTGTAGTGCGGATTCGGCTGCTGGTGCCCCTGCGCCTCCCACGAAAGTCCGAGTTTGATCGGGACAAAACCCTTCGGATCGTCGACTTTTCCGTTGTTTTCCGGATCGAACCGGAGTCCGCAGTTCTCCGGAGCGGCCTTCCCGAAACAGAACCGGAGCGTGTTGTGACGCGATTTCTGCGCAGTGAACAGCTGCAGATCCTTGCCCAGTCCGATATTCATGTTGGTGAAGATCGCCGACCAGATGCGCGCAACTTTCTCCGGGTTCCAGAGACCGCCGATCGCATCCGGCGAAAGATTCATCACGACCGTCGTATCGGTGATCCGGTCCAGTTTCGCAAACAGCGCGGGCTGTGTGGCGATCGTCCAGTCCGGCGCGGAGACCAGCACCGGAAGACTCCGCGCTTCGCGGAAATAGAGATCCGCCTCCGGTATGCCGGCAAACACAGGATCGTTCTTCGGAACGGATGCCCGGAAAAGCTCCTTTGTCCCGCGCTTCAGTCCGCCGGGCAGAAGCTCCAGCGGCGCGCCGGGAAGAGCGACAATGGTTCTGCCCCGCGCAAGAGCCTTCTTCAGCGCCTCGCGCCGGTTTTCCGGAACCGGATCCGCTCCGAGAATCAGAATCTGTTCATTGCCGATTTCCCATAGACGGTCCGCACTCAGTTTCCGGTAGTTCATTCCCATGCGCTTGAGAATCGTTTCGTTCTTCGCATCGCCGAGATAGCCGACCCGCTGGGGGCCGATCGGCACAAACCGTTTTCCCATCTCGGTCAGCAGATTGTCCACAAGGCGCGTGGCAGCCGGATCCTTGCCGTAGCGGTTGGTCACATCCAGCTGGCAGAACAGAACAATTCCATGCTCTTTCCGGAGCTCCATCAGCGAGGCGAACATCAGATTGAAGCCGCAGTCGACGATCGTCCGGAAGTTGCCGTAACTTGGCTTGCGGATCACGTTTCCGCTGACGATTCCGCCGTTCCCGCATTTCCATTTCGAGCGCGGATAGTGCGGACTGTTCTCCGCCGAGAGCACAAATGCCGGAACCGAATCCGCCGCGCCGCGCCAGTTGCTGAAATCCTCCTCCTTCAGCCCCGCGACATACGGACTTCCCGGCCGCCGCAGAAAGGCGTTGCGGTAGCTCGGCGATTCAAACACCAGATTCGCCAGATTGCACGGCTGCTGTTCAAAAATCAGCACCTTCAGTCCGCGTTCGACCAGACGGGCCTTCTCCATCTGTTTGAGAAGGTCCGGATTGCTCTCCTTCAGCGCGTTTTTCCCGATGATCAGAAGGCGGCAGTTCTTCAGATCGTCCAGAGTCCGGACGGTGCGGAAGGGGAAGCCCGCCTGCTTCAGCATGGCTTCCGTGTCGCCGTCCGGGTCGTAGAGTCCCGCGGCGATGTCGCGGAAAGCCGGACGGACGTGTTTCGGGAAGAACTGCAGACGGAAGGAGTCCTCCAGAATCAGAACATCGTTCTTCAGCGCCATCAGGCGCAGTTCCGCATCGGTGCGCTTGTAGACCTTCGGGGCGGTGAGCGGAATCGGAACTTTGAGAATCGCGCCCGGGGCGGCGGTCTGCGTGGATTCGCCCTGCTGGACCGTCCGGCCGTCGACGGAAAGTTCCCAGCGGCAGGTGACGGTCTGCGGCGTCGTGCGGTCGTTGACGATCACGGCGCTCTTGCGAAACTTCTCGCCCGAGAAGAACGCATGATCCTTGTTCGTGAAGTCCTCCGGCATGCCGCCGAGAAAGATCAGGAGCGGTTCAAAGGAACTCCGGATGATTTTGTCGAGTCCTTCCGGCTGGGAGTAGTCGGTCAGAAGATGCTTCTGCGTCTCGCTCCAGCCGACGGGAATGTCCGGTTTCAGACCGGCGGTCTTGACATTGTTGTCCACTTCGTAGACGACATTGTGATGGTTGTAGGTCCGGGCGGTGCGGGCCATGTCGCGCTCTCCGGGGAAGTCGCCGAGCGCCGACATATCGTACGCGCGCCACGCCTTGACCACGTTCCGGTACAGCATCGCTCCCAGATCAAACATGTTGCGGTTCCAGTTCGCGTACGGGGAGTTCAGCCAGTGATCCGCATGCGGAACCGGACGGGCCTCCCGCGCAAACACCGCATCGCCGAAAT
Organism: Lentisphaeria bacterium UBA1829; assembly: GCA_002338895.1. GTDB lineage: Bacteria > Verrucomicrobiota > Lentisphaeria > Victivallales > UBA1829 > UBA1829. The sequence goes on along the minus strand of DDJH01000249.1, from coordinate 4,495 downwards.
AGCGGGCCGCATGCTCCGCTCCAAGTTCAAAGCCCTTGTGGGAGAGTGTTCCCGTTTCAAAGTGCCAGAACTGCGCGGGATACGGAAACGCCGATTCCACCACCATCAGCGGCTGCGTATGTTTTTCCGACCACTGCTTCGGCCAGTCCTCCTGCTCCTGAAGCGGCGTGCCGAGCGACTGGTAGTTCATCGAGGTGAAGATCTTTCCCGAATTCGCTCCCGCATGCTGGAACAGTTCCCGGCTCGGATCCAGTGCGCGCATCACCTTCTCCGCGGTCTGCGCCCGTTTCCGCGCCGGAAGAACTGCAAGCGGAACGTAGGAGGTATCATTCAGTTTCGCCGGATCCTGACCCCATGCGTAGCCGCAGGTGTTGAAATCGGTGTACCACATCAGAATGTTCGGGTGGTTCCCGTAGTGTTCCAGAAAACGGGTCACTTCCCGGGTGTAGCCGGTGAGTTCCTCATCCTCGTACGGCGGCATCTGGAAGAGATTGTAGAGGCCCTGCCGGTTCGATTCGTTCAGATAGTCGTCCCAGGCGACCTGCGAACCCTTGCGGAACGGATCGAAGCGGACCGTATCGTAATTCATCTCCTTGATATGCGCCACGTACTGGCCGATCGCCCGCGGATTTCCGTAGTAGTAGCGCACACGGCCCAGACCCGGACTGGTCCACATCCGCAGACGTGTCTTGTTGCCGTTCATCCGGAATTCGCCGTTCTCCACCCAGAACTCCCGGAATCCGAAATCCTTTGCGGGGAAGGTGTCGACCGTTTTCCCGTTCCGGAGCAGCGAGACGCTCATCCGGTAGAGATTCGGATTCTCCACATCCCAGAGCACCGGATTTTTCCAGCTGTCCGTAAAAAGAATCACCTGTTCCGGAGAACCGTCGAGCGTGAATTTCCGGATCGAACTTTTCTCCGTCTTTCCATTTCTCTGGAAGTCGAAGCGCAGAGCACACTCCCCCTTTTCTCCGGCCGGATTCTGCACGCGAGCCCGGAGCGAAAGACTCTTTTTCCGGAACGACGGAAACGCCACGGCGCTTTTCAGCGCAATCTTCGACGGCGCCTGTTCCAGCCAGACATCGTCCAGCGCAATTTCCTCATGGTCTCCGATGCTGGGCACCCCCTGCCATAAGCCGGTGTAGTTCCGGTCGAGAAACAGGGTCAGGACGTTTTTCCCGTCTTTGCCCAGAAGATCCGTGACATCCAGCCGGCGGGCGTTCGGAATGGCGGGAAAGTTCTTGAAATCCTGCCGGAAATCGTCGATCAGCTTTCCGTTCAGATAGACCCGTCCGGCGTCGGCGTTGAGGTTCGTGAAATTCAGATAGATCCGTCCGCCCCTCTTCCGCTGATCGGCCGGAACTTCAAACACCCTCTGGTACCAGCCCGCACGGTATTTGATCAGAGGCTGTTCATTCCATTTCCAATTTGCGGAAACCAGTTTCCCGTTCCGGTCCCGATAGATCTGGTAGAGCGGCGAACGGAAGCTGCCCGGAACGCGCATGTAGCCCCACTCACCGGCGGGCGGCGCCCACGAAAAATCGTTGACCGGGATCACGCGCCAGTATCCGTTCAGACAGACGCCGCTGCGGACTCCGTCCTGCGTTTTCTGCGCGTCCGAAAGATCCCAGAGCCCTTTCTCCAGCGGACGGATTGTCTTTGCCGAAAGCCGGGCCGTCTCCTCTCCGGAAGGCACCTTTCCCGGATCTGTGAGAGTCAAACCCTCCGCGCCTTCCGCCCGGACGATTTTTCCGAAAGGCGTCGGCATCGTGAACTTCCCCTGAAAGGCGTCATCCAGAAGGAACGTCAGAGTTTTTCCATCCTGTCTCAGCGTGATCTTGTGCGGAACGTTGAGCGGAAGAGTGTAGCACGATTCCACCGTCTGCGTCTTTCCCCCGTTTTCCGCGATCAGCGCGATCCGGCCGGAGGCTCCCATCGCCGAAAGCGTGAATTTTTTCCCGGAATCCGCGCCGCTCAGAACAAGAAGCTGTTTCGGCCCGGGCAGACGCGCTTCCGGATAACGGAACGCCAATTCAAATCCTTCTCCCTTCCGGCGGATCGAATCCAGGGGAAGAGAGAGCTTTTTCTCCTTCTTTCCGCCGGAAGCGAGCAGAAAGATTTCCGCCGGATCGAGCGCACGGTCGAAAAATTTGATCTCATCATACAATCCGTTTCCGACGGTGGCTTTGAAGCGGTCGGTGCTCTCCTGGCCGCAGTAGAAGTTGAGTTTCCGGGGCGGGAGTTTCTGATAGGCTCCCGGCCGGGTGCGGTTGCCGGCCTCCCGGCCGTTGATGTAGAGACGCGCCTCGTTCTTCGCCCGGATCCAGGTGAAGGCGACATGGTTCCACTCTTCGGTCTTGAAAAGATTCTTCTTGAGGATCTGCACCTGTCCCGGCGCGCAGACGGAAAGCTCAACAACTCCGTTTTTCTGTTTGATGAGGTAGAAGCGGAACTTCCACTGATCGTCGCGTCCGGTGAAGATCGGGTACTGTTCCGGGTCGGTCTCCTTCCAGTGGGGCTTGAACCAGAAGGAGACTGTTCCGTCTCCGGTCTCCTGCTCCGGAAGGCGCGTGAACGTGAGGGCTGTTACCTGATCGTAGGCGTGGCGCTTCACATCCAGCGCCTGTCCGATCACGCCCGGATGATAGGCCGCCTGCCCATGAACAATGCCGGCGGAAATCTTTTTCCCATCTTTTCCGAGAACGTCCGCGGAGCCGTCCATCGGCATGTAGAATACGGGATCCGTCGCGCTCAGCCAGAACGGAAGAGCGGCGAACAGAACGGATAGTTTGCGTAACTGCATATCAAATCTCCTGTTGGTTGCAAATTACCAGTAAGGTCTCCAGAGGTAATAATTCGGATGAGAACTGGAATAGTTCGTTCCGTCGATCCGTGTGTGCTGCCTCAGCTCAAGATGTCCGTCGAAAAAGATGCAGTTGGCCCGCAGGCCCCCTCCATGACGGTAGGCGATGTCCCCGTCCCGATTTGTTGCGTCCGGTGGTTGTGACAGCCAGCGACTCAGGGAACTGGTATAGTTGTATACCCGTCCGCCGCAGCAGCTCTCCAGAAATCCGAACCGCGCCGACGGCGTCCGGATCTTGTTGAGCCGGTACAGCGTATATTCCACCCCGCTTCCCTCCGGATAAAATTCGCACCCGCTTCCGCTGTAAGGAATTCCATACGCGTTCTCCAGCTTGGCATATTTCGTGTCGATGCCGCTGTCCACCTCCTCCGAAAACGGCTCCGGACACAGCGCCGTGCGCAGGACAAACTGAGGAAATTGTGTATTCCTGGGAAGATTGGCATACAGATGATAAACCGGATTCCCAAACCATTTTGAGATTCCGGGATGATTGTATGGAACCCAGAAATCTTCAAAATCCGCCGCATACTGCAAAGCTGCCGTTCCGAGTGTTTTCATCGTGTTTCCGCAGCTGACCACCCGCGCCTTCGCCCGCGCACTCCCCAGCGCAGGAAGCAGAAGCCCCGCAAGAATCGCGATGATCGCAATTACGACGAGCAGTTCAATCAAAGTAAAAAATTTTCTGCCTGATTCGAGATGCCCGTTTCCCGTTTTTCCATACCGTTTCATCTATGATCTCCTTCGTTGACTTCAATCTCATGCAGATCAATTTTGACAAGAGTCTTGTCCTGCGGTTTTCCTTCGCACTCCAGACTGAGCAGACGGCCGATCGCATCCGACATCTCCTGAAACGGCGTCCGGAAGACCCAGCCGGAAAACTGTTCCGCCTTCCGTCCGTCCTCCTCCAGAATAAACCGGACCTTCGAACGGATCTCCGGAGCCAGACGCGAATAAAACGGCAGAAACACACTCGTCGGACACACCGCGCTGAACACGCAGTCCACCTTTCCCGGCGTATTCAGCAGTTTCTCCAGCTTCGGCCACAGATGGACCATGTCCGGAAAAAACAGACTCGGATCCAATTCGATCCCCGCCTCCTCATACGCCTTCAGAACCCCCTTCAGCGGCCGCGACCATGCCACGTGGAAGTNNTCCTGCGCCGTCCCTCCGCCAGCAGCTTCTTCCCGATCCGATAGCCGAACTCCTCATAATTGAAGGTCAAATTGGATTCTTCCACGTTCTCCGAGTTGTTCAGAACAAGAATCCGCTTCCCTCTCTCCCGCAGAATCCGGATCGCGGGCAAAAGCGTCGGATACGGCACAAGCCACAGAAGAACATCAAAATGGGTCATCGAGATCTCCTGCACAATCTGATCCACCTGGTGGGAGGAGAGCTGAATGAAGGTCATCTCAAAATTCCGTTCCGCTGTGCAGAGCGCCGTCCGTCCGAGAAGTTCCAGATGAAACGGCGCAAAATGAACCTGCATCCCGTCTCCGATGATCAGGGCGACATTCTTGTACTCCTGCACCTTGCAGCGGTTGATCTTCGCCGGATTCGTGAACGCCCCCAGTCCGGGCCGGCCGATGATGTAGCCGTCATCCGTCAGCATCTTCATCGCCTTGCTGACCGTCG
>DDJH01000179.1 GCA_002338895.1 Lentisphaeria bacterium UBA1829 | reverse complement strand
CGACGGCGCGGCGGACCGCCTCCAGACGGGCGTAGCCGTATTCCTGACACGGCTCCAGATAAGATCCTTCGGTCCACTCGTTCCAGCAGGCGAGATGCACCATGCGCGCGCTGGACTTCTCGGAACAGGCAAAGCGGAGAAAATGGCGGAACGCCTGTTCGAAATGCTCCGGGGTGTTGTTGACCACCACGGTGTCGAACGGGTAACCGACCTTTTCAAACATGTCCGACTGCACCGTCCGTGGACTGACATCCCAGCCGGTGGAGACAACCGGATTGAACGGGAATTGCAGACGCGCCGTGATCTCCGCCGCGAAATCCTTGTTTTTATTAAACCAGTCCATGTATTCCATCGTCGGGAATCCGCCCTGGCCGCCCCAGTTGTAGAGGGAGGTCATGTCGAATCCGGCGGCGCGGATGCGGTCGTTCAGGTCCTCATCCTGCCAGCGGTCCCAGCAGTAGAGATTGGAGTCGAGGATCAGTTCGCCCAGTCCGGCGGCGGCGACGCGGGCGCGGAAATCGTCGAACAGCAGCCTCGCCGTCCGCTCTCCGCCCAGATCCCGGATCATCCGCGACGGCTGGAAAATCGAAAAATAGATCTTCCCGTCGATCCGCAGATAATTCGGCTGGTTGAAATAGTTCCGGATGCAGTGGTCCGTACAGCGCAGGAAGGTTTCCGGCGAGGTCTTCCCGATGTCGCCCCACAGCGGCGGCGCGGGAGTCCGATAGCTTCCCGGATGCGAATAGATCGGATCGTGATTCGCCCACATCAGCGCAAACTTCAGATCGTTGCGGTTGCGCGCGGGGAGAAACCCTTCCTGAAGACAGCGTTCCCGGTAGGAACCGTCCTCAAAATAGTACCAGTCGAAAATAAACGCATCGATTCCGTGCGAGACGGCGTCGGCGATTTTTCGTTCCATCACCGCCGGATCCGCCTCGTCCTCATACCCGCGCAAAGGTTGTTTGGGCTGTTTGTGTCCTTCGAACCGGGGGGTGGCGTAATGCGTCACGCGCCACTCCGTCCATCCTTTTCCATGAATGGTCTCGTTGCGCGGGTCCACATGCCAGTTCGGGAAATAGTAACTGCAGATCAAAGGCTTCTCTTTCATGATCGACTCCTTCTGTTGTTCTGCTTTTATTATACAGCAGAAAGAAGGATTTTGCCGTGTTTTCTTTTCCGGAAGGAATCAAACACGGGAAAAATATAAGGATTTACCAGATTGCGACAATCCATTTTCTTCTCCAGCGCTCTTTTCTCCTGCTGATCAACGGAAACTTGCAGAGTTCCGGCCTTGACAGAACGGGAAAAAGACTGTATGGTAAATCCTGCGGAATGTAAAAAAAAGGGGAGCCCCATGCGTCACCGGATTTACACGGTCAAGGATTTTTTCCACAACGCCTTTCCCGACTTCATGATGGAACAGACACGCAATACACCGGAAGAGTTCTCTCCGGGACGCGCCCGAATCGGAGAGCGGGAATTTTACAAGATCTTTTACATTCTGAAAGGGAGCGGGTCCCTGCTGATCAACGGGAAATCCTATCCGCTCTCGCCCGGTTTTGTCGGGATCATTCATCCGCACGATTTCACGACCTATCATCTGACGGAGGAGATCCGGCTCTACAACATTCTTTTTTTCCGCTCGTTTGTCGCGGACTGGCTGGCGGGGATTCACAACACGAACCATTTTTTCAACATTTTCGATTCCTCCCCGGACCGTTCTCTGAACCATGATCTTCTGCATCTTCTGGATGCGAACCGCCGGATTCTTGCGCTGATCCGGCGGATGGAGCAGGAGTTTCTCTCCCGGGACGTGAATACGGAATATCTGGTCCGGCTGCATCTTCTGGAGCTTCTGATCCAGCTGGCGCGCCTCAGCTCCCGGAGCTACGCGAAAAAACGCCATGCGGAGCTGGTCGATCTGATCCGGGATTATCTCCGAACCCATCTGGCGGAATCCATTTCCATGGAACGGCTTGCGGAACAGTTTGGCCTTTCCGCCGGATATCTGCATACGCTGTTCCGGCAGCAGACAGGGACCACCATCGGCAAAACCCTTCTCTCTCTCCGGATTCAGGAGGCAAAACGGATGCTTCGGGAGAGTACCGTTCCGGTGGAGCGAATCTGCTACCGCTGCGGCTTCTCCGATCCGAGCAATTTCTACAAGCAGTTCCGCCGGGAGACCGGAACGGTTCCCGGCGCCTGGCGGAAAAAACCGCCGCGGGATTCGTAAACTTCCCCCGCCCTCCCCGGGAGCATCCGGAAAGGGAAACCGGCGTTACTCGGCGACAATCCGCGGAGAAGTCACTTCAAACGTCCCCTTCCTGATTTTCCAGAAGAAGATGGCAAGATTCAGGGCCGTCTCATTTTCCGGCACGTCCACGCAAAGAGAAAATTCCTGCCATTTTCCGGAGAGTCTTCTGCTCCGGAAATTCTGTCTCTGGAGCGAATTTCCATACACCATGGCCTGAAGGATTTCCGAACTTCCCCGGGCGCGGAACGAGATGCGGTAGCGCGCCCCCGGCGAGAAGGTCGGAATGGATGCGAAGATTCCGGCCGCCTTCTTTCCGCTCTCCGGCACGGTCTCCAGGCGGACCGGATCTCCCGCTGTCAGTTTTCCGGTCTGGAACACGCGCCACGGACCCGGACGGACTTCCCTGACATCCGCGATCCNNGATCCGATACAGGGTTCCGAACCGGTGGGGGGCCTTGATTCCGCCGATTCCGGATCCCCACTCCAGATACCCCTCCCGTCCGCGGGAGTCGTTGTTGTTGATCAGCAGAGCAAATCGGACCGGCTGATTGTTCCGATAGATGAACGGATAGAGATCGCCGGGCGCGACCTGAATGCGATAGAGNNAGCGTCTTTCCCTTCGAGCGGACAATCTCAGCGCGGCTCCGGCGGAGCGGGACTCCGGCCTCCGAATACTCGGCGGGGAGATCTCCGTTCAGCACCGGGGTCCGGACCTTGTAAATGAGATTGTTCTTTCCGACCGCGAACTCCAGGACATCCCCGTTGTCGCCTTTTCCGACGGCATCCAGCGCGAACTGGACGCTGTCCGCCTCCCACACTTTTTTCCCATCGCACTCGGGATGATGAACGGCATCGTTCACCTCGACTTCAAGCTGAAGACCGGCGGACGAGAACGATGCGGCAAAGCGAGCCTCAAATCCGCTTTTTCTCTTCTCACCGTTTCGGGCGACATACCGCGTCACGGGAATCCAGACCGGCGAGGAGAGCGGCGCATAGTTTCCGGCGACACTTCGATCCAGAAGAGGCAGAAGCGGACTTGCCGAAAGCTCCTCCAGTTTCTCCCCTTTCTTCAGGATCGCGGGATCGGGATCCAGCACGAAGTAGACCCGGCGTGCTTTCAACTGAGAAACCGACACCGACCGTCCCTCCCAGTCAAGAACGGTTTTTCCTTTCATCATCCCGGCGATCTCGGGGAGCGGATTCAGCGTCCCGTGCCCCTCCTGCGACCAGAAGAAGGCGACCCGTCCCGCCCTGCTCTCGAACAGCGCGATCTGCTGATTTCCATCTCCAAAATACCGTGCGCCGAGCGCCTTGACTTTCCCTGCGAACCGATCCGTCGCCGTCCGGAGAGCCAGAGCGGAAAGACGCGGCTCCTTGAACGGCACCGACCGGAACAATCCCGTCACCTGCTGAATCCCACCCGCCGCGGCGAAGAACCGGGCGCTTTCCGGATTCTTCTCTCCGGCAAACGTGTTGAACGCGGCGATCTTTTCCACATTCATGTTCAGCATCTGGGCAAGACG
>DDJH01000259.1 GCA_002338895.1 Lentisphaeria bacterium UBA1829 | reverse complement strand
TCGTCCTTCGCGTCCCATGCCGTTCTCCCATTATTCCGGTTTGTGGAAGAACATACCACACTGTCTGACTCAAATCCAGATGGGGCTGGCTGGGCGCTTACCAATCTAGATGGGGCTGGCTGGGCGCATACGTTCATTTTTGAGTAATTTGTCAGCAGACTGAAAAAAAATACCGCACTGTCCTGACGGATGTGCGGTATTTTTTTACTTTGGTTCCCAAATGAAAACACCGGGGGGCTCCCCCGGTGCAGGAGGGCTATTTCTGTTTTCTGCGGCGGTTTCCCGCAAAGACGGCAAGGACTGCGAGAAGAATGATCGCTCCGATGACGATCTGCCTGACGACGGTATTGGTTTTCGTGCGGGTCTGCGGAACGGGGTCGATGCGCTGCTCTTTCAAGACCTGTCCTTCGACCTTTTCACTCCTGGAGGGCGCTTCGCGGATCTGCCTGATCGCTTCCTTGTAAGCTGCCGCCGCCTGCGGATCGTCGGACAGCTTGTCCGCGATCATGTCCTTGAGCTTTGCATTGTTGCAGACGAATCCGCTGCATCCCGGAGTATGTTTCTTAATCAGTTCCGCATGAAGCGCCGCAATCTGCTTCACGGTCGCCTCGTCGGCTTTCCAGTAGCCTTTCCGGATCGTTTCCAGCATGATCGCCGTCATTTCCTGATAGGCATACGGATTTTTCTTCTCAAAATACTCCTTCACGCCCAGTTTCAGGCTGTCATCGACATAGACCTTCTTATACTCTTCCCAGAGATAATCCTGAATCATGTCCGGCTTGGTGACTTCCCAGCCGTAGGTGTTGCTGAAGTAGGCGGCAAAGGTGTTCGCACCTGTAGGGCCCTCCTCCATCATCTCCTTGATGTATTTCGGGTTCAGCACCGTGGTCCGGGCTTCGGACATGACCGCCTGGGCGCCGGTCTGGACTTTTGCCTGTCCCGGAGTGCGGAGGTCGTTGAAATAGACTTCCGGCTCCTTTCCCGTAATATGGCGGATCGCAAGGTTTGCGCCTCCGGTGAATTCGTAGACATGGTCGAGCGAGAGCGGGCCCCATGCGCTTGACGAACGCGACTGGACGACGGTGTCCGTATTCTGGAGCGCGGCGCGGTAGACTCCGGGGATGTTCACCCCCCAGTTTTCCTCGGTGTAAAGAGTGCCGCGGTTGCGGATGAACGCCTCCGCCACGACCGCAGGGTCTTCCCATTTGTCGCCGGACTGCGTTATCTGCCCGACTCCGGGTCCGTTGTCTTCGCCGTTTCCGCCGCCGAAGATTCTGGCGTTTGCAAGTTTCCTCGCCTCCTTCGGCGAGAAGCCGCTCTTAATCAGCGCTTTCGCTGCAATGACGTTGCCTTCCGCAACATAGTTTTCCTGGTCTGTGGACGGGTCCGACGCGGCGAGCCTTACGGCGCGGTCGATCAGACGCATCCGGCTGGTCGCCGCCCCGCGGAACTGAACCGATGTCTGCACGACCACGTCAATGCGCGGCCGTCCGAGTTCGGAAAGCGGGATCAGGCGGACATCCTGCACTCTGCCTCGCGCGTCCCAAACGGGCTCGACGCCGAGCAGGTAGAAGATTTCACCGATATCCGAGCCGTGGGTGTTGATGAATTCGCCGCCCCAGACTGTGAACGACACCTTTTTCGGATATTTTCCGGTCGATTTGCGTTTCTGCGCGATCAGTTCCTCGGCAAGCTGCTTCCCGACTGCGAAACTTTCCGGCGTCGGAGTGCGTTCCGGGTCGATGCCGTAGAGATTGCGGCCGGTCGGAACGGCTTCCGGATTGCCGATCGGGTCATTGCCCGGCGACGGATAGAGATAGCCGCCGGAGAGCGCGTTGACGAATGCGTCGAGTTCCGCCGGCGTCGATTTCAGCAGATTCTCATACGCTTCCACCGCCCGCAGTTCCGGCGCAAATTTCTTGAGCGGATTTTCTCCGGAGGCGCGGCGTCCGCCCATTCCCATGCCGCCCATGCCGCCCATCGGCATTCCGCCGGCTCTGGCCATGGAGGGAGCTTTCGGGTTTGCCTGTGCCTCGGCTTTCCGCTTCGCCGCCGCTTTCCGCGCTTTTTCCTGTACGATCCGGACGGAGGGCAGCAGTTGTCTGCCGCTGCGGACGTCGGCGAAGGCGCGNNCCCCCGCCGGTTTCAGATAGTTGTTGTGGTAGAAGAAGCTGTCGGAACGTTTCTTCCTGTCGACCTTGCCGGCTTCGACGTCCGCCTTGAACATGTCGTAGGCGACCATGTCCACCGTCATGAGTTTTGCGGTTTCTTCCGCTTCGGCGTTTGTGTAGGAGCGTCCGAGCACATAGAGTCCGCGGTTGATTTTCTCGCCCTGAAGATCGTGCAGGTAATTGTGCAGAAGCTCCAGATCGGCTTCATTGAGTTTGCCGGCGGCGAAATCCGGGCTGAACTGGAGCTCGTGGTCGAACTTCTCCTTCTTCGCCAGTTCGATGATAGACTTGCCGTACTCCTCCTTGAGCCGCGCATCCTCGACCAGTGCGCGCATTTCGATCTTGCGGTCAAGCTCGCGGATCGTGCCGTAGCCGTCGGCATACATGAACGGTGCGGTCAGATGGCTGATGAGCGCCGCGTAACTGCGGCGTTTGGCAATCTGCGCCTCGCCCATGTCGTTCATCATGTAAAGATAGTAGTGCGGCATTTCGCCGATGAGCACGTCCGGCCAGTCGTAGCTGGAGAGCGCGACCTGCTTCCACGGGGTGAACTCAAGACTGCCGTGCGTTCCGAAATGAATCAGGGCGTCGGCGTCGAATTTGTGCCGTATCCAGAGATAGGTCGCGATATAGGGATGCGGCGGGGCCATTTTCACGCCGTGCACGACTTTGTCCGTGTCCTCCCCTTCGCCGGAAATGGACTGCGGCATCAGCACGATGTTGCCGAACCGGAGCATGCCGAGCGCAAGTTTGCCGTCCGGAGTGCGGAAGGTTTCCCCCGGGAATTCGCCGTAGCGCGCCGTCACGGTTTCATAAAGATCGGCGGGCATGCTTTTCCGTATCCACTCTTCATATTCCTCCCGCGAGATTTTCTCCATCTTCGCTTTTTCCATGAACTCCTGCATCGCGCCTTTCGCGTAGGCGCCGAAGACTGCGGCGTTGTCCTGAATCTGGCGGAGCAGCTCTTCGGTGGATTCCGGCAGGTCGCCGGTGTTGAAACCCGCTTTTTGCAGATGCCGCAGAAGGTTCAGCAGGGAGGCGCCGACTTCGATTCCTCCGGCGGTCAGCGCGTTTTTCCCGTGTCCCTTGTAGTAAATGATCGCCACTTTCTTTTCGGAGTTTTTCTTGTGCCGCATTGCCGTAATCTTGCGGACAAACTCGGCGAAGCGTTCGACGCGGTCGGGAATCGCCTTATAGGCGAGCAGGCCCCGCTCGTTGCGGAAGAGGGCGGAGAGCACGAAGGGCGCGACGGCTCCGTCGATTTCCGGCATGGTCACGCTCTGGCTGAGCATACCGCCATCCATACCGCGCTGGTCTTTGAGATAGACGTCATACGGCTGGTCGCTCTTGATCGGGCAGAGCAGGGGAATGTTGTATTTCGCGAGAATTCCAACCGCTCCCTCCGGGTCGCGCGAACCGAGCCTGCCGTGAGGCTGGTAGATGATGAGATCCGGTTTTGCCTCTTCGATCATTTCGGTCAGGCGCCCCATGCCGTTGATTGCCACGACGTTGAGTTTGCGTTTCTCAAGCGCTTCGATGAGCTTTCCGAGGTCGCCGCCGCCGTTGCCGGAATAGAGCAGAACCGTGGAGGATTCCGGATGGTAACGGCCGATTGATTTGTAATAGTCCAGATACTCCTTGTAGGTCATGAACCCGGCTTTTTCGTCGACGTGGAAGAAGACGGTGCGCGGCACGATTTTGACGGGTTCGATTTTGCCCACCCGCAGGCGCTTGCCGTCCAGTTCGCGCCGGATATAATTCAGCATGTTGCGGAAATTGTCCTTGCCGCCGTTGCGCATATAGTCCGCAATGACCTTCCGCTGTTCAGGCGTCATGGTGTTTTTCGCGGTTTCATTGTTCGGCGTCGAAGTCAGGTAGATCGGCTTTTCCAGCGAGTCGAGAATTGCCCGCTGGCGTTCGGAAATATTGGTTCCCATGCCGAAGAAAAGGATTGCGTCGTAATTGCGCAGTTCCTCGCCGGAGTCCGGTCCCCAGGGCAGGACGGAAACTTCAATCGCCGGATTGATGGGCTGGTCGAGATCTTCGGCAAGCACGTATTCCGGATAATTCACGAAGGCGATTCTGGTCGGCGAAGCGTATTTCAGATACCCCAGGATTCCGAGGCATACCAGAACTGCTGCCGTCAACAGGACGGCAAGACGTATTTTGTTTTTTTTCTGCATGACGCTGTCCCCCTCCACGGGACGCTGTTTGGTTAAATAAAAGAATGCGGCACCGGAAGATGCCGCATTGTCAGGACAGGAATTAAAGTTCCGCGATGCTTACGATCTTGTAGCCGGATTTGGACTTGCGGAACGAAAAGCACACTTGCGTTTCATCAGCGGTTTTGGCGATCACGCGGTAGTAATTTTTACCTTGTGCAAGCTGCTGATATTCAACATTATTTAAATTCAGGGCATGAGAATGTTTGTTGAGAATGTCCATGCTGTCCTTAAATGGGTCACTGCCCCCCTGTTTTTGTATCACAGCACGTGCGGATGGGGTAATTGCGAAAATACGTTCCAAGGTTTTGATCTTCTGTTTCCGATGCAGATCAATGGTTGTCCGAACTAGCTTATCCAGTTCCTGGTGCTTTGATGCTTCAGCTTCCACAGGCTGAAGAACATATTGTGAATTGTCCACCTTGCTGAAATTTGCCCAGATGGCAAAACCTGCTCCCATTAAAACAATTGGAATAATTATTTTCAATTTCATTTTTCACTCCTCATCAGCATCAGGATAGTAATGTTCTGTAAAACCCATTCCCAAGGGGTCTGGACTGTCAACCGCATCCAATCCCCCGACCTGATATGGATTTTCTCCGAGATAAACAGGTCGTTCCCCTGACACATGACCATCTCCCCATGCTATATTTGCTGTTTTACCTGGATGCCGGAAACAAGTACTGTAATTTGTCATTATATGTGTAAGATAACCTGTTGAAAAATTAGCAGAAGATGCCATACTCGAAGAACCGCATAAGCTATCACCAAAACTAGCAACGGTGGAAGCTTTTTTAACATTGCCGGGCTTTCTCAGGATGAGCCCCAGCATTTGCTCTCTTCCATCTCCGACCGACATGAATCCCAGCCATCCGTGCAATGGAGACGCGCCATATCCGCCACCACTGGCAGAAGTGACATCTTCTCTGTCTTTCGGTAAGAATTTCTCAACGGATGGATCCGGACAAAACAGAACATTTGTATTGCGTTGAGACAACATCTTTTCACCGTCACTGGCTTTCTTCAAATAGACATTCAGATATCCATCGCCAGTAAAGTCATATCCTGTACTGTAGCTTCCCGTTCCAAACCAGTTGACTGTTGCTGACATTTTGTCTGTCATCGGGCAGAAATATCCGTAGTCATTCTGGTAGAACGAATCCGCTGTTCCGATCTGTTTCAGTCTTGACGCACATGAAATGGACACGGCGCGTGCTCTTGCGCTGCTCAATGCCGGCATCAGCATTCCTGCGAGAATGGCGATGATGGCTACAACGACCAAGAGCTCGATAAGGGTGAAACCCGCTCTATTGCAACTTGGAAAAGCTGCACGTTTCATAATTCTGATCTCCTTATTGTTTTAGTGAATTAATTAGTTTAGACTAATTAATTCATCTTAAAAAAAACCAGGCCGGATGTCTGGTTCTGTTCTTTTGCGCTATTAATATATAAGTCTTTTTCAGAATGTCAAGCATATAATTTAGATTAAACTAATTATTTTTCACTGCCGTCCCATACATCTTTGAAATTGTCATTTTTGTCCTCCTGTTTGAGCTTGCGTTGA
>DDJH01000115.1 GCA_002338895.1 Lentisphaeria bacterium UBA1829 | reverse complement strand
AACTATTGACGACACGATCTAGTCGTTTTTCCAGCTCCATTTCCCGAATTCACTGTAAATGTCGGGGAAGCAGGGATCGTAGATATCGTTTTTCCGGCGATCCAGAAGGGCTTCCGCATATTTGCTCCAGTATTGCGGAGCTTCCTGTTTTTTCAGCTTTTCGGCGGCGAGGGCGGCATACAGCCATGCGCCGGAAATTCCTTTCCCCGCATCGGACAGAGCCGTGGTCAGCGTGACGGAGTACTGTTTCATTTCGTAATTGCAGCGGAGACGCAGAAGAGTGGCTTCCGGAACGGTCTGGAATCTCGGATCGTTCAGCAGTTCCAGAATCCGGTAACAGGAAGGATGGGATTTTTCCATCTCGACCCGGATCCGTGCGAGCTTTGCCGGAAGAAAGCCGGACTTCTCCACCTCGGAGAACAGACGGATCGCCTCGTCATATCGATTGGAGGCGGTCTGGCCCATTGAGGTTTTGACTTTGTCCGGGAAATTGTCGTAAAAATAGTGCAGCCCGAGAAAATAGCGGGCCGCCGGATGAGCTCCCTGCCGGGCTGCGTCCCGCAGACAGAAAAACGCTTCCCGGACCATGTAATCCGGCAGCTGAAAAATCGGATTGTAGCGGCTGACATTGCGGATTGTCAGATAAAAGGCCAGCTTCTGTGCAGTCGTCCATTGCGCCCGGTCGCGCTTCTGCTTCTCCCACTTTTCAGGTGTTATGATCGCGGCCTGGAACGCGGCGTTGCAGGAGAGCGATTTCAGCGCATCGGAGACGGCGGGATCGGCCAGAGAAAGATAGAGCGTTGCATACAGAGGATCTTCGAAATGCGTGCAGGCATCCGGCACGGTGAAATCCTTCATCTGAAGAGTCCCCGCAAGATGTTTCATCAGAAGATGTTCCGGCAGCGCGGCCTTGTTCCGGCCGGCGGCCGGATTCGACAACAGCTGTTCGGCCTCTTTCCAGTTCCCCTCCTGCATCCGGTCATACGCCTTCAGACAGAATGCGGGAGCGAAACCGGAAGAGAGCGCCGAATCCAGAAAAAGTGTACCGTCACGATTGGAGACCTGATTGTCGCGGAACGCTTTGGAAATCAGATGCTTGAAGGAGAAAAACTGTCCGGCGACCGGTGCAACGGTCCGCATCAGGACATAGCCGGTCTCATATTCAAACGTCAAATCGCCCTGTTTCCCGAGCAGCAGACGTTCGACAAGTTCCCGGAGTTTTTTTGTCTCGTAATTCGGACGCCCCTGCGCATTCCATTCCGCGAGCCACTGATCAGCGACTGCGGTCTGGAATCCGTATTGTTCCGCCTCCTCCCACTTTTTCCGCGCTTTTTTCAAATCCACTTCCACGCCGAGTCCGAACTGGTAACAGATGCCCAGCATGCGCATCGCGGGAACATGACGGTCATCCGCCGCCTCTTCCAGAAGCTCCACGGCTCCGGCAGGATCCCGGAACGCCGGGTCGTACAGGAAACGCAATCCCCAGGCATAGATGAGATCGGGATTCCTGTTCCGGCAGAGCACGCGAACCGCCGAATCGCCGCGCCGGATCTCCGGAAGAGAATAGCGATCGTAAGGATAGGGGGAGAAGGTGTTCGGCGGCAGCCGTTTCACTTCCGCCTCGGTTTCCAGAGAGCGGACGACCGGATCGGAAATTTCAAAATACATCCGCCGCACATTGTCTCTTCCGGAACCCGGTTCTCTCAGCGAAGACATGATGCCGAGTGATCGAACCGGTTCCAGTTCCTTTTTCTTTCTTTTTCCGTAGGCGAGATCGGATTGATCTTCAATTCCGTTGACCGAAACGGTGACTTTTTTCTCTTTCCGGTCAAGTACCAGCCGAATGGAAAGCGGCTCGAAATCCGGCATGGCGTTTTTCGCCTTGAGATACCCTTTGGTCAGTTCGACGCCGGAGTCCCCGATCTGGAAAATCCGGTCGGAAGAGGGGTAGCGGCGGGAAATTTTACTTTCCGGATCCAGAATGAACTGGAAGCGGAATTTCGTCGATTTTTCCTGTTCCAGCGCGGGAAACGCCCGAACGCGGAATTCGATTACGGTGAAACGTCCGACGGAATTCTTTTTTGGAATGGAGAACGTCAAATACCCACCGTTGATGTCCGGACTTTTCTCCTGACATTCCACGCAGAAACAGCTCTGTTCATGCTCGTCATTGCTGTTGCGTGTCAGCTCCAGTTTGTAAACGGCTCCGAGAGGCGTTGCAAACAGCTTGTCCGCTCCGTTGCGGCAGGTCCAGTCCGCGTGAAGGAGACCGGAGAGCAGAAAAAGAAACAGAAGAATCTTTTTTTTCATTTTTCCCATATTCCATCCTTTCCCTGTCCGCTGCTGTATCAGAAAATGGCATGAGAGACGAAGTTTTCTTCGGTCTCCGGCCTGAACGAATGCACAAGATCGGTCGGAAGAAGAACAAATGCAGAAAAAACCTCCCATTGTTTTCGCATTGCGCAACCTCATCCTCGAATAAAAGAGCGATTTTCAGCAACCAAAAAAGACCGGATACTTTGGGCTACTATATTCCTTCCATCGGCAAATTACAAATACTCATTTGGAAATAAAATTTACCGTATGGATTGGAAGAGGTGAGATTCTTCTCTGTGCGCTGTTCCGACAGAGAAGAGCCCCGGCCGAAATTCGGAGGAAATCATTCCGAAATTTTTCGGCAGGGGCTCTTTTTCTTTTTCCCGCTCAGGAGATGAAGTTTGTGGAAACTCGCGGTTCCTGTTCCGGGAGAGGAAGATCCGCTTTTTTCAGCGAGTGGAGCAGATGGGCCATATTGTTGCCGAGCGTACGCATCGTCTGCATTCCTTCGAGATCGCGGCGGACCTCATCCGGAGTGAAGCCGTGTGTGGAATTCCAGTACTGGCTGGAAACCAGGGGCATCTGCAGAATCGTGAAATATTTGTTCAGGCGGTCGAAGGTCGCGCTTGCGCCGCCGCGCCGGCAGTTGACCACGCAGGCCGCCGGTTTGTATTCCAGATACTCCGATGCGGAAAAGAAGACCCGGTCGAGAATCGCGCAGAGAGCTCCCGGAGGTCCCGCATAATAGACTGGGGCTCCGATCACAAGTCCGTCGGATTCCCGGAGCTTCTCCACAAGCTCTGTATAGAGTTTATCTTTGAAGACGCATCCGTTTCCCGTCTCCCGGCATTTCCAGCAGGCGACGCATCCCTGAACCGGTCTGTTGCCGATCCAGAAGATTTCCGAATCGACCCCGTTTCGTTTCAAGGCTCCGCCCACTTCGGAGAGCGACGTGAAAATGCAGCCGTCCGGGTGCGGACTCCCATTGAGTAATAAAACCTTCATCGTTCCATTCTCCTTTTCAGTGAATGCTCTTTCCCAGTTCATAGGCTTTCCGGAGTTCAGGTTTCCCTTCGATGTCTCCGATGCGCAGGACTCCGCCGGCGATCAGGCTGCCCCGGTCTTCCCATTCAAGGAAGTTCAGGAGCGAGTGATAGTAGCGGATCACCGGTTCATCATTCTCTTTTCCGCTTCCTTCGGATGCCATCAGCAGCACTGCGCTCTTTTTCGGTGTTTTCCATTCCGGATCCGACTCTGTGACGGCGAACAGACGGTCAATCGTGCATTTCAGCTGTCCGGAAAAGCCCCAGTAATACATCGGGGACGCCAGAACGATCAGATCCGCCGCGCGATATTCCGGATAGATCCGGCTCATATCGTCTTTCTGCACGCAGGGCGAGTCCGGATTTTTCCCTCCGGCCAGACACCCCTTGCAGCCGTGAATCGCCATCCGGTCCAGGTCGAAGCGGACCACGGAATTCCCTTCCTCCTCCGCCCCCTTGACGAACTCCCGGATCAGTGCCGCCGTGTTGCCGTTGAGACGCGGACTCCCGTTCAGAATCACAATTTTCT
Organism: Lentisphaeria bacterium UBA1829; assembly: GCA_002338895.1. GTDB lineage: Bacteria > Verrucomicrobiota > Lentisphaeria > Victivallales > UBA1829 > UBA1829. The sequence goes on along the minus strand of DDJH01000115.1, from coordinate 10,025 downwards.
TCCCCATTTTACCAGACTCCTTTCTTCTTTCCCGGTTCTGTGTGAAATCGACAGAGCCTTGAGTTTCTTACAGTAATATATTTTCAAATGACAATTTGTCAAGAATGCACTATTTTGTATTATACTATGCACTCTGTGATATACTATCTATTTTGTAAGTGCTTGTTTTGTATTGAAAAACTTGTTTTTTTTACGGATGAATGTATATTAAAAAAGAAAAAGATTTTTTTGGAATCAGGAGTTTTCAATGGATAAGAAGAAGGCGTTGACCCTCCATTGCTCGGTGGAGGCGACAATCGCGGTTCTCGGGGGAAAATACAAGGCGATCATTCTCTGGCATTTGAATGTCTCGGGCGTGATGCGGTACAACGAGATTCAGAAGGCCATTCCGCAGGCGACGGCAAAAATGCTCAGCCAGCAGCTCAAGGAGCTGGAAAACGATGGAATTGTCAAACGGAAACTCTATCCGGTTGTCCCTCCGCGGACAGAGTATTCTCTGACGGAGCAGGGGAAAACCCTGATCCCCATCGTCAATGCGATGAGCGCCTGGGGCCATGAATATTTCAAGTATCTCGGGATCCCGGATCCGTGCCCGGAAGATTGACCGTTCTTCAGATCCGGACGGATGCCTGCCGGTTCCTTGTTTGTTTCACTTTCCCTGTTTTCCGCATGGACGGGGCCGGGAAGATCAGGATAATGTGTACAGGTGACGAAATGTGCGCCCCGTTCCCGGAGATTTCCGCCGGGCCGGGGCGCGCGTTTCCGATGGTGTTGGAAAACGGTTTCAGAAGTGAATGACAACCGGAGGACGGGTGAAGGAATAGATGGTTGCGGTGGCGTCACGGAAGTAGAGGACCTGCGTGTTGCCGTCGTCCGGGCTGTACATTTTCTTTAGGGAGGGGTAGGCGTCGAGCATGGAGACTTTGGCTTCCCGGCGGTCGTCGTTGACCAGAGTCCCGGAGACGCGGATCCACTCATCGCCCTTCATGGCGCACAGTTCGGTTTTCCCGTTGATTCCGAGCTGTTTGGAGACATTTTTCTTCTTCCCGGTCTGAATGTAGAGTTTCCCGTCGAAGATATGGATCGTGCCGAACGGACGCACCCGCGGCTGATCGCCTTCGACCGTTGCAATGTAGTAGACTCCCGCCTCTTTCAGAAATTGATATACTTCCTCCATGCTCCTGCTCCTTTCCGTTCTCTGATTTTCCGTCGCGGTTGTGGAAAGACATCCGCAGAATAGAATTGCCATTCCGCAGAATGCCGCCGCCAGACATCGTTTTGCGTTCTTCATTCAAGCTCCTCCTCTGTTTTTGTTTCGCGGACAGAGATTTTCGTGACGCTGTTCCCGTTTTTCCCCGGCGTCTCCTTTTCCGGATGAAGATGCAACAGGGATCCCTTAAGGAATAATAGCACACCCTCACCGATTGTCAAGGCTGCTGCCGTGCTCCCGGAGTGTGTCTGCTCTTTCTCCCGCGTGTTTCCCCGGATTCCTATCGGACGGAGATGAGACGATTTTTTCCGTCCGTTTCCTCCCGGCGGAAGCGGAGGACGATGGAAAGATCGTCCGGGCTTTCCGCCTTTTCTTTTCGCCTGAGGAAATCATATTGGAAGATTGTTTCCTTCTGCCGTTTCCGCTCGGGATCCCATGTGTCCGCAGAGAAAGACCGGTCCGGTTTTCCCATTTCGGCAAGAACCTCTTCCGGGGGCATTCCGATCCGGAGCTTCTCCAGTTTTTCTGCGAAGTTCCGCAACTCGCCCGGAGATTTCAGAAGATGGAATTTTCCGGCTGCAGCCCCGTTCATCCTTTGCAGGGTTTGCTTCATTGCCGGGAGATTCAGCTTGATTTCCGTCATCAGCTGCGGTCGACAGGGCGGAAGGGGGACGGGAAGAGAGAGCGGCACGGTCTTCTGAACAATCCCCTTGTGATACTGGAGCCTCTCGCAGAGTGTGAGCGCCAGTCCGCCGGGAGTATTGGAAAACTCGGATGCGAGCCGATACGGCCGTGTCGGACTGCCGTCCCGGATCTCCCTCCCTGAGAGATCGTGAAAGATTTGTCCATCCGGCGCAACGATGCATCGGAAGGGAAAGGCGTGGTCCTTGCGGTTCTTCCCCGATTCCCACCGGGACACGATTTTTCCATGGAAGGCCGTACACTCCTCTGCGTTGTTTTCCGCAATCAGCATGCAGAAGGCCCGGAGCGTTTCCGATCGTTCGAATGAATACCATGGATGCCGGATCTCTTTCAGGAGAAAACTCTGGAAATGAGCCTGTTCGGAGGATTTCGGCAACTCGAACTCCATTCCGAAGAGCTGGATTGTTTCCGCCGCATCCGGAATGACCAGATCCAGGGGGACGGAACCCTGAAAAACCGATCGGAATGTGACATGAAACACCTTTCCTCTCAGATATCCCCTTCCTTCGACGCTCCAGACACTTTCGAAATTGCTGCCGGATACATGCCGGTCATGGAGTTTGAGAAAGAGGTATTCCGGAATCACATCCCGTTCCGGCAGAAGTGCGATTGCGAGGGAGATCAGCATTCCGCAGATGGAAAATTTCATCTTCTCTTTTTCCCGTTTTTCCGTTTATGATCGGGATGATTTATGTTCGAGGACTCTTCCATGGGATGTAGTATAGAATCAGAACTGGTAAAAAGCAAGCGGAATTTTTCGGGAAGGGGAATGCTGAATTTGCAATCGGGCGTCCGGAAGATATAGTACCCCGGGAGAAGGAGCCGCCTGTCACCGATTCCGGACGAGAGGCGGAGATGCCGTGCGCGGACAGAATGATGAGGTGGTATGAGAAAACTGATGCGATCCAGATCGTTTGTGATCTCCGGCTCGGAGGAGTTCACATCCAGTTATATCATGACCCGTTCCCACCACTGGATTGACTGGGAGAAGGCGGCGGCTCTGCCGGTCTGCACCAATTTTGTCAACCGGGGAGTTTTTTCTCCGGGCGATTCGGTTCAGCATGTCAATCCGTTTCTTCTGTATGTGGAAATTCCGCTGGAAGGGGATCTCTGCCTGATCCAGCGCGACCGGGAGTATACGATCTCCCCCGGAAGTGTCGGCCTGCTTCATCAGCACGAGGACAATTTCCTGGAGACGGGCAAATCCGGATTCTGCCGCAAACTTTCGCTGGGGTTCACCGGGACCGCCCTTTCCACCATTGTCTGCCAGACCGGACTGGCCGGACAGGTCGTGTTTCCCGTCCGGAATTTCCAGACTCTCTACACTCTGTTTGACCGGATTGAAAAACTTCTTTTCCGGAAAGACGGGAACACGCATCCGGAACTCTGTGCGCTTTCCCTTCAGTTTCTGCTGGAACTGGCGACGCAGATTCAGCCGGCGTATCCGGAAAAACTCTCGCAGGCCATCACGTTGATGCACTCCCGAATCGGGACGAATATGACTCTCGAGGAACTGGCCGGAGAACTCCATGTCGGCAAATCCACGCTGGACCGTCTGTTCCGTCTTCACCTGAACTGCTCGCCGAAGGACTACTGCCGGAATCTGAGAATGGAGAAGGCGAAAACTCTCCTTCTTCAAAGTACGCTTTCCGTCAAGGAGATCGCTTCTCTCTGCGGTTACAAGGATCCGTTCAACTTCACAAACGCCTTCCGCCATTGCGCGGGTGTTTCTCCCCGGGACTATCGAAAACAGAATCGGAAGCATCCGGATTCCGCCGAATCCGTACAACTTGTTTAAAATCACATTTTTTTGATTTGTTATCACATGTTTTTGGTGGAAAGAGTTTCCCTGTTTCCATTGTTTTGTGGTATAATTATAGCAAAGAAAGGAGTTTCACAATGCGTTTGCGCTTTACTCTTCTGGAATTGCTGATTACGATTGCGATCATCGCCATTCTTACATCGCTTCTTCTTCCCGGATTGAACAGCGCGCGGGAGGCGGCGAGGAAATCCATCTGCATGAACAATCTGAAGACGATCGGGACGGCGGCAAATCTGTATCGGCAGGATTTCGACGATCACATCATGCCTCCGCTGATTCCCGGAGTCGGAGTGACAGAACCGGGACACGCATACGCTCATTTTTATCACTGGCCGTTTTATTACGGGAGCCAGTATCTGAAAGGGAAACTCGTGTCGGGACAGTGTCCGACATTAAGCGATCCCGGGAAGGCGTGGAAAACCTTTCTCTGTCCCTCCGACCCGAAGCAGGGGTACAGCGGGAGAAGCTATGCGACCTATCGCTTCTGGCTCTCTTCGGAATATGGGAACGGGAAGGTTTCGAAACAGAAACAGCCCTCCTCCCAGTATCTGATCTCCGAGTTCGATTACCGGAACTTTTTCAGCAATCCGGTGGCGAGCTCCGGCTGGAGCGCACCGAATGTCAATTATGCAGCTGCAACCGGAGAGGTCTACTTTAACGATTCGCAGTCCATGGGACCGAATCATGCCAACTGCGCCAATATTCTTTATCTGGATTCGCACGTTGTCGCCCGAAAGCACTGGGACAAGCGGCCGGTGCGGACCTACTGGGCCGATTCGTATTCCCCGAAAGATTACTGAACAGGAGGTTTTTCAATGAAAAAGACCATTTCCGCATTTGTCCTGCTTGCCGCCTGGAGCGCGACGGCCGCGTTTCAGACAGGACGCACTCTGTATGAAAATCAATTTACGGAACGGGAGATGGATCCCAAACAGCTCTCCCGTTCGAAGGTCCATCTTCCCCGCGGAGGGGAAAATGGCGACGGCGCACTCTGGATCCGGGATCCGAAGGAGAAATCCAATCCTCTCTACCGGATCGTTCTGGATCCCGCAATGTTTTCTTCCGGCGGATACTATGTTCTGGAGGCCAAATATCGTGGCGAGGATCTGAAGAAGGGCGAACGGCACTATTTCGGTCCCGCGATCACCCTCTGCTACAAGACCCGTTCGCTGAAGAACCGGACCCGCTGGAAAGGCGCGGAGATTCAGCTGGGCACGCCGAACTGGACACACTATTTTTATGTGGAGAAGTTCCAGCCGAATGATGTGACGGAGATCGCGATCCACATCAACAACCACCAGGGGCGCGGAGAATTTTATGTGGACTGGGTCCGGATCAGCGAAGGGCGAGAGATTCCGGATGAGGCGGTCGTTCCGCCGGAAAACAAGGAGGCTGCCGCCATCCGTCGCGGACGGGATATTTTCAAGGCGGATTCCCGGAACCATTATTCCGGTCCGATCACCCGTTACCGTGGATTTCAGGTCAATCCCAACCGTCTGACTGTGAAGGATATCGACGATCTGGGCAAATGGGGTGCCAATCTGATCCGCTTCGGGTTTTCCGGCGGGGAGCCGGTCAAAACGGAAGAGGAGTATTTGCGCTGGGTGGATTCCCGCATTGCGCGCCTGGATTCTCTGATGCCCCATCTGGAAAGAAACGGGATCAAGGTTGTGATCGCTTTTTCGAAGATTCCCGGAGCAAAGCGGACAAATTATGCCAGTGTGAATCTGAAAAACAGTTCCGATTTCGGCGCTCTGGAAAAGGCCTGGAAGAAGGTTGCCTCCCATTACCGGAAGAATCCGAATATCTACGGCTATGACCTGCTCAATGAACCCGCCGGAATTGATGCCGACGACTGGAACCGGGTTGCCGAAGAACTGGTGAAGGCGATTCGGACGGTGGATCCGGATACGCTTGTCATCAACCCGTTTGTCACCCGCTTTTTCCCGGGCGAGAACATGGCATATTCCCCGCATATCTATCAGCCGCACACGCTGACCCATCAGGGGGTTGCCGAGCGGGGCGTTGCGTGGAAGTATCCCGGTTACATCAATGGCGTCTACTGGGACAAGGAGCAGCTCCGGGTGACATTGAAGCCGTTCATTGACTTCCAGCAGAAATACAATGCCCGGATCTACATCGGCGAATTCAGCTGCATCGCCTGGGCGGAAGGACGCGACCGCTACATTCAGGACTGCATTGAACTCTTTGAGGAATACGGCTGGGATTGGACCTATCACGCGTTTCGGGAATGGCCGCCGTGGTCGGTGGAACATGAGCGTGCGGCGCCGTATAAGTTTCGGAAGGCCGATCGGGACACTCCTGCGAAGAAAACACTTCTGAAATATTTCAAGCTGAACCACTGATTCTGGGAGGTGGCTGTCCGATCCGGACGGCGTTCAACAGGAGAGTTGTCTGTCCGGACCGGAGGGGAGGGAAACGACGAAGGCCGGAGGAGGCCGGAGGTGTTTGTCCGGCCTTCCTCCTTCCGGGATTACGGCTTCTCCTGTACAATTTCAAAGAAGACCGTCGGACCTCCGGCCAGTTTTGCCGTGTCAATTTCGGCGCTCCACTCTCCATCCTTTTTGCTCAGGGGAAGTTCTTCCGAGCGGGTTCCGTTCAGCCGCAGGGCGTAGAGCTTCAGAGATTTGTTGGAATTGCGAAAGCGAATGGAAAGTGTTCCTGTCCGCAGAAGGATGGGAGCATGACCCGGTTCGATCAGTGTTTCGCGGTCACCTTCCAGAATCATGGATGTGTTGACATTTTCTGTGGCAAAGACCAGAACCATGCGTTTGGAGTCGGGGAGGACGGCCGTGTCGACTGCTGCCAGTCCGACCAGAGCGTCCGTGGAGACGGACTGGATGGTCAGTGTATGGAGCCGTTCCGGCTTTGCTCCGCCCCGGAGGGAGACCGCTTCACTGCGGGGGGTTACGACTTTGATCAGCGATTCCTTGCTCCGAAGGGTGATTTCTCCGGTGTCGGTCTGAAAAATTCCTGCATCGGGATCGGTCGGATTTTCTCGGGAGAGAATGCCTTTTTTCCGCAGCGTTTCAACGAGGCGTTTCAGGACACCCTGCCGTTTCGCGGACTCAATATCGGTAGAGAACCATCCTTCCTCGTAGATCTCGGACGCCCCGTCCGGAGAGAGAATGCAGTCCGGTTTCGGGATCGGAGGAAGATCGGGATATTTCGGTGTGTCGGGAAAGGCCAGCGAAAACCCGGTCAGCAGCGCAAGACGGCTCTGTTCTCCGGAAACCGCTTTTCCCATTGCAACGGGATGGTGGAGAAAATTTCTGCCGATCTGGAGCTGAACCCGGTGCGGGGATTCCTTCACATCCCGGCGACGGAAAAAGAGAACAGAGAGAAACTCTCCTGCTCGCTGAATCGGAGAGATGCCGGCATGGAAGCAGGTCAGCCGGCTGTTCTGTCCGCTTCCGAGGGCAACCGCCTGATCGTGAACGGCCAGACTGGAATAGCCCTGAAATGCCGCATAGGCGTTGAATGCCAGAGGCAATTCGCGCTGATACGGGTTCCAGAAACAGAAATTGTATTCGCCGATGAAATAGGGGCGTCCAGCAAGACGTCTTGCCGTTGTCCCGCGAATGGAGGGAGCCTCCTCCGCGACATTGCTGGTTGCCCGGACACGTGAACCTTTGTTCTCCCATTGAGTCGGGTGATTGTAGTAGGTGTGACTGTCGCAGACGGGGACGGTCTGCCAGTTTACAAGCGGCGTTCCCGTGTTGGTGAAGAGCCCGCGATACCCCGCGTCGCGCAGAACCCCCGCGCACCATTCATGGCAGGTTTTCTGAAGATCCTGCCGAAACAGAGCAAAAATGTTTCTCCACTCTCCGGTTTCCAGGCGTCGTGGATCCGGAGGAGAGTTCAGACCTTCCTGACGCGTCTTTTCCTGAACATGCGCGGAGCGACTTTGATCCTTCAGATATGTTCTGACCCATTTCTTCCAGCAGTTGAGGAAATAGGCGCAGGCTTCCGGATCGTTCTTCAGGTCCTGGAGGAGAAAGCCGCTGCTCTGTTCATTGTAGAATTCGACAAGGACTATCGCCGGATCGTCTTTCCAGCGGAGACCCGTATAGGGATTGCGGTGATTCAGCATCAGTTCCGCTCCGCGTCGAAAGCGTTCGCGTTCCCATTCCCGTCCGCAGTAGAGCATCAGTCTATGAATATTCCGAAGGGGAAAGTGTGTTTTCCAGCCGTTTTCCCCGGAATAGAGATTGAAGGAGAAAACAACGTATTGAGTGTAGATGCCGCGCAGTTTCATCTCATAAAGCAGGCGATCCCAGCGGTCGAAGAACTCGGCGGATGGTTCCAGGTCCTTCCGGGCCCCTTCCATGACCCAGAGATCGATGCCGTGCATCCGGAAAAGGTTGTAGCCCTGGCGGTTCATTGCTTCCGCGAGCCGACGGGCGTTTTCGTTGAAGGTCTTTCGATCCCGGACGGTCCAGTAGGGTTTCTGCAGATCGCTGGTATAGCCCTGAAAACGAAACGGGGTGGAGGTGCGTTCGAATCCGGCGGAGCCGTCGGAGTTGACTTTCAGACGTCCGGATTTCCCGGCCGGAGCGTTGTCCGCATTCAGGAAGGAGAGGTCCAGAGCACTTCCCTTCCTGACCTCCAGATCGGAGAGGTCAACCTTCCTGAAGACCTGATTCTCCTGAAAGATCAGAGGAGCTTTCGGTTCCAGCGGAACCCCCCAGTTGAACTTCCATCCTCTGCTCCCTCTCCGAATGACTGCGACAAACAGATTCCGTCCTTTTCGGACCGGGAGATAGAGTCGGTTTGCATTGGGTGTGTAATCCTGGATGCGGTTTCCGTCCGACATCCGGTCGCAGACGAGAATTCCGTTCAGATAAATTTGATAGTACCAGTCTGCCGAACAGCCGAAAAGGACTTCCGCATCTTCCGGACTTTCAAATTCGTTGTACATCACGGCGACTCCGCGGGCGTCGGGAGTTTTTCGCATGATCCATTTGAAATCAACCGTTCGTCCCTTCTCCTGGAGCCCGACAGGAAGAATCATTTTCCGCGCTGAGATTTTTTCCCCTTTCTCATTGCGTATGAATTCCGGAATCCGGTCTGTGATCAACGGCTTTTCGTTCACCGCGACAAAGACGTTCCAGTTCTTTGAAAACGGCAGCTCTTTCCTCGTAAAATCGCATGCTTTCAGCTCCAGTTTATGAATTTGAAGTCGTCCGTTCGACGTGATCTCAATTGCCAGATCTCCCGGTTTTGAAATTGTAAACGGCAAGGCCTCCAATGGAAGAATGTAGCGATGACGTCCCGGAGACACGTTCAGAATATTTTCCCGGATCAACGGCCGAGAATAGCGGACTGATGTACTGGTGGCCTTCAGACATGCGGAACTCTTCGCGGAGATCTCTGCAAGGAGAAAATAATCTTTTCCCGCGGCAAGCACTCTCCTCTGGCCGATCCTGCTTCTCTCCTGCGTTGTTGGCGTATAGATGAGGGTGTTGCTTTCGATGGAAAGATTTTTTTGCGTCCTGAAAAGATTCCAGTCGGAAAGTCCGTGGGAGAAATCCGGATTCCTCCATTCCCGCACCTTCTTTTCCGCCTGGAGCGCTGATTTTGTGTATGCCAGAAGCGAAACCCCGCGGAATTCCACCCGGCCGGAGACCCCGTAGTTGGCCGGAGTGAGAAGAAGACGGGTGGCGGTTTCCGGAACAGGAAAATCCCGCAGACAGGTCATCTGTTTCGTATTTCCGCTTCCCCAGAAGATATTGGGCCATTTGCCGACCCGTTTTCCGGAGCTGTCATGGAAACTCATTCCCAGCCGTGCATTCTGCCAGCTTTGTTTGCCCGGGACAACATCGAAGCACTGCATGGTCATTTTCAGTCGGAGGAGGACCGTTCCGTCCGGCAGATCAATCCATCTTGCCTGATGGCTGTTCCCCTGGATCAGAATATCCAGATTTCCGTGAGCATCCAGAATTTCCATTCCGGGAATTTTTTTCCACTGACTGGCATTTCCCATCAGTTCGACCGGTTCGTCCGACATGGCGGCACCGAGAAGAAACTGGACCGTGAAAAACAGACCGAGGACCAGCAGCTGCTTTATGAATTTCATAATAACTCCTTAAAACAGAATTTGATTGTTGAATTCATCCCGGAACATATGGGATCCGGGATACCAGTAATTCGTCTTATGATTGAGAACCATTCCAGAAGGAGAGAGCGCCTCCACATGTCCGTCGACCAGCAGCATATTGCAGCGACGGAAATGAAGAAAATGAAATCCGTTCAGCTGTGTGCTGCTGA
>DDJH01000020.1 GCA_002338895.1 Lentisphaeria bacterium UBA1829 | reverse complement strand
GTGTTTACGCTTGGAGCTTACGATTTTACGGAAGTCCGGGAAGCCGCTGTTGATTCGGAAAAGGAAAACGTGGTGAACGGCGGCGCGGAGCGCGGACTTTACGGCGTTGCGTATTCCGATATGAAAACGCTCGGAAGTCACAAGGACGGTACATCTCTCTTTTTCAACATCCCGCGTTCCGGCGCGCTGAAAGTCGAGACCGATTCCACAACCGCGCATTCGGGAAAACGTTCGTTCAAGGTGACGACTCCGGCGAACAGCGTGAATCAGCTTTACATGTTCCCCGTTCCGGTCCGTCTGAACAAGCCGATTTCGCTTTCGGCATGGATAAAGGCGGAGAAGCCGACGAACGTCACGGTCGGTCTATTCCCATGCAACGGTTCGATTTACGCTAAAACGTTCACGGTCGGAACTGTCTGGAAGAAATACACCCTGAACGTTCCCGCTTACGGGAAAACATTTTCGAACGTGAATATTGTCGGCAACCCCGGTTATGCGTATGGCGATGCGTACGGACTCATCTTCCCGCGTTTCGATTTCCCGGAAAATGCAACCGTCTGGATTGACGACATCTCTTCCAAGCTCTCGGAGAATGCGGAGTTCAGGGAACTTTCCAGCGTCTGGATTTCCGGAACTCTGGACAGGGATTCCACCTGCTACTATCCCGAAGATACAATTACGGCGAATCTGAAACTGGAATCCGCCGGAAAGACTGCGGAGACGGAACTTTCGTGGAGAATCGAAGATGCGTTCGGCAAACGGATCGCTTCTTCCCCGGCGGAGCGTGTTACTCTTCCGGCGGAAAAGAGCGTTTCTTTCAAGGCTCCGGAAAAACGCCGCGGCTGGATGACGCTCTATGTGACCGCGAAGACGGGCGACCGGATTGACGAGCATGTTCTGCCCTTCGGCGTGATCAATCATCCGGGGCCGATGGTCCGCCGTTTCGGAATCAACGTGGAAGATCCGCTTGCGCACAACGCAAATGTCACCATTGCGCTGATGAAGGAATTCCGTCTCGGCTCCGCACGCGTCTGGAACTCCGGAGGACATGGATTTGAGGGCGTGGGGCTGTTCCACGATGCGGGAATCTATACGCTGTTCTGTCTGGACAACGTTCTTTCCGGAAAAGAGGCGTTCTTCCTGCCGAAGGATTATAGCGCATGGAAAAAGTACCTTACGGAAAAGGCGGGCATGGTCAAGGGAAAGGTCGATGCGTATGAAATTCTGAATGAGCCGAACATCTGGTCGGGACGCTCTGCGAATCCTGATCCGGAGAGACTGGAAGTCACAGACATTGACTCCATTGCGCGCTGCACTCTTGAAACTGCGGAGATTCTGCGCAAGATTGACCCGAATGCGAAGATTGCGGGAGCGGATCCGTGCGGAACGAACGTTGCGTGGATTGAGTCGCTGATCTCCAAACCCGGCGTTGCCGCAACTCTCGATATTATTTCCGAACACCCGTATCGCCAGCTCCCCGAACTTCCGGATTACGGCGAGGATATGCAGAGTCTCCGGAAAATGGCGGCGCGTTTCAAAACGGATTATAAATTCTTCGCGACGGAAGCCGGCCGCGTGTATCCGATGAACTATCCGGACAACCGCATCATGCCGCAGGCGCTGAAATATGCGGCGCGCGACGTCCGCAATGAAATCGTCGGATTCGCCAACGGAGTGGATGTCTACTTCCATTTCGCAGTCGGCATCGGTTTCTGCCAGACCGGCTGGACCGTCGTCCGTACCGGCAATGGCGAAAATGGCGGTGAAGTCATGCCGAACATCTACCTCTATGCGATCCGTGCAGCTGCGGACCGGATTGAGGACGGCAAGCCGGCCGGTCAGGTCAAGCTCGGTGCAAATTTCCGCTGCTACATCTTCGACTTGGGAACGCGCAGAACGGCAGTTCTCTGGAAGTGGAACGGCAAGCCGGAAAAGATCGAATTCGCCAAACCCTTCCGCGCTTATGACTTCATGGGGTCGCGGATCGACGGGACAACATTTGAACTCAGCGAGTTCCCGGTCTATCTTGAATCTGAAGAATCTGCGGCGGAACTGGCGAAGCAGATCGCTTCCGCGAAACTGAACATCACCGACAAGGCGTTCCGGACCTCCGTGAAAATCACCGGACCGCACACTTTTGCAGTTGAGGTCGCAAACCTCACGGCGAAACCGCTCTCTGGCACGGTCTCTGTTCTGACTCCGAGGCTTGTCGACGGCGAACAGAAGCTGGAATTCCGCGACATTCCGGGAGAAAGCACGGACCGCGTTGCGTTCCGCACCGTTCCGGAAATCGGCATGACGCCGCGTGAAGCCAAACTGAAAGTCGAACTTCCCGCAATCAAGCAGAGCGAGACAGTCTCTGTCTCTCTCCGTGCGCTGTTCGTCCCGAAAGCGGAAAAAGCAATTGCAATAGACGGCGATCTTTCCGACTGGCAGGATGTCGCGCCGGTGGTTCTGACCGTGAAAAACTCGGTTCAGAGCTCCCCCTGGAGCGAGTCCATGAAGAAGAGCACCGTCAAATTCCGCAGCAAATGGGATTCCGCCCGTCTTTATCTTGCATTTGAGGTGAAGAAGGACGGTTTCCATCCTGTTGATACGCACGGAGAATCCGCCACCTGGCTGGGCGACGGAGTTCAGTTCGCACTGGATACGGTCGCGAACGCCCCGAAGGGAACCGCCGGATATCAGGACGACGATTTCGAGTATCTGCTCTCGCTCTATCAGGGCAAACCTCTGCTGAATCGTCTTGCGGCCTCCGCGAGCTCCTATGATTCGCTTTCGAAGTCGCTCGGCCGGACGGATCAGGGCGACTGCGCGATCCGACGGACGGCGGACGGAGTTGTATACGAGCTTGCTCTGCCTCCGGTCTCGATCAGCCCGTTCAAACTGCTTCCGGGTTCGGCGACGCGCTTCAGCTTCATCGTCAACATGAACGACGGAGAGAAGCGTGTCGGCTGGATCGAGCTGACGCCGGGAATCGGCCAGCAGCCGAAGCGTCCGGATCAGTTCATGGACATGGTTCTTCTTCCGTAACGGAAGTTTTCCGGCGGAGCATGCGGACTTCCCTGTTTGAGAGAGAAGCGACGCGCCGTGTTCCGCCGGGATTTTTTGCCGGATGTTTTTCGTCCGGCTCTTGTCTTTTTGTGAAAATGTGCTATAGTATCCAATTCATTTTAAACAAACGTAAGCGCCCAGCCAGCCC
>DDJH01000111.1 GCA_002338895.1 Lentisphaeria bacterium UBA1829 | reverse complement strand
CGTCGTCAAGGCAAGCGCACAGAAGAGAGCGATTCTTCCGGAAAGACGCATTTTTTCATCCTTTTCAGTTGAAATTTTATTGATTCAAGCGTATTGTATACAATATACTGTACTTCTTTGAAAGCAAGAGGGAGACGGGAAAAATGCTGAAAAAAATGAATCTTTCCGATCAGGCATACGACGAGCTTGTCAAAAAGATCATCTCCGGAGGGTATCCCGGGGGAACGACGCTTCAGGAGGAAAAGCTTGCTTCGGAGTTCGGGATCAGCCGGACTCCGGTACGCGAAGCGCTGAAACGGCTTGCCGCGGAAGGACTCATCGAACAGCTCCCGCGCAAAGGGTTCCGGGTTGCCATGCCCGATGACGACGCGCTCACGGAACTCTTTGAATGCCGCTGCGGACTCGAACTTCTCGCCTTGAAAAACGCCATGGGAGCGATTCCGCCGGAGAAGATCGAAACTCTGAAGGAAAAACTGCGCTCGGCGGCCCGGCGAAAGGATTCCCGCAGGATCGCCCTCGAAGCGGACGGCGAGATGCACGCCCTCTTCTCGGATCATTGCGGAAATCGTTATCTCAGCGCACTGATTCAGCAGTTCCGCACGAAGACAGCTCCTTACCGCAACTACCGGAACCGGGAACGCGCTCCGCTGGAGGAGCTCATCACGGAGCGCATGGAAATTCTGGATGCCGTGCTCGCCGGCGACACGGAAAAAGCGTCCATTCTGCTCAGGAAACACATTCTGAAAGGGAAAAGCCGCTGACGCTCTGCTGTTTCACGGTTCTTCCGCAATCTCCCAGATGTAGTGCCACAAGGTCCGCATGAGGATGAAAAGCTCCCGGCTCTCGATGATGATGGAATAATTTTCCTTCAGGGCGGAACTGATGGCGATCCTGTCGTCATAGATGTACAATCCGGAGATGTTGTCGTCGATCGGCTTCGGCAGATATCGGACGCGCCGGAGATTTTCCTCGCCCGGCCTCATGTAGTCCAGATCGACCTCCTGGGAGCGGTCGCGGATGGAATAGGACCAGATTCCCCGCCGGAGACGCTCGCGGACATACGCCTCCTCCTGTTCCTGGGAAGAGAGCTTGAACATCTCCCGGACCGATCCGAAATAATAGTACCGTTTGGATTTCACGTTCAGGAGTTCATTCCGAAGCACGGCGGCCCCCTCCACGCTGTCATAACAGTGGACGCGGGTCCGGTGGGTTCCCCCCAGATACAGATCCTTCAGACTCGGCAGCAGGGAATCCAGCGTCCGCTGACGCTCCTGCAGAATCTGAGAGAACATTTCGGGATCTTCGGCGGAAAAGATCTTGCGTCCTCCGGAAAACGTTTCCGTAATCAGGCGCTTCTCCTTCAGGATATCCAGTACGTCGTAAACCGTGGGATGCTTGTATTTCGTATATTTTGCGATCTCAATCGCGGTCGCCGATCCGAGCTGAAGCAACGCAAGGTAAACCCGTGCCTGCCGTCCGTTCAATCCAAGCTGATTCAACTGCTCAATGATATTCATAGCATCTCCCCATGTCGTAAAAAAGCGACATCATTTATTTTTCAAAATCCACTTGAAATCAGGTTCACTCAGGATAACTTACACCCGGACAGTGAAAAGAAAAGCGACATCTGTCAAAAAAAAAGGAGTCATGTATGAAAGAGTTTCAGAATTATTTTGAAGTCACTCCGCGGATCGTTCCGGCGGATCAGGAAAGCACGATCCGCATCACCCCCCTTTTCGATCATGCGGAACTGCCTCCGGCGGACCGGATCAAGGTCCGCTTCTTTCCCGTGGGCGGTCTCTTCCCGGACGGCACCTCCACACAGGCGATCGACGGGGAACGCGAAGACATCTCCATTAAGCGGGAAGGCAAATCCCTTCTCCTCAAAGCGCGCTTTGCCGGAGAGCAGGAACACTGTATTCTGCTGGATCTGTTTGATCTGCCGGGATTCCGCAACTCGGAGGAATGGGTAGAGAAAGAGAAGAAAGGAATCCGCTTCAATGTCTATTCGCTGCGTCCGGATCTCTACCGGCTTCGCCCGTTCAAGGGTGACTTTCATGTTCACTCCGTCTGTTCAGATGGCGCCGAATCACCGGAATACGTTGCCGCGCGCTACCGTCAGATGGGCTTCGACTTCATAGCGGTCACGGACCATCGCCGGTACGAACCTTCCAGGCGGACAATGGAATACTGGAAGTCTCTGAACAACGGGTTCCGCCTCTATCCCGGCGAAGAGGTCCATTCTCCGGACAATCCGGTACACATCATTCACTTCGGCGGCAGTTACAGCATCAACGAAAAGGCGTTTTCCGACGAACAGCGCTACCGTAAGGAGACGGAGGAAATTCTGCGAACCATTCCCCCGGAAGCTCTCCCCGCCGGACTCGATCCCTTCCCGGTCGCCGCCAGCGAATGGGTATTCCGGGAGATCCGGAAAGCGGGCGGGCTCTCCGTTTTCTGCCATCCCTACTGGCAGACCAACAAATACGAAATCTGCGAAGCGCTTAGCGATGCCGTTTTCCATCGGGGGAAATTCGATGCCTATGAACTTCTCGGAGGTTTCTACGAATGGCAGTGGCGTTCAAACTCCTGCCAGGTCGCACGCTACGGCGACGAACGGGCGCAGGGACGCTCTTTCCCGGTTGTCGGCCTGAGCGACTCGCACGGTACCGACTGCGAAAAACTCGCGGACTGGAACAGCACCGTGATCCTTGCCGAATCGGATCGGATCGAAGACCTGATTTCAGCGGTCAAAAACGGCACCTGCGCCGCTGTGGAACGGATCAATGAACCGGTGCCGCATGTCTTCGGAGAATTCCGGATGGTGAAATACATCTCGTTCCTCGTGCAGGACTATTTTCCGGCGCACCGCGAGCTCTGTTCCGTGGAAGGGGCTCTCATGCTGGAGGCGCTCGCCGGAAGCGAATCCGCGCGGAAGGCGCTTGACTGCCTCGGAAACCGGGTTGCCGTCTATCGGGAAAAGGCGTTTGCACGGTCATGACACTGACAGCATTTCTTCTGGTCTTCCTTTCCGTTTTCCT
>DDJH01000149.1:263-17336 GCA_002338895.1 Lentisphaeria bacterium UBA1829 | reverse complement strand
AAGGGCCGCTGCCCTTGTCGCGGTCCAGCGGCGAAACGCTGGTCGTGCGGAGCACGAAACAACAAAACAATGAAAAACCCCGATCCATCGAATCGGGGCAGAACAACAAAAAAAATCCAGAGCGGATCCCATCCAGCTCTTCAGAAAAAAACAGACCCGGAGGAGTGTCGCGAGAGGAGTCGTGTGCAACGGACTTTGATCGCTCCTCCGGGTCCGTTTGTTTTACTTCTTTTGCAGATACTCGTTGACGCTCTGGGCGGTCTGACGACCGGACGCGATGGCCCGGACGACCAGAGAGGGACCCGACTTCACATCGCCGGCGGCAAAAACACCGTCCACATTGGTCTTTCCGTCGGGGGACGCCTTGAGCAGTCCGCGGACGAGCTCCACGCCGAGCTGAGCGGGATAGGTTTCCCCTTCCGGAATGCCGGTGAATCCCATCGCAAGGAGGACGAGATCGGCCTCGAGCTGGAACTCTTCCCCTTTTTCGGTGAATTTAAGGGGACGGCCTTCCGGAGAGAACTCCCACTCCGTCTGCACGCAGCGGACGCCGGCGACTTTGCCGTTTTCGCCGAAGAAGGATTTTGTCGCGGTGTTCCATCTCCGCTCGCACCCTTCCTGATGACTGGAGGAGGTGCGGAGCAGATACGGCCACATCGGCCACGGAGTCGACGGAGAACGCTTTTCCGGAGGACTCGGCATGATCTCCAGCTGAACGATGGAGGCCGCACCCTGACGGATCGAGGTTCCGACGCAGTCGGAGCCGGTATCGCCGCCGCCGACGACGAGAACCCGCTTGCCTTTTGCCGAATACGGGTGCTCGCCGGTGTGTTCGCCGGAGACCAGACGGTTCTGCTCGGAGAGGAAGACCGTGGCGGGGAGAATTCCGTCGAGTTCGCGTCCCGGGATCCGGAGATCGCGGGGCTGACGGGTTCCGGTTGCGACAACCACGGCATCGAATTTCCGTTTCAGGTACGCTCCGGAAACGTCCACGCCGATGTTGACTCCCATTTCAAATCTGATTCCTTCCGCTTCAAGCAGAGCGATTCTCCGGTCGATGACGGCCTTGTCGAGTTTAAAATCGGGGATTCCGTAGCGGAGGAGTCCACCCGGACGCTGATCACGCTCGTAGACCGTGACCAGATGACCCGCCTGATTCAACAGCGTCGCCGCCGCAAGTCCGGCCGGACCCGCTCCGATGACAGCAACCGATTTCCCGCTCCGTTTTGTCACCGGACGAACTTTCACCAGTCCGTTGGTGAACGCCTGCTCCACGATGTAGCGTTCGATCTGGCGGACGGTCACCGGTTCAAAATTGAGTCCGCAGGTGCAGGACCCCTCGCAGAGCGCAGGACAGATCCTCGATGTGAATTCCGGGAAGCAGCTTGTCGAAGAGAGCAGATTCCACGCCTCCTCCATCCGGCCGTTTGCAACCGCCTCGTTGAACTCCGGAATCTGGTTCCCGAGCGGACAGCCTGTTCCATGGCAGAACGGAATGCCGCAGTCCATGCAGCGCTCCGCCTGCTGCTTCAGGATTTCCGGCGGCGGAGGAACTTCCACTTCGCGGAAATCGTGAATACGTTCTTCAATCGGGCGATAGGTGTGCGCCCGGCGTTCCAGATCATAAAATGCGCGTTTTTGATTCTTTCCCATGATCAATCGCCTCCTTCCCTCAATTGCTGTGTGTGACCCGGGTGACTTCCGCGTCGTCTCTGCGCATCTTGCCGAGCGCAAGACGGTATTCCACGGGGAAGACTTTCACGAATTTCGGCAGCATGTCCTCCCAGTTCCGCAGGATGCGGGACGCATTCGGACTGCCGGTGGTGCTCTCGTGCTCCTTGATCAGCGAAAGAAGAAGCTCTTCGTCTTCCGACCCCTTCGCGATCGATTCCAGGTCCACCGTATCGAGGTTGCAGCGGAGATCGAAATCACCGCTTTCATCCAGCACATACGCGATTCCTCCGGTCATTCCGGCTCCGAAGTTCATGCCGGTTTTCCCGAGAATGGCAACCACGCCGCCGGTCATGTATTCGCAGGTGTGATCGCCGGTCCCCTCCGCCACGGCGGTCATGCCGCTGTTGCGGATCGCGAACCGTTCGCCCGCAAGTCCGTTCACAAACAGCTTGCCCGATGTGGCGCCGTAGCCGACGACATTGCCGACGATGATGCTCTCCTCCGGCGCAAAATGGCTCTCGGCAGGCGGCCGGACAATGATCTTGCCGCCGGAAAGGCCTTTGCCGACATAGTCGTTTGCCTCTCCGTTCAGAATCAGCGTGACGCCCGCGGAGAGGAATGCTCCGAAGCTCTGCCCGGCACAGCCGCTGAAGTCGATCCGGATCGTATCCTCCGGAAGTCCCTTGTGCCCGTAGCGGGAGGCAATGTAGTAGCTCAGACGGGTTCCGACGCTCCGGTCCCGGTTGCTCAGCTGAAGCTGAAGACGGCTCTTCTCGCCTTTCTCCAGAGAGTTCTTCACAAACGGAAGGATCTTCTCCTCGTCGAATGCCACAGGACGCTCCTGGCGGCGGGAGAACTTCCGCGGAAGCTCCTCCGGAACCACCTGTGCGAAGATCCGGCTGAAATCCAGATTCCGCGTCTTCCAGAACTTGAGCGCCTCTTCGGTGTCAAGAAGATCGGAGCGGCCGACCGCCTCGTCGATCGAGTGAAGTCCGAGCTGCGCCAGAACTTCCCGCGCCTCTTCCGCAATGAACAGAAGGAAGTTCTTCACGTGTTCCGGTTTGCCGCGGAAGAGTTTCCGCAGTTCCGGATCCTGAGTCGCAATACCGACCGGGCAGGTGTTGTCGTGGCATTTGCGCATCATCAGGCAGCCCATCGAAACAAGGACCGTGGTGGCAAATCCGAACTCCTCAGCTCCGAGAAGGGCGCCGATGACAACGTCGCGGCCGGTTTTCAGCTGACCGTCGACCTGGACGCGGATCCCGTCGCGGAGTTTGTTGAGACGCAGCGTCTGCTGGGTCTCCGCCAGTCCGATTTCCCACGGAAGACCGGCGTGTTTGATGCTCGAAAGCGGGCTGGCTCCTGTGCCGCCGTCGTGACCGCTGATCAGCACAACATCGGCATGACCCTTGGCGACGCCCGCTGCAACCGTCCCGACGCCCAGCTCCGACACCAGCTTCACCGACACCCGCGCCTTCGGATTGGCATTCCGCAGATCGTAGATCAGCTGGGCAAGNNGGGGAGATCAGCGTCACGCCCGGGGTCGAGTGACGAACCCGCGCAACAAGATCGTTGACCTTCCGTCCCGGAAGCTGACCGCCTTCTCCGGGTTTCGCTCCCTGCGCAATCTTGATCTGAAGCTCCTTCGCGTTGGCCAGATATTCCGCCGTGACGCCGAACCGGCCGGACGCCACCTGCTTGATCGCGCTGCTCAGACTCACTTCTCCCGGCTTTGTCACATACCGCGCCGGATCCTCTCCACCTTCTCCGGAGTTGCTCATGCCGCCCAGTTCGTTCATCGCCCGCGCAATGGTCATATGCGCCTCCGGACTGATCGAACCGTACGACATCGCGCCCGTCACAAACCGCTTGACGATTTCCGACGCGCTCTCCACCTCCTCCAGCGGAATCGGCTTCCGGTCCTTGAACCGGAAAAGACCCCGCAGCGTGCAGATGCCGTGCTCCCGCTCGTTGATGAGTTTGGTATATTGCTTGAATTTTCCGTAGTCGCTGTTCCGGACCGCCTGCTGAAGAAGCGAGATGGTGTCGGGGGTCCACAGATGGCTTTCCCCGTCTTTCCGGAAGCGGTACTGCCCGCCGGAGGGAAGAATGATCGACGAGGCCCGCGCCGCGTTGACCCGGAGCGCAACCTCCCGCTCAATCTCCTCCAGACCGATGCCGCCGATCCGCGACGCGGTGCCGGAGAAGTAGCGGGCGATCAGCTCGCTGCTCAGTCCGACCGCTTCAAACAGCTGCGCGCTCCGGAAGCTCCGCAGGGTCGAGATGCCCTGCTTGGACATGATCTTGCGCAGTCCTTTGCAGACCGCGTGAATGTAATTGCCGGCCGCCGTCGCAGGATCGGTCCGGACCTTGCCCTCCTGAACCAGCTCGGAAACGCTTTCCAGCGCAAGGTAGGGATTGATCGCCGTGGCACCATAGCCGAGAAGAAGCGCAAAGTGCATGACCTCCCGCGCTTCCCCCGTCTCCAGAATGATGCCCGCTCCGCTCCGGATGCCGGCGGAGAGCAGACGCGCATTCACCGCCGCCGTCGCAAGAAGCGAGGGAATGGGGCTTTCGCCGTCCATCGGATCGCGGTCGCTGAGAATGATCACGTTGCGTCCCTCCCGCACCGCCGTTTCCGCCTCGGCGCAGATGCGGTCGAGCGCCGCCGCCAGTCCGCTTTCCGCCGTATAGACGATTCGGATCGTCTCGGTCCGGAAGTCCGGAAGATTGAGCGCACGGAGACGGGAAAGATCCTCCCCCGTCAGAATCGGCTGCTGCATCTTCACCAGATGCGCGTGTTTCGGCGATTCGGAAAGAATGTTGCCGTGATTGCCGATGTAGGTCATCAGCGTCATCACCGACGCTTCCCGGATCGGGTCGATCGGCGGATTCGTGACCTGCGCAAACAGCTGTTTGAAATAGTTGAACAGCGACTGGGGTTTCTCGGAGAGCACCGCCAGCGCCGCATCGTTCCCCATCGAACCGACCGGCTCCTGACCGTCCCGCGCCATCGCGGTGATCAGAATGTCGAGGTCCTCCCGGGAATAGCCGAAGAGTTTCTGGCGGAAGGTCAGATTCGCGCCGATCTCCGCAGGCGTCGCCTGGTCGAGGAAGCCGTTGATCGTGATCCGGTTCTCCTGAACCCAGCGGCGGTAGGGCTGAAGACGCGCAACCTGCGATTTGATCTCCGCATCGTAACGGACCCGCTTGTTTTCCAGATCCAGATAGATCATCTGGCCCGGTCCGAGACGTCCGTGCTCCAGCACCGCGCCCGGCGCGATGTCCAGAACCCCGGTCTCCGACGCAAGAACAAAGGTGCGGTCCGCCGAGATCGTGTACCGGGCCGGACGAAGACCGGAACGGTCCAGCATCGCGCCCGCATTGACTCCGTCGGAAAAGGCGATCGCGGCGGGGCCGTCCCACGGCTCCATGATGGCGGAGTGGTATTCAAAGAATCCGCGCACGTCCCGGCCGATGTGATAGTCTCTGCCCCACGCCTGCGGAACCAGCATCAGCATCGCGTGCGGGAGGGAGCGGCCGCCGGCGACAAGAAGTTCCAGCGCGTTGTCCAGGGAGGCGGAATCGCTCTGCCCGTCCGGAATGACGGGAATGATCTTTTTGATCTTGTCCCCGAACAGCGGCGATTCGAGCATCGGTTCCCGCGCCTTCATGTGATTGAGATTGCCCCGGATCGTGTTGATCTCTCCGTTGTGGGCCAGATAGCGGAACGGATGCGCCAGCGGCCACGTCGGGAACGTGTTCGTGCTGTACCGCTGATGGACGACCGCAAGGGCGCTCTTGCAGTGCTCGTTGGCCAGATCCGGATAGAACCCGGAAATCTGATGGGCGAGAAGCAGACCCTTGTAGACCACCGAGCGGGAGGAGAAACTGACCACATAGGGCCGTCCGCCCTTATACTCCTGCTTTGCGCACTCCTTTTCGAAGACTTTCCGCGCGATGTAGAGGGAGCGTTCGAATTCCGCCGTTTCCGTTTTTCCGCCGTTGCCGAAGAAGCCCTGGCGGATTGCGGGCATCGTCGCGGCGGCGGCTTTTCCGATCTTGCCGGGATCGGTCGGGACCTCCCGCCATGCCAGAAGCGGAAGACCCTCTTCCTTGCAGCATTTTTCAAACAGGGCAAGCGCCTGTTTCATCTCCTCTTTCCCGGTGGGAAGGAAGAGCATTGCAAGCGCGTATTCCCCCGCGGGAGGAAGAATGGATTTGAGAGCTTTTTCCCTGCGGTAGAGTTCGTCGGGGATCTGAATGAGGATTCCCGCGCCGTCGCCGGTCTCCGGATCGTAGCCGGTGGCGCCGCGGTGGGTGAGACGGCGGAGAGCTTCCATGCCCATCTCCACAATCCGGTGGGATTTCCGGTTGTCAAGATCGGCGATGAGTCCGACTCCGCAGGCGTCGTGTTCCTGTCCGAACTCATAGAGTCCCGGATTCCGGGCCAGGTCCGGACGGCCTTGAAAGTTTTGTTGAACCATAGTAGTGACCTCTCTGTTAATTGTCCGTTGCTGAACACTCTTTCTAACAGATTTCATGCCAGAACGAAGGAAAAAGAGAAAAGAGAACTGCAAAGAATGTCATTTTTATAAAAAAAAGCCGGAAACCGGGGGGAGAAGTCCTGTCGATCCGGGGATGAATGGAAAAAATATGACGTTTTTGTCATGGTTTTGAGTTGAAAGTTACAAAAATGTAAGATTTAAATATTTCGCGACAGGGTTTGTAATTTTCATTGAGCACGGATATAGTATGTTTTGAAAAGTTGGCATCCCATCTGCTTTATGTTCCGGTCAACGTTCGGAACAGTGCAATTAAAAGAGGAGACTGGCACATGAACAAGACAAGAATTGATGCGATTGAAAAGGTCGCATCCATCAAACCGCCGGAGACCGTCTCGGTCGCTTTCGACATCAACGATTATGGAACGGACGTCTTCGGAATCGAATGCATGCGCGAGCGGCTTCCGAAGCCCGTGTTCAAAACCCTCTATAAGACCATTGTGGAAGGCTCCCCGCTGGATGCTTCCGTGGCCGACGACGTCGCCAACGCGATGAAACGCTGGGCCATCGACAAGGGCGCCACGCACTATACCCACTGGTTCCAGCCCCTGACCGGCGCCACCGCGGAAAAGCATGACGCGTTCCTCGAACCCGACAGCAACGGAAAGGCGATCAACTCCTTCTCCGGAAAAAATCTGATCGTCGGCGAACCGGACGCCTCCAGCTTCCCGTCCGGCGGCCTCCGCGCCACCTTCGAGGCCCGCGGATATACCGCATGGGATCCCTCCAGCCCGGCTTTCATCAAACGCCATCCCAACGGCGCAACACTCTGCATCCCGACCGCGTTCTGCTCCTACACCGGAGAAGCGCTCGATAAGAAAACCCCGCTTCTGAAATCGACCCAGGTTCTGGCAAAAGCGGTCAAGCGGTTCGTCCGCTGCTTCGGAGAGACCGGCGAACATATGCCGAAGGTCACGCTCGGACCCGAACAGGAGTACTTCCTGATCGACAAGAACTTCTATTTCGCCCGTCCCGACCTCGTCCAAACGGGCCGCACCCTCTTCGGTGCTCCCCCGCCGAAGCACCAACAGCTCGAAGACCATTACTTCGGCTCGATCAAACACCGCGTCCTCACATTCATGACCGATGTGGAAAATGAACTCTGGAAACTCGGCATTCCGGCCAAGACCAGACACAACGAGGTCGCGCCTGCCCAGTACGAGATCGCCCCGCTCTTCGAAGAGCTCAATCTCGCGTGCGATCATAATATGATGGTGATGGAAGTTCTCCGCCAGAAAGCGGATGAACACGGCTTCGTCTGCCTGCTGCATGAGAAACCGTTTGCCGGAATCAACGGATCCGGAAAACACAACAACTGGTCGGTCAGCTACAACGGCCGCAATCTGCTGGAGCCGGGCAACGATCCGCATCAGAATGCGATCTTCCTGACGATGCTCTGCGCGGTGATTCAGGCGGTCGATGACAATGCGGATATTCTCCGTGTGGCAACGGCCTCCGCCGGAAACGATCACCGTCTCGGAGCGAACGAAGCGCCCCCGGCGATCATCTCCATCTTCCTCGGCGAACAGCTCACCGATGTGATCGAGCAGATCGAAAAGGGATGCCTGAAGTCCTCCAAGCACGGCGGCATCATGAAGATCGGTGTGGACACCCTCCCGCCGCTGCCCCGCGATGCAACCGACCGCAACCGGACAAGTCCTTTCGCCTTCACCGGAAACAAATTCGAATTCCGCGCACCCGGATCCAGCCAGTCCTGCGCCGGAGCGAACGTGGTTATCAACACGATCGTCGCCGATGCGCTGGATCAGATCTCCACGGAACTGGAGAAGTTCCCGAAGAAAAACTTCAATGAGAAACTTCAACTCCTGCTCCAGAAGATCATCAAGGCTCACAAGCGGATCATCTTCAATGGCGACGGATACACCGCCGCATGGAAGAAGGAAGCTGCCAAACGCGGTCTGCCGAACGCGCCGACCACTCCGGAAGCCCTCGGTGCATTCGTCTCTGAAAAGAGCAAGGCGCTCTTCACCAAGTACAATGTCTTCACCGAGGCCGAGATGGAGTCCCGCTACGAAATCTTCATGGAAGAGTATGCCAAGAAGATCAAAATCGAGGGCGAACTCTCTCTGAGCATGGCGCGCACCATCATCCAGCCCGCTGCCGGAAAACAGCTCGCGGAACTCGCGGAGGCTCTGGTCAACATGAAGGCCGCAGGTCTGACCGCCGGCGTCGCCGCAAAGAAAGAGGCCGCGACAATCATCGGCCGCTATCTGGACAGCGTCACCGCCAAGTGCAATGACCTTGAAGCTGCGCTGAAGACCGGAAATCAGGCCCCCGTCCTGAAGGCTATGGCCGCGCTCCGCGCCGATGTCGACGCGCTCGAGCTGCTGATCGACGACGAGATCTGGCCGCTGCCGAAATATCGGGAAATGCTCTTTATTTCCTGATGACGGAACTTGGAACGGCAATCGCCGCTGAATGATCCGGACCGTCCGGAGAACGAACCGAAAGGCGTTTCTCCGGACGGTTTGTTTTTTTTAGAAGAAATTTCCTTTCCGGAAGAAAAATCCGCTTGTATCTTTGGGCCGGAACGGTTAGAGTATCCCCGCATTTGCGGAACGGCGGATGAAACAACCGGTACGATGCGGGAGCAGGGGCGGATTATGGAGAAGTGTTTCGGAAAAGTCACCAATGTGCGGTTCCGGATGAAGGGAAACCGGGCATTGTATGGACAGAATGTGGGAGATTTCCCAAAACATCACTTTTTGTTTTCTCAGACCTCGCCGGGGAGCCAGGCGCTTCAGGTGAGTTTCGGCGGGCCGGATGAAACTATCCGCGGAGTGTGGCGCAGGCGGGAGAATTCGGAGCTGTTTTCCCTGGAACTTCTGCGGCAGGGGCGGTATGAGTACCGCCAGAACGGAAAGAGTTATGAGTGCGGGCCGGGGGATCTTTTTCTGGTGCAGATCGGAGGAGATTCCTGCATGAGGACCATCAGTGAATATGCGCTGAAGAAGACGCTCTCGATTGCCGGGACATCGCTGGTTTCAATTTTGAATTCGCTGAATCTGGCGCAGGTGGACGTGATCCGGAACGTGCCGGAAAGGATCAACGGGATGTTCGATGCGATTTTCCGTCTGATGGAGGAACGGCCGGAAAATTACCTGCATGAGCTTTCGGTGGAGTCGTTCCGTCTTCTTCTGGCGCTTTCGGAGCGGAGCGATACGCAGGGGTATCCGGAGATCCTCAGCCGGATCTTGCGTTATATCGGGGAACAGTTCGACCGGCCCATTACGATTGAACGGCTCTGCGGGGAATTCGGCGTGAGCGCAAGAACGATGTTCCGGCTTTTCCGTGAGCATGTGGTAATATACACGATGGATTATGTGATCCGGCTGCGGATGAAGCATGCGCGCTGTCTGCTGCTGGAGCCGGAGCCGGAGCTGTCGATCAAGGATATCGCGGACAGGGTCGGATACCGGAATCAGCTGTATTTTTCCAGCGAGTTCCGGCGCTTCTCGGGAATGTCCCCGCGCGAGTTCCGGAAAAAGAACGCAGGAGAGCAGGGAAACGATCTCGACGGATCATTTCCCCGGGATACTTGAAAAGTGTTCATTGCGTTGTATATTAAACTTGATTTCTCGTTGAAACTGGATGTTTTTTGAATAATTGGGGAAGGATCTCATTCATGGCAGATCGAATTGTTGTATCCGGACGCGGCCTCGTAACTCCGATCGGAGTGGGGATTGAGGAGAATACGGAAGCGCTGAAGAAGGGAAAAACCGGAACCGTGTTTATCCCGGAATGGCGGGAACTCGGTCTGGACGCACAGGTGGCCGGAATGTCGAATCACGATGTGGAGTGTCCTGTCCTGAATCAGAAAAACAAGCGTTTCATGTCGGTGAACTCCAGGATGGCGGTGGTCGCCGCGTATGAAGCCCTGCTCGAGGCCGGGTTCACAATGGAGACTCTGCCGCATGACATGGCGGTCATCAACGGATGCGGCGGAAGCGCCTACGCCGAGGTGTACAGCAATGCGTCCGCCTATATGGAAACCCGTCGGATCCGCAAGGTCTCGCCGTTCGCCGTTCCCCGGATCATGCCCTCTTCCGCTGTGGCGAATCTTTCGCTGGTGTTCGGGCTGACCGGAGAGTCGTATGACATCAGCTCGGCGTGCACCAGCAGCGCTCAGGCAATCATCGCCGGAGCAAGGCTGATCGCAAGCGGTGAGTATGATACCGTGATGGTCGGCGGATCGGAAGAGGTCAGCTGGCAGCAGGCGCTCGGTTTCAACGCAATGCGCGCGCTTTCCCACTCGTATAATGATATGCCCCACAAGGCCAGCCGGCCGTTCGATAAGAATCGCGACGGATTCGTGCTGGGGGAGGGCGCCGGAATCCTGATCCTTGAACGCGAATCCCATGCGCTCGCCCGCGGACATCTGCCGAAGGCGGTGATATCCGGATTCGCCGCAAACAGCAATGCCACCGATATGGTGGTCCCGAACGCGGAATCCAGCGCGGAACTGATGCGCAAGGCTATCCGGATGGCCGGACTGCGCCCTGAAGAGATCGGATATATCAACACGCATGGGACCGCAACGCCGGTGGGGGATCCCGTGGAAATGGAATCCATCCGTCTTGTTTTCGACTCGTCGCGGGATGTGGCGATCAACAGCACAAAGTCCATGACCGGACACATGATCGGCGCGGCCGGAGCGGTCGAGGCGATCTTCACCACGCTGATGCTGGAAAAATCCTTCCTCTGCCCGACCGCCAATCTGGAGGAGCCGTCGGAGGAATTCGCCTGGGCGGATCTGATTCGGGAAACCCGGGAACATGTCGAACTGAACCATGCGCTGAGCAACAGTTTCGGGTTCGGGGGATCCAACGCGTGCATCGTGTTGTCCCGGTGGAAATAAGAGAGTTCCTTTCTGCGCTTCGATGATGATTTATCCGGAAAACGCGCTGGTGCAGGCCCCGCTTGCCGGGCATACGGATCTGCCGATGCGTCTGGCGCTGCGCCGTCACGGCTGCCGCTACGCTTTTACTGAAATGATCGACGCGGGGTCCCTCGTGTTCGGAAATCCCAAGACCATGATGCTGGCCGCCCGTTCGCCGGAGGAGGAGTTCCTCGGAATTCAGCTGGTGGGATCCGATCCGGAGCATCTGCGCAAGGCGGTCGAAATCGTGAACGGACGGGAGTTCGAGGTGCTGGATTTCAATCTGGGGTGTCCGGCTCCGAAGGTCGCGAGGAAGTGTGAAGGGATCTCGTTCGTACTGAAGCGGCCGGAGGAGGCGTTGCGGATGGTTTCGCTGATCGTCCGGACCTCCCGGATCCCGGTTACCGTGAAGACCCGGATTCTGGATGAGCGTGATCCGGAGCCGACGGTTCAATTTGCACGCCGACTGGAGGAGACCGGCATTCAGGCTCTCACTCTTCACGGAAGGTTGATGAAGGCGTTTTATTCCGGGCCGGTGGCATTTGATGTGATCCGGGCCGTCCGGGAGAGTCTCTCCATTCCGGTGATCGCCAACGGAGGCGTGATGGGAAGGGAGAGCTGCGCCGAGATGAGGGAGAAAACCGGTTGTTCCAGAATTATGATCGCCCGCGGAGCGTTGGGAAATCCGTGGATTTATACGGAGCTGCTCAATCCGGAGTATCAGCCGCCGACCGTTGCGGAGTTCGCGGACGAGCTGGAACGGCATCTGCATGATATGACCGCGTTTTACGGAGAGGAGCTCGGGTTCCGGATCGGGCGGAAGTGCATTCTGGAGTATCTGCGGGGACGCGGATACCATGGAGCTCTGCGGGCGTCGGCCTCGTTCGTTTCCTCGGAGGCGGATTTTCAGAAGCTGATGGAGGAGGTGCGGAAAGGACCGGCATCCACGCCCGATTCCCCGCGCCGTCTCCGCTGAGAAGACCGGCTCGTCCGTTTCCGCGCTCCGGTCAGTTCGCGGGAACAATGGAACGAAACGGAACAAAATTGCACAAAAGGATGTTCCTTCAACAGAAAAGAGATGTTGACAAGGCCTGGCCGCCGTGCTACATTACCCCTCAGAAGATGGAAAGAACTTTTGACAAGACAACGCCCTCGATTATGATTAAAGTAGAAAATTTATCCAGACAATACGGAGCGAAACTTGCGCTGGATCATCTCTCCTTCACGGCAGACAACGGAAGCGTTCTCGGCTTCATCGGTCCGAACGGGGCCGGGAAGTCCACTGCCATGCGGATGATCTGCGGAATTCTCCCGCCCGCGTCCGGGTCCGTGGAGATTTCCGGAATCTCCATGACCGAACAACCCAGAGAAGCAAAAGAAAAACTCGGCTATCTTCCGGAAAACGCGCCGCTCTATGCGGGCATGAACGTGCTCGGTTTTCTGCGCTACTGCGGAACCATGCACGGACTGGCAGGAAAGGCTTTGCAGATGGCGGTGGCGGAGCACATCGACATCCCCCGCTGGCACGAGAGCCTGCGGGAGGAGCTGGAGGCGCTCTCCAAGGGATTCCGCCGGAGGGTCTGCCTGGCGCAGGCCATTCTCCATCATCCGGAAAATCTGGTGCTCGACGAGCCGACCGACGGACTCGATCCCGAACAGAAACGGGAGATCCGTTCCCTGATCGATGAGCTCCGCCGGGACCGCGCCGTGATTGTGTCCACCCATATTCTGGAGGAGATCGATGCGGTCTGCGACAATGTGCTGGTGATCCGGAAAGGAAAAAAGGTCTTTTTCGGTACGACACGGGAATTCCGGGCTCTGGATCCGGATGACGGAACGCTCGAACTGCTGTTCGATTTCCTCCCGGAAGGAATGCTGGAGGGAATCAACGGCTTCCATCTGCTCTCGTCCAGCGAGGCGGAAGAGGGAAGAAGGATCCGGATCCGGCCCGGGAAGGAGACGAACCGCGCGGAACTGATCGGAAAACTGACGGAGAAGGCGGCTGAAAACGGAGCAAAAATCCTCCGCTGCGAGATCCTTTCCGGCCGGCTGGAAACTGTATTCGCTGTTCTGGCGGGAGGGGAGGAAAAAGAATGAGAAATCGTCGAATCGGAGCGGTGGCGCTGCGGGAGCTGGCGGCATCGGCCGCGTCGCCGGCGGCATGGGTGTTCCTGATTATTTTTCTGGTGCTGGCGGGTTTCTGCGCGTTCGTGGCGGGAAATGTCTTTGCGTCGGGACAGGCGGATATTTCGCCGTTCTTCGACTGGCTGCCCTATCTGTTTCTGCTGATCGTGCCGGCGCTGGCAATGCCGATGTGGTCGGAAGAGAGGAGAGTGGGGGTGTTTGAACTGACGCTCTCCTTCCCGGCTTCGCTGTGGGAACTGGTGATCGGAAAATATCTGGCGGGAATGGCGCTGCTGGCCATCGCGCTGCTGATGACGTTCTCGATTCCGCTGACCGCGTGGATCCTCGGAGAACCGGACACGGGGGCGATCCTGTGCGGATATCTGGGGGCGCTGCTGCTCGGATCGGTGTATCTGGCGATTTCGACGTTCTGTTCGGCGCTGTCGCGCAGTCAGACGGCGAGTTTTCTGCTGTCGGTTTTCGTGTGCGGGATCTTTCTGTTCGCGGGGGTGCCGTCGCTGCTGGCGATGGGGGGNNTGGCTGATCGCGTCGATCGCGTCCGGTGCGTTTCTGCCGAATTTCCAGGGGTGGCAGAAGGGGTTGATCGACAGTGCGGAGGTGGTGTATGCGCTGTCGCTGACCGGGTTGTTTCTGTCGCTGACGTGTTTCGTTCTGGAGTATGTGTCGTCGGGATTTGTCACGCTGACGGCGCCGGGGGCATTCTCCGATCCCGCGCTGAGAAGAGCGTTGAAAAATCTGGCGGGGAAAAGTGTCTATGTGCTGGTGCTGACCCTCTGCTTGAACGTGATCGCAGGAACGTGGAAGACCCGGGTGGATGTGAGTTCCGACCGGGCGTATTCGATCTCGCCGGCGGCGGAACGGATCGCGGCGGATCCGGGAATGCCGGTGACCTTGCGGCTGTATGCGTCGTTTTCGAATCCGGCAATGCCGGAATCTCTGCGGAAGTATGCGGAGCGCGTCCGGTGGCTGCTGGAGGAGTTCGTCGCGGCTTCGAAAGGGAAGCTCTCGCTGGTGGTGATCGATCCGGCGCAGGATTCGATCGACGAGGAGGCCGCAATGATGGATTCCATTCTGCCGCGTCAGACCGCGGCGGGCGACCGGCTCTTCCTGGGACTTTCCGCAACACGGGCGGATTCCGTTGCCGCCATTCCGTTCCTTCTGCCGGAACAGGAGACACAGCTGGAGTATGATGTGGCGCGGATCGTGCTCAGCGCCGCGTCGGATGAACGACCGGTGATCGGAGTGATCTCGCCCTTCAAGGTGCTCGGGGTCCGGCCGGATCTGACCCGTCTGCGTCAGACCGCGGCGGACGGCCCCGTCCGAATGGAGCCCGCCTGGTACTCCATGTCCGAACTGGCCCGGAATTACGAGCTTCAGGAACTGCCCGCCGATGTGCCGGTCATCCCGCCGGAAATCAAGGCGCTGCTGCTGATCAACCCGGTGGATCTGAGTCCCCGGGCGCTCTATGCGATCGATCAGTATCTGCTCCGGGGCGGCCGCGCGGCGATCTTCCTCGATCCGCGTTCGTTCTACGCCGTGCTGAAGTCCCGTTCGGATTATTCGCTGCTGGAAAAGACCGAATCCAATCTCCAGCCTCTGCTGCCCGCATGGGGAATCGTATGGAACCCGGCCATGATGGTGGCGGACATGGTTTCCGCGTACCGCAAGACGCTGCCGGACCGGATGGTGACCAATCCGACGGCTCTGAATCTGGCGCCCGCCCGGATTTCCAGGACCAATCCGCTGTTCGCGAATCTGAATGCCATTTCCATGTATTTCTGCGGAGTCTTCCATGTTTCGCCCCGGGAGGGGGTGAAGTATGAGACGCTTCTGGCATCGTCGAAAGAGTCGCAGATCGTCAGTTCGCTTCTCGGAAACCGCCCGGAGCTGGTGATCAAGAACTTCAAGCCGTCCGGCGTGGAGTATCCGCTGGCAGTCCGGGTGACGGGCCGCCTGCCGAGCGCGTTTCCGGCCGGTGCGCCCGACCGTTCCGCAATCCCGGCCGGACAGGCCCATCTGGGGCGGGGCACCCGCGATGCGGATGTCTATCTGTTCTCCGATTCCGACATGCTCTTCAACGATGTCTGCGTGACCGGGTACAACGACGCATTCGGTCAGCGCGCCTACCGGCGATCCAACGACAATGTGGCGATGCTTCAGAATGTCATGGAGAGCCTGACCGGTTCCCGTATGCTGGCAACCATCCGGAACCGCGTGCCGATGAGCCGTCCGCTGACCCGCATCAACGCCCTCAAGGCGGAAGCCGAGCTGCGTTATAAAAACCGGATTCTGGAGCTGGAACGGGATTTCTCCCGCGCACAGGCCCGTCTGAACGCGCTCAAACGCGCCGCAGAGGCCGATCCGGGAGGTCCCGGCGCGGCCGAACGGAGAAGCGAAATGCGCTCCTTCCAGCTCAAGGTGGCGGCCGCTCGAAGAGAGTTGAAAGAGATGCGGTCCAATTTGAAAAACGATCTGGACCGGCTCGATACCCGGATAAAAATTCTGAATATTGTTGTGGTCCCGGCGATTCTGGCTCTGATCGGAATCCTTTGGTCCGTGATCCGACTTTCCACAGGACGTCGTAAAAAATGAAACGAAAGGTGAAATTCCCGATTTATCTGCTGGGCGCGGTCCTGCTGCTGACGGTCGTCGCGCTGGTCTGCCGATTCCAGAGCCGCCGTCAGGCAAGTGTCAAGGTGGAGACCGCAAATCTGCTCCCGAAACTGAAAATGGAGGAGGTCGCTGAATTCCGTCTCTCCTGGAGAACGGCTTCGGCAACCCTGAAAAAACAGAACGGGGTCTGGATGGTCGCCGAACGCAATCTCCCGGCCGATCCGGCAAAGATCGCCGCGTTCCTGGAGGCAATCGGATCCATCCGTCCGCTGAAACGGATCGCCCCGGTCGACGAGAAGACCATGCTGCGTCTCCGCACCTTTGCCGAAGGTTTCGACAATGCGGTTCCCGGAGTCCGGGTGGTGCTCAGAAACAGCGGAGGAAGCTCTCTGCTCGATCTCGTAATGGGACGCGGCCACTTCCTGCCCGACGATACCACGCCGCCCGATCAGAGAGTCCCCAGCGGACGCTACTTCGCCATCCCCGGAAACGATGGAAAACCGGTCGTGTTTCTCGCTCCAAGCGTGTTCGAAGATTTTCATCCGGTGCCCGGAGCGTGGGTGAAACATCCGGTCTTCGAACAGATCGCCGGCGCAACGGAGATCGTCTGGAGAAGTCTGCCGTCCGGAAAGGTGATCTGGTCGATTTCCCGCTTGAATCCCCGGCTGCCGTTTCAGGATGCTTCCGGGAAAAGAAAGATTTCCAATCAGGCGGTGTCGTCTCTGCTGTCCGGTTTGTCGTACCGCTACACGCAGGATGCGTTCCCGCTCTCGCACTACACCGATCGGATGCCGCCCTTCGGCGAACTGACCGTGACCGACTGTTTCGGCGTCCGGAGAAGTCTGATTTTCCATCGCCTGAAAAAGGATCCGTCCAAGGTGGTGGTGCAGCTGCGTGCCGCTGTGATCGGACGGCCCTCCGTGAAGGGAGGGGATCCTGCCGGAATGGTCCGCCGATTCCTCTCCGCCGGAAAATCGATTGGTTTTGAAATGCCGTCTCAGGTGTTCGAAATCCTGACGGCGCCCCCGTTTGAAACACCCCGGAAAACTGTCCAGCCGGGAAAATAACAAGGAGTTTTTGCGTGATTCATATTCTCAATACCCGATATTGTCTGATGGAGGATGTTCTGCCGGTCGACCCCGCACGCCGCGTGGAGCTGGATCTCGGCTGCGGAAG
>DDJH01000149.1:0-241 GCA_002338895.1 Lentisphaeria bacterium UBA1829 | reverse complement strand
GGCGGATTTACCGTGGCGCTGGCAAAGGCCAAACCCGAAGCGCTGATCTTCGGCGCGGATGTGATGCTGGGCCGTCTCCGCAAGGTGGAGAAGCTCGCACGTCGCAACGGCGTGGAAAATCTGGAGCTCCTCCGCGTGGAGGCCCGGCATCTGATCTCCCTGATCTCCGCCGACAATTTCTATGACCGGATTCATATCCTCTGTCCGGATCCGTGGCCGAAGCACAAGCACACACATGGGT
>DDJH01000038.1:283-2807 GCA_002338895.1 Lentisphaeria bacterium UBA1829 | reverse complement strand
TGAAGTCCTATTTCTGTCAGGACCAATACGGCCAGATTGCCCCGGTATACTCCATTTCCGCCGGACTGGATTATCCCGGAGTCGGCCCCGAACACGCCTACCTGCATGACACCGGCCGCGCGCTCTACACGACCATCAACGACGAAGAGGCCGTGCAGGCGTTCGACACCCTTTCCCGGTACGAGGGAATCATCCCCGCACTGGAATCCAGTCACGCGGTCGCCGAAGCCATGCGGCGCGCACCGAAGATGAAGCCGGACGATCTGATCGTCGTCTGTCTCTCCGGCCGCGGCGACAAGGATATGCAGAACATCAAACACTACAAAGCCTCTAAAAAAGGAGTCGAAGCATGAACCGCATTCAGAACTTATTCGCCGCCTCCCGGAAAAGCGGCAGAAAGATTTTCGCCGCCTATCTGACGATGGGCTTTCCCGATATGGATTTCAGCCGCCGAGCGGTGGAAACAATGATCCGCAATGGAGTTGATCTCATTGAATTCGGCGTTCCGTTCTCCGATCCGATGGCGGACGGTCCCGTGATCCGTCTTGCCGGCCGCAAGGCGCTCGAACACGGATGCACCCTCGAAAAGGTCCTGGAGTGCATCGCCTCCCTCCGGAAGGAGTTCCCGGAAACGCCGTTCGTGCTCTTCTCCTACTACAATGTGCTGTTCAGCCGGGGGCTGGAGAAGTTCGCGGCGGAGGCCGAAGCGG
Organism: Lentisphaeria bacterium UBA1829; assembly: GCA_002338895.1. Taxonomy (GTDB): domain Bacteria; phylum Verrucomicrobiota; class Lentisphaeria; order Victivallales; family UBA1829; genus UBA1829. Next base: position 2,097 of record DDJH01000038.1, on the reverse strand, counting down.
CCGGAGTGGATGCGGTTCTCGCGGTGGATGTCGTGCTGGAGGACCGCGACGAGCTGCTCACCGTGCTCCGCGCACACAATATGACGCTTGTCCCGCTGGTCGCTCCGACCACTCCGCTCGAACGCGCCGCAAAGATCGCCGAAGGCCTGGAGGACAGTTTCCTCTATGCCGTCACGGTCAAAGGCGTGACCGGCGCCCGCGCTGAACTGCCGCCGGAACTCGAACAGCATCTGAAAGAGGTCAAAAACGTGACCGGAATGCCGGTCCTTGCCGGATTCGGCGTCAGCACCCCGCAGCAGGCCGAACGGATCAACCGGAGTGCCGACGGATTCATCATCGGCAGCGCCATCGTCAAACTCCTCCTCGATCATCCGGATGAAACCGGACTCAAGCAGCTCGCCNNCCGGGGATTCTGACTCTCGCCGGAGCGCCGGAAAACTGAAAAAACGGCGCTCCGGTTTCCTTTCTCTCTTTTTTCCGCCACGATTTGACCGGATCGACTTGAACTTTCACTCGGGACGGGGTATATTTCAACAATACCGTTGTATTTGAAAAAATACAGAAAATTCGAACATAAAAAACTGAATCGACCAACCGTGTTTAAAAAGTTCATTGCTTTCATCAAGGGCGCTCTCAATCCGGCAAAATCCCGAAAAAGTCTTGTCAACACCTCCGTACGGAAAGAACTCTCCGGCAAAGGAAAGAGTGCGTCGCGCCGCCGTAAAAAAGGAACCGGACAGCCTGCCGCGCCGTCCGCTCCCGCCGAAAAAAAGAATTCCGGAAACACCGCTCCGAAAAAAAGCGCGGCTCCCGGAAAGAACTCCTCGTCCGCCGGACGGGGAAAACAGAAAAAAACTCCCGCGGCACCTCAGCCGCCTCCGCCGATGCCCGATCTGATCGAGATCGAACCGGCGGAAGGGAAAACCCGTTTCTGCGATCTGGATCTGGCGCGGGAAGTGCTGGTCGGCACCCAGCAGCTCGGGTTCAAGTACTGCTCGGTGATCCAGGCAAAATGCCTGCCGTACGCTCTCGCCGGACGCGATCTGGCGGCCAAGGCGCAGACCGGAACGGGAAAGACCGCCGCGTTCCTGGCCTCGTCCATGACCCGTCTTCTGCGTTCGCCGCAGCCGGAGCGGAAACCGAAAACCTGCCGCGTCCTCGTGCTGGAACCCACCCGCGAACTGGCAATGCAGATCGAAAAGGACGCCCGCGAACTCGGACGCTATACCGGACTCTACTGCAAGGCGATTTTCGGCGGAATGGATTACAAGGAACAGCGCGAAGCCATTCAGAAACCGGTGGATATTCTGGCCGGGACTCCGGGACGCATTCTGGATTACGCCGGAAGCGGAGCGCTCGACCTTTCCCAGACCGAGATCCTGGTGATCGATGAGGCAGACCGGATGCTGGATATGGGATTCATTCCGGATGTGCGCCGGATCGTGGCGAAACTTCCGCCCGCGGGAAAACGGCAGACGATGCTGTTCAGCGCGACGCTGGAACCGGAAATTCTGCGTCTGGTGGAGCGCTGGCTTGTCGATCCGGTGTCGGTGGAGGCCGAACCGGAACATGTGGTGACCGATCTGATCGATCAGCATTTCTTTGCGGTTTCCGGCGATCAGAAGCTCGCCTGTCTTCTCTGGCTCCTCCGGACGGAGCCGATTGAACGGATGATTATTTTCGGAAACTGGAAGCATAAGAATGCGGAGCTCGCGGAACAGCTGATCTCGTATGGAATCGACTGCGAAGTGCTCTCGGGCGATATCGCGCAGAACAAGCGGATCCGGATTCTCGACCGGTTCAAACGGGGCGAC
>DDJH01000038.1:0-228 GCA_002338895.1 Lentisphaeria bacterium UBA1829 | reverse complement strand
TGGTCAACTACGACGTGCCGGAACAGGCGGAGGATTATGTCCACCGGATCGGCCGGACCGGACGCGCAGGAAAGAAAGGCAAGGCCATTACGTTTGTCTGCGAGTTCGGGGCATACTATCTTCCGGCCATCGAGGAGTATGCCGGAATTCATGCGGTCACCCTTCAGCCGGAAGAGGAGGCTCTGGTGCTGCCCGAACGGGTGAAGGCGCTGCGGCACGCCGAACACG
>DDJH01000143.1 GCA_002338895.1 Lentisphaeria bacterium UBA1829 | reverse complement strand
GGGGTATTAGCTCAGTTGGCTAGAGCACCACACTGGCAGTGTGGGGGTCAGGAGTTCAAGTCTCCTATACTCCACCATGACTTTTCCGGCAACTCAGACGAGTTGCCTTTTTTATTGTCGTTCCGCCCCGAAAATCGAGCTCAACCCCTCTTTTCGGAGTGCAATCAGAGAGGTGCGAAAACCCCGTCTTTCTCTAAAATCGGGAGATCCTCTAACTTTTTCAGATTTAGAGGGGGACTTGACCCCCTCCGATTTTGAGTTCAACTTCCAACCCCGGTTTGCAAAAACCTATGCTGTCCGTTTTTTCAATAAGTGCGAAAAATCGCCGGGACGCGCCCTGCTGTTATCCGGAATCAGGTCGACATGTCGACTTAAAATCGGAAACGCTGTTTTCTTTCCCAAAATGATTTTTTCAAAATATCACTTAACTTTTACTGCCTGATGGTGTATCTTGGTATCAACAATGTTGTAACGAAATACGCGGAGGCGACAAGGATCAAAACTTTGACGAAACACGGCAACAGTGCCGCGCTGGTGATCGAGCGTCCGATCCTTGACCTGCTCGGAGCTGCCGCCGATACTGCTTTTGAGGTGGTAACGGATGGGAAAGCCCTGATTCTGACGCCGGTCAAAGACGCGACCCGACATACCCGTTTCCGTCAATCGATGGAAAAAGTCGGCAAGCGCTATGCAAAATCCTTTGAGGAACTTGCCAAGTGAAGCATGAACCGCTGTTCCTGACTTTTGCGGAGATCATTGAAATCCATGATTGTCAAATTGAGCATTTCGGCGGGGGCGAAGATCTCCGCGATATCGAACTTCTGAAATCCGTGACCGGGATACCGTCCGCCACCTTCGGTGGAGAGTATCTTCATCCGACCATCCTTGAAATGGCGGCGGCCTATCTCTATCACCTTGTTGAAAATCATCCTTTCGTGGATGGAAACAAGCGGGTCGGTGCGATGGCCGCGCTCATTTTCCTTGACCTGAACGGATACGATTTTGATGCTTCCGATGCCGAGTTTACGGACATGGGATTAAAGGTCGCCGGCGGGAAAATGCTGAAAGCGGAGATCACGCTGTTCTTCCGTCAGCATACCCATTCCCGCAAATTAAAAAATCCGTACCAGGCGGGAGAGACGGATACGGATGTGGTTCGGGGTTATTTCCCAAGGAAGAGTTTGCGCTGCTCTTCCCAGCTGGCTGGTGAAAAAAGACGCCCCGGATTCCCTGACGCTCGATATGGAGATGCTTGACCGTCTTGAATACCTTTTCGCCGCCTGCCGGAAACGCGGAATTTACGTCACTACCGACGTGTTCGTCAGCCGGAAATTGAAACCCGGCAACAGAATCCCCGAATGGATTCCCGACGGCCGAGGCTATCAGATGAAAGCTCTTCTCCCGATCAGTCGTGCGGCGATGGCAAACTGGAAGGAGTTTGCCCGTCGCTGGCTGACGCACCGCAACCCCTACACCGGCATGACCTGGGCGGAAGACCCGGCTCTCTACCTTGTCAGCTTTACCAATGAAAACAACCTCTATGCGAAATTTTCGGAAGAACCGGGCATTGCGGAACAATACCGGAAGCTCTTTTCCTCATGGATGAAGCAGAAATACCCTCAGGAGACAATAGGGGAAGTCGGCTTGAAAAACCGTCGGTTTCAGGAGTTTCTTTATACCGTCCAGCATCGGAGTATTCAGGAACAGTTGAAGTTTCTGAGGGAGGAACTCGGCGTTCAGGCGCTCCGGACGGATGTGAATATGCACAACAAAACTCCGCTTGCGCTGACTCGCCGGGAATTGGATGCGGTTGACGATCACAAATATCACGATCATCCACGCTTTCCGATCAACCCCTGGAAACTGCCGGGACTTTACCGTCAGCGTTCGAGCATTGCGTCTCTGGGGAACGAGATTCCGGAACAGCTGTTTGCGCCGCGTCTTTTCGGGAAACCCTTCAGCATCACCGAGTATAAATTCTGCGCGCCGAACCGTTTCCGTTCGGAAGGCGGACCGATGATCGGCGGCTATGCCGCGCTGCAGGGATGGGATGCGCTCTATCAGTTTGCATGGGCCCATTCCGACCGGGCCGTCCGGAAAGACATGCAGATCGGGACATTCGATTTTGCCAATGAACCGCTTGCACAGTTATCCGACCGTCAGGTGATGTTTCTTTTCCGGCGTGGCGATGTCTCGCCGTCGGGCTCCCGTTTTGCGTGGAATATTCCGAAAAACTTCTGGAAGACCAGTCTTCCGGTGGAATGTCCTGTTGAGTTCAGCCGTCTGGGGCTGATCGCCGGGATCGGCACGGCGGTTGATGGGGAGACCATTCCGGGAGTCACACTTCTTTCGCTTCGAGAAGCGTCCGGGAAGGCGCCTCTTCCGGATACCAGGATTCAAACCTTGCGTCGAATTCTTTTCGAATCCGGCGTTGCAACGAGCTCGACCGGGCAGCTCCGCCTGGATTCCCGGAAGAAGACTCTGGCGATCCATACCCCCCGAACTCTGAGTGCCACTCTCGCGTCCGGAGCGCTGGAGACAGGAGAACTTGCGGTCAGCGGAATTCAGACCCCCACCACAGTCAGTGTCAGCTCTCTGAATGCGGATCCGGTCTCCCGGAGCAGCCGGCTTCTGCTTTTCCACCTGACCGATGTGCTGGACAGCGGAACCGTTTTCAAAGGAGAAAAACGACAGTATCTGCTCAAATGGGGAACCCTTCCCCATCTTGTGCGGCGTTCCCCGGCGAAGATTTCACTCCGTCTGGAAGGCGGTTCGAGACCGGAAGTAAAGGCTCTCCGACTGGATGGAACGGTTTATGGGAACGTGAAATCGACCTTTTCGAACGGAGTTCTGCACTTCACCGCAGATCCGGGTCTGTTCCGCGGCGGTGTGATGGCCTACTGGATCACCCGAGATTCCAATGGAGGGAAATAAGATGCGGAGTGCCTTTCGAATGAAACTGCGCCCCGGTTGTGCGGAGGAGTACCGGAAACGGCATGCGGCGATCTGGCCGGAACTGCTCCGCAGTCTGCGGGCAACGGGAGTTTCCGACTATACGATCTGGCTGGATCCGGAAACGGAAACACTGTTTGCGCAGCGTCAAATCGAGTCCCCGCAACGGCTTTCCTCTCTTCCGGACGATCCGGTGTTCCGGCGCTGGCAGGAATTCATGGAGGATCTCCTTGAGCAGGAACCGGATGGATCCGGCCCGGCGGTGAGCATATTGCAGGAAATTTTTCATATGGAGTAAAACAGAAAGTACCGAACGGAAGGGATCTCTGCCCGACTCTTATAACGGTATTTGTAAACAAAGGTTTTGTATGAACGTGCTGAAAACAGAATCTCCGGAACTGATCGAACAGCTGACAGTCGGTCCGGCATGGTCCGGTCACAAAGTGAATTACAGTCTTCTGACAACAGAGGTCCGTCAGTATGTCGGCTACTACGGGGCGGATCGGCAGCTGGTGATTGCATCCCATCTTCTTGACTCCCGCCGGTGGGATTATCATAGACTGGATACAGCGGTCGGCTGGGATTCGCACAATACCGTTCAAATGTTCTGCGACCGCTCCGGCTGTCTTCATATTGCGGCAAACATGCATGCGGTCCCCTTGATCTATTTCCGGATGGAGCGACCTCACGATCCGGCATCCCTCGTCCGTATTCCCTCTCTGATCGGGGACTGCGAGGAGAAGTGCACCTACCCCCGTTTTCTTTCCGCGCCGGACGGACGGATGATCTTTCATTACCGGAACGGTTTCAGCGGCTGCGGCAATGAAATTTACGATGTCTATGATGCGGATTCGCGAACCTGGTCACGACTGCTTGAACAGCCTCTGACCTCCGGATGCGGACGAATGAACGCCTATTTCTTCGGACCTGTTTCCGGTCCGGATGGATTCTATCATCTGGCGTGGGTCTGGAGAGACACCGGAGACTGTTCGACCAATCACGATCTCTGCTATGCACGCAGCCGCGATCTGCGGCACTGGGAGAACGTTGAGGGACAGCCACTCTCTCTGCCTATGACCTCCGAATCCCCGGGGATCACCGTTCTTTCCACGCCTCCCCGCAACAGCGGTCTGATCAACATGTGCGGTAATATTGGTTTTGATGCGTCCGGAGTGCCGGTACTTTCCTTCCATCTATACAATGAGAGCGGAGCGAGCCGTATCTATACGCTCCGATTGAGACCCGGAGGAGAACACCAGCTCGTTCCGCACGGGACATGGTCTGAAAACGAGCGCTGGGAATTTTCCGGTGGCGGCTCCATCCGTCAGATGGTTTTCTGTTCACCAGTTCGCCCACAGGCGGATGGCACTCTTCTGCTGGACTACGAGTTTATCGGCAGATCTGCCGGTTGCTGGAGACTGGATCCGGAAACGCTGAAGACCGTGGAAACGCTGGCTCCGCGATTTGCCTGTCCAGCGGAATTGCGCAAGATGGAGCAGGGATTTCCCGGATTGATCCGGAACTGGCTCCCGGATGCAGGCAAGTCTGAAGAAAAGGGGACTCAGTGGTTTTTGCGCTGGGAGAGTCTTCCGGCCAATCGGGATCGCCCCCACGCGCCGCCGCTTCCCGAACCAACACGACTAAGTGTCTGCAAAGTTCGATTTCCTGGTGGATGCAAAAGATAAGACTTCATTAAAATTGTGTACATTTTGATTTGGATACATGGGATTAGGAAAGAGGTCCTGTATGGATTCTAAAGCATCTCGCGGAGAATTTTTCGAGAAGATGAAATTGCCGCCCATTTGAGACTTGAAAAATTCGCCGTTTTGAGGCGGAGAGAAAAGTTCCCAAAAGCCTCAAAATGCTAGCCGTTTTTCAGAGTCTCTAGGTTGTGTCGTCAATAGATTTGTGCTATATTATGCAAACGTCAAAAAAGGATATAGGGAAAATGGCGAATGCATACGAACGACATGATATATCGGATGAATCTTGGGCTAAAATCGAATTTTTGCTACCGGGGCGTAAGGGAACTTGGGGCGGCAACGCTCGCGACAACCGGCAATTTATCAATGCGGTATTTTGGATTTTACGAACGGGGGCACCTTGGCGTGATTTGCCACCGAGTTACGGAGATTGGAAAAATACTCACCGGCGTTTTTGCCGTTGGCGTGACAAAGGAGTTTGGGAGAAATTATTGCAGGAATTGATTGACAATCCAGAATTTGAGCTGTTGATGATTGATGCAAGTTATATCAAAGTTCATGCACATGGGAGTGGTGCTCGAGGAGGCAATCAAGATATGGCCAAGACAAAAGGGGGCTCAATACCAAGATACATTTGGCCGTGGA
>DDJH01000127.1:97685-98118 GCA_002338895.1 Lentisphaeria bacterium UBA1829 | reverse complement strand
TTGAAAGATCATCGCCATTTTTGAGGCGCATGAGGCTTAATATATCACACTTCCCCAACTTGTCAAATCATCTTCTCGATTTTTTTTGAAAAAACCTTCTGAAAACACGAAAAAATCCATGAATTCATCGGATTTGGCCCCCTTTTCGTCAATAAAATCCGGCAGAACCGGATACAGCCGAAACGTTCGTTCATGGAACACGCAGAAACGCTCCGACTGTTTCCCGGCTCCCGGATCACAGGTCCCTCCCCTTTCATCCGGGAATCGGCATGGAAAACAGGAAGAAATCACTTCTCCGCACGCCTTGAGACATTCCATATTCCAATCCGGAGCCCGACAGGAAGTTCCGGTGGAAGGGAGGCGTGCGGAGCGTGGAAACTCTCCGGGAGTCAGAGAGAGCCGAGAATCTCTTTTTTCCCGTCCCGGACGGCCT
>DDJH01000127.1:68191-97675 GCA_002338895.1 Lentisphaeria bacterium UBA1829 | reverse complement strand
CTTCGGTCCATTCGTTCCAGCAGGAGATGTGAATCAGATCGCCGGAGCCATGGGTCGCCTGGAATTCAAGAAGATCGCAGAACGCGGTTTTGAAATTCCCGGGCGTGTTGTTGACCGCAACGGAGCTGAAAGGATAGCGGACGGGTTCATAGATGTCGGATTGAACGGTGCGCGGGGAACTGTCCCATCCGCTCAGAACGACCGGGTTGTAGGGAAGTGCAAGTTCCCGCGAAAACTGTTTCTGAGTCTCCAGATTCCGTTTGGCCCAGGTGTTGTAGTCCATGGCGGGGAAGGTGTCATGATGGCCCCAGCCGTAGTTGGAGCAGGAGTCGGCGCCAAGTTCGACGGCAAGGGAGCTGATCTCGTTCATACGGTCCCAGGGGGCAAGACCGCCGCAGGTGAAGTCGATCCAGAGTTTTCCAAGACCGGCTTTTTCGACTTTGGAACGGAACTCCTTCAGAAGGGTGGTGAAGGTCTCTTTTCCCATCTCCTGCACCATGGCCTGCGGACGGTAAATGCCGAAATAGAGACCGTCGTGGACGCGCAGATAGTTCGGCCGGGAAAGGTAGTGTTCCAGGCAGTAATCCGTACAGTTCCGGAACGTTTCCGGGGTGACGGTTCCTAGCCAGGCGGGTTCCGCCGGTTTCCAGTAGGAGCCGGGATGGGCATAGACATGATCGTGATTCGCCCACATGAGCGCAAAGGTGATGTCCGTGCAGTTCGACGCAGGAAGAAAACCGTTGTTCAGGCAGCGTTCGCGGAACGGACCGTCTTCAAAAAAGTAGAAGTCGAATATGAAGTTGTCGATCCCGTATTCGCACGCGCAGCGGATTTTCTTCTCCATCACGCGCGGATTGCTTTCGTCCTCATACCCCCAGAGCGGGAGTTTCGGCTGATCGTGGCCGGGAAAACGGGGCGTGGCATATTGCAGAACCCGCCATTCCGTCCAGCCGGTTCCGTGAATCTTTTCGCTTCGCGGATCAACATGCCAGTTCGGGAAATAGTACGTGGAAACGATCGGTTTCTTCTTCATGGGAACACATCCTTTCTGTTCTGAAGTTCTGTCAATATATCACAGAAAGCGGAAAGATGTTTTGTTTTCCGGAACCGGAGAAGGCTTTCCCCGGTGAAATATTAATCCAGTCCAATCCGGAACATCTTGAAAAATCGGCGCAGACGGAGTATAGTCCCCTCGAACAACGGGAGTTTTTCGCATGAAAATTCAGCGTTTCAGAAAACAGCAGTATTTCTCCCACGAAGTTGCGATTGCCGTCTACTATACGGTCAACTACGCGTACAAATTCAAACCGGGATCCGAAAACCGGTATCTGCGCGATTTCTGGAAAATCACCTATATTGAAAAAGGCAGCGGAGTCCATCTGTTCAACGAGGTCCGCCATCCGTTTGAGGAAGGGAGCATTCTTCTCTCCCGGCCCAGCGATCTGACCACCGCGGAACTCGAATCGGACATCCGTCTCTACAATATTCTCTTTTTCAAGGAGGCCCTCGGCAGCTGGCTCCAGGAGGCCGGCGGAAACCACGATTTCTTCGCCGTGTTTCAGGATGACAGGGAACTAAACAGCATCCACGACCCCGTCTGCCTGCTGAAAGGAAACCGGAAAATCAAAATGCTGGTCAGGGAGATGCGCCGCGAATTCCTGCGAAGCGATTTCAACTCCCCGATGCTCCTGAAACTCTATCTGATGGAACTCCTGATGCAGATGAGCCGGCTGTGCGACCGTCAGTTCTCGCGCAACCGCCGCTCCTGCCTGGCCTCCTGCGTGCTTTCCCGGCTGGAACGGGACTATTCGGAGGAGTTCGACTACCGGAAAGCGGCGGCGGATCTCGGGATCACCCATGTCCATCTCTGTTCCGCATACCGGAAGGAGACAGGAGAGACAATCGGGCAGTCCCTGCTCCGGATCCGTCTGAAGAACGCCAAGCGCCTGCTGACGGAATCCCGGAAAAGCATTATTGAAATTTCCACACTCTGCGGATTCAACGATCTGAGCTATTTCTACCGGGCGTTCAAAAAGGAGACCGGAATGGCGCCGGGCGACTTCCGGAAACACAGCGTCCTCTTCTGATCCATCGTTTCCCCTCGCAGAAAAACAGGGAAAAAGCGGAGAAAAAACCCTTGTTTTTCGTTTCGTGATATGAAAGGGGTACACACTCAAAAATTTGGACTGTATTAATATCTTTGCTTAAACATTCTCAAGGAAAAGAGGGCGCCAGTCATTTTTTGAATTCTGATGTATAATGTATAGAAAATCCGTCTGGTCATTCATTGTTTATGCTTGGGAAAGGAGCTGATCCATGGGTTACGGGATCTCCGGAAGAGCATCCGTTCGGGAAGCCGGAAAGGCTTCTGCTTTTTGTTTCANNCTGATCGTGATTGCGATCATCGCAATTCTGGCCGGCTTGCTGCTGCCGGCACTGAATTCGTCGCGGGAAAAAGCGAGGGGCATGAGCTGCCTTTCCAATCTGAAACAGTTCGGGATGGCGTTTCTCTCGTATACGGGAGATTCTGACGGGCGCCTCTGTCCCGCGTATCTGAATCTGACGAGCGGAGCGTATGCGGACGGTTACCACTCGTACTGGGTGTTTTCGGTGATGGACGGCGTCGATGAGAAACGGTATATTCCGCGAACCCTCCGCGGATGTCCGGCGATGTCCATGAAAGAAATCAGAAGTTCCCGAGAATATTCCGACGAGTTAATGACAACAAGAGTTCATTACGGAATTTCGGCAGCGTTCTTTTCCAATGCGAATTTTCAGAATTACGAGTCGGGATTTCTTCTCTCCAAGGTCCGGAATACCTCCGTCAAATATCTCATGGCGGACACATGGCCGCGGGGAACGGAGCGCTCCACCACCCTTGGACGGGGTTCCTTCAACGGGGACGGATCCATCGGAGTCGTCGCGCCGCGTCATTACAGCCGGATCAACATGGTTTATGCCGACGGGCACGCAGGGTCCGTCCGGCCCCTGAATCTCATCGCCCCCTACGATGCGTATCCGTTCAAATGGAGCGATGTGCGATCCGTCATGCACTACACACCCAGCGGAAACTGGTCAAAACTTTGAACCAACAGGAGGTTTTATGTTCTTTATAGGGAAATTGTCATGGAGACGTCTGATTCTGATCGGCGGAATCTGCGCAGCGGCCGATGTCTGTGCCGACATGCTCCGCGCAGAGCAGTATGAGATGAAACAGACCTATGCGCATCCGGGGATCCGGATCCGGAGCAACCGGGTCGCCAACTGGTATGTTCTGGGGGAAGAGGTGGTCTTTTCGCCGGAGAAGCCGATTCCCGGAAGCGGCACGGTCACGGTGACTTTGCGGACCGGGGACGAATCGGTGTTTCTGACCCGGACCCTTCCGCTTTCGGAGTTCAACACCCGGGGATGGCGCTGGAAAAGTGAGGAGGCAGGGTTTTACAATGTTCGCTTCACGCTCGGAGGAAAGGCGCTGGGCGACGGGTGGACGGCTCCGATCTGGAAACTGAATCCGAAGAAGAACCGCTATGAGGAAGTCGCCCGCTGCAGCTATCGGAGGGCGGATCATTCGCTGGTTGTGGTGGAGGAGAAGGCGCGGGTTCCTGCGGAAATGTCGCCCCAGTTCAATCTCTGCGCCTACCTGAACGACAAGGAGCTGACGATGGCCCGCTATGTCGGCTTCCGCGGATTGCGGATCGGCGACCTGGACTGGGAGAAGATCGAACCGGAAAAAGGAAAATTCCAGTGGAAGGAAATCGATTCCAAAATCGCTCTGGCGGAACGATACGGCTTCCGGCAGGAGGATATGCTGTTCACGCTGATCGGAGTTCCGCGCTGGGCGTCGTCCCGTCCGGATTCGAACCGTCTCCTGCTCGGCTCGTTGAAGGAGTACCGGACCGTGGTTCCGAAGGATCTCAACGACTGGGCGGATTATCTCCGGGCGCTGATCCGCCATTTCCCGAAGGTGCGGACCTACGAGCTGTGGAACGAACCGCATTTTCCGGGCTACTCCATTTTCTGGAGCGACACGCCGGAAAACCATGTCCGTCTGATGGAATCCGGATACCGGGCGATCAAGGGGGAAAATCCGGCGATCCGCGTCTGGTGGGCCGGCATTTCCAAGCGGTATATGACCTTCTATCAAAGAATTCTCGAACTCGGCGGCGGACAATTCTTCGACGTTCTCTCCCTCCACGGCACCTGGCAGAGTTATTCCTCCTTTTCCGCTCTGGAGAAGAAGGCCGGTCTACCCCCGAAGCCGAAGGCGAACTCCGAGTGGCACGCGAATCTGATCAAGCCGTGGCAGGCGTACTATCCGACCGAAATTCAGGGCGCCCGCGCAGCCATGCTCGGATTCCTTCACATGATCCGCCAGAATGTGCAGGACATCTTTTTTTTCACGATGTTCAACGACGGCGGCTGCGAGCTGGACGAACTGGCGGACAATCAGAAATACGGACGGCATGATCCCAATGTCAGCGGACTTTTCCGAGTGAAACCTTATGTTCAGCCGCGTTNNCGCCATGTGATCGGCCGTCTCACTCGTGGGAATCTGCGCGTTCTGGACGGCTGGAGATGGAAACAGAACGGCGTCTCCTGCGCGGCGCAGATGATCGAAAGCGATGCAGGTCCCCTTCTTCTGTTCTGGGGAGAAGGAGGCGAACCGGTGGAGATTCCCTCCGTCCTTCTCCAGGGACTCCGGGAGGCGAAAATCTGCGCGGCGGATGGCCGCCCGGTGAAATTCCGTCCCGGCTCGACTCTCCCTCCCGACAATTATTATCTGGCTTCCGGCATCCGGAAGGAGTTCTTCCAGGTGCTCCCGAACCGAGCGGACGTGTTGAAACCGTTTGAACCGGAACGTCCTCTGCAGTATCGTTATCACGGGCTCTACCGTCCAGCTCCGCTCTTTGACGAGGCTCTGAACCCGGTCCGGCCGGAAACGCTCCGTTTTCATCCGATCCGGCGGGAGATCACCTGTGTCCGCGGAGCAGAGACGAATCTCATCCGGGCCGAATTCGCGGCGGGACTCAGTGCGCACGGGCTGGATCTTCTGGTCCGCGTGAAGGATCCCCGGCACCACGTTCTGAACACGATGAGCGATTACTGGAGCGGAGACAGTGTCCAGTTCGCCATCGACTGCATCGGGAAAGGACACTCTTCCGATGTTCTGGAACTGGGGGTCTGCGGGGAACCGGGGAAGGAGGCCACCATCTGGAAAAATCTCTCCCCGTCGCTGGAAGGCGATCTGCCGGCCGACTACACGCTCGGGCAGACCCGTCTGCGCTTCGGGAAAGCGAAGGTGCTCCGTCAGGGGACCGCAACGGAATACCGGATCCGCATTTCCGCGGGAGAACTGTATCCGTTCTTCTATTCCAAAGNNAAGCGCAGAGGACCCGTCTGCGGTTTTCGATCCTTGTGAACAACAACAACGGCAAGGAGCGGGCCTCGTATCTGGAGTGGAGCTCCGGAATCGGCAACGAGAAAGATCCGGTGAAGTTCGGCACGCTTTCCGTTGAGCTTCCGGCGGACGCCGGGTTCTCCCAGACGGATCTGAACCGGGGAACCCCCGGAACGGTCTGGAAACGGACCGGCGACGGGACCCTCCGCGTGGAGACCGGTCATCAGCGTCAGGCGGGCGTCTCCACCCCCGGGAAACCGACTCCCGGAGGCGCGGAATATGAAGTGGAATTCGAAGCCCGCGGAACCGCTCCCCTGATTGTCATGGTCACCGGGAAAGGCATCACCCGGATCGATCCGCTGAAACATCCGCAGAAGCTGACCGGAGAGTGGAAAACCTTCCGGGCGCAGCTCTCCCTTCCCGCCGAAGCGGAAACCTTTACGGTCGCCCTTTTTGCCTGGCAGCAGAAGGAAAAATGGTTCGAGATCCGGAAATTCCGGGTGAGCCCGCGGAACCGGTGACCTCCGGAGTTTGCGGAGAGGAAAACCCCCTCTCCGCAACGGTTTTCCGGGAAACGGGAGAGAATCTCAGTTCAGAGCGTTTGCGTTGATAGCAAGGCACTCCATCTCCACCAGCCATGCGGGACGGCAGACGGGGGCGTGAGCGACCACGCGGGGAAGATTTTCCGGCAGGAACTCGGCGAGAACGGAGGAGACGATCTCCACATCCGCCGCATCGCGCAGATAGACGGTCGCCCAGCGGAGATCGGCAAGAGCACCCTCCGAACTTTCGAGCAGGGCGGCGATATTTTCGATCATCCGGACCGTCTGACGGCGGACGTCGTGCGGATGAACCACCTCACCGAGCCGGTCGATGCTGGCCGTTCCCGAAATGTAGTAATGCGAACGGTCGCGGAGACAGAGACGGGTGCCCCGTTCGAAACTCACTCCGTAAAGCGCGGTGGGCGAGAGCATGTGCTCCGCCTTCAGTTCGATCCTCTGCTCCTTCCGCAGTCCGGCCCAGCTGATGGAGTCCATGGCGACCAGACGGGCAGGAACAGCGTTCTGTCCCTCGATTCCGGTGCTGGCGATGAAATGGGTTTCGGCGGAGAGTCCGTTCTGCGCGAAAAATTCGTTGCGGGCGCGGACCAGACCGGCATAGTTGTTGTCCACATCACGGCAGTAGAGCCATGTCCGGATCGTGTGATCGGCGACGGTCATCCGATGCGGAACCAGGGCCTCCTTCAGGGATTCGAATTCGAACCGGGTCTGCTGGAAGCTGTCGGGAAAGACAAACCCCTCGGTCCGGAACAGAAAGACCTCCGAACCGTTGAAGCGGAGAATTTCGCGTCCGACGCCCTCCATGCGCTTCTCACACCCTTTCCAGTGCCAGGCCTCCAGAGCGATGCGGCCGCCGTTTGCCGGACTCTGTCCGACCACGGAAAGAAAGGTGGAACGTCCCTTCAGCAGGCGTTCAAGGACGGGCATCTGATTGGCGGCGTCGCTGAGATGGATCCGCAGCAGGATTTCGCTCTCCTCGGAACAGCCGTGCGCGGCAGCGGCAGCGGCATAGTCGGCGAGCAGGGCGGAAGCGTCCTGCTCAAAACCGGCTCCCCGGACGGCGCATCCGGCAAAAAAATGTTCTTCCGCGGGGTTTCCCGGAAGAGAGAATTCCGAGTGTCGGATCATGGCGTCACCTCCAGTGTCAGGGCGGGGAGAACAATTTCCGATTTCCTCCGTCTGACGGTACCTTTTTTATCTTTCTGGTTGTAGGAATACTCGATTTTGAACAGCAGATTGGCCGCTTTTCCGGCGGATCCGGGGGCGGCGCGCAGCGTGAGGGAATCCTTTTCCGCCTTGGAGACGGTCAGCCAGGCGGGCGGATTGGAGAGAAAAAGGCGCATCGCGGCGTCCGCGGGGAACCGGACCACCCGCACGGGGAACGACAGTTCGGAACCGGCCCGGATCTTCCGCACGGTCTCCGGAAACGCCCAGGAGAACTTTTCACCGCCGGCGTATTTCCAGCGCTGCGTGAGCAGAAGGCGTTCCGCCGGAACCAGATGGGTGTAGGCGAATGCCTGCATGGCCTCGTCGGCAGGAATGGCTTTTGTCTTGTAGCCGTTTTCGCCGACCGCCTTCACTCGTACCGCCCGCGGAGCCGTGCTGGTTTTCCGGCGGTTGACGGAGAGAGTCAGGAGAGATTCCGTCTCGCCGGCGGGAATGATTTTTGTCCCGGCGATGAAATAGGGACCGCCGTCCGCGAGGCGCAGCGTGATCGGTCCGCTGTATCCGTCGTGCCGGATGGCGATCAGGCGGAGCACCTCCGCCCCGTTGCGCGCCACCTCCACCACCGACGAGGCCGTGTAGAGCGTAAAACGCGGACGGGGCTTGTCGATCCGCAGGAAATAGACAAAGTCCTTTCCTCCGAGACCGGTTGTATCCGTTATGGAGAGGAGGAACGGCCCGTCGGCCTGCGGCGTGAAGCGCAGTTCGGAATCCGTATGCTGGAGAATGGTTCCCGCCTTGAAGCGCGGGAAATCGTCGTTCATCGCCAGCAGCTGTCCGCGGGAGTCGTAGAGACGGATCAGGGAGTCGAGCGACGAATTCAGGCGGCGGGCGTACACCTCGATGACCACCGGCTCGCCGGCCTTCAGCTGAAGATGAAAAAGATCTGTTTTTCCCGGCTTGTCCAGGACTCCGCGGACCATGACGCCGCGGGAGAGGGTCCCGCAGTTTTTCGAATCAAGAGTCGGGATCGGGAACTCCGGCGGCGCGGCGATCGGATACGGTCTGGATCCCTTTTCCGCGAGAATGCGGTAGACGAAATCCTCGCGGCCGCGATAGAGGGCGTCCCGGACGGCCAGCGTATATTCACCGCGCTCGGGGACATGGAATTCCAGCGTTCCGTCCGGATGAAAATAGGTGTCGTCGACAAAGGCGACGCTGCGGTTTTCGGAATTGAAAATCTCCATCTGCGGCTGGAAAAATCCCGGCACGCCGTCGCCGAGGAACGGCATCAGGGCGCGTCCGAGCATGGTGAACGTGAGTGTTTCGCCCTTTTCCGCATGGAAACGGAAGAAGTCGGTTTCGCCGGGCATGATCTGTCCGTTGAGCACGGCGGGGATCCGGAACTCCGGTTTTCCCGGCTTCTCCGGCGGGAGGGGAAAATAGGGATCGCGCACCTCTGCGTACTCCCCGACAAAAAAACTGAGCGGATTGCTGATCCTCCCGTTCGAAAACAGACGGAACTCTCTCTTTCCCGGCGGCGCGGACTCCGCAATCCGGAGCTTCACAATCGCGACACTTGCAATCGCGGGACTCGCCTGAAGCGGATTGCGCGGAACCAGCGGGAAACGCAGCATCTGCTCCATCTGAAGCGGTTCCAGCGCATTGATTTTCTCATAATAGGGATGCTTCATCCATCCGGAAGTATCCTCCGGCAGGGGCGGNNGGGGCGGCCGCTCCGGCTCCCCCTTGCGGATTGCCCGCAGCCAGCTCATGATGTATTTGCGCTGGGAGGAGGCCGGATACGGGAATCCGCGAATGAACTCCACGCTTGTGACCGAGACGCCCTCTCCGGAGATCAGCGCCCCCTTCAGTCCCCAGAACTGCTGACCGCCGACCAGCAGTTCCACCTCGCTTCCGCGCCGTCCCCCTGCGGGCAGCAGATAGCCGATGTGAAGCGCCGGACAGGAAAACGCCATTGCGAACAGGCACACAAGAGAAACGATTTTTCCGTTCATACCGCCTCTCCTTTCCGATACAGTTCGCGAATTTTGTTCTTTCCGCCATCCGGGGGCAGGATGGAGAGATCAAGACCGCGGGGATTGGGCATTTTCGCAGCGGGATCGATTCCGGCCAGCTCGTAGATGCTCCAGAGCAGATCCACCGGATGGACCGGCCGTCTGACCGGGTGTTCACCGCGGGCATCGGACTCTCCGAGAACGCGTCCNNTCCGCCGGCGAAGCCGCCGCCGGCGACCATCACGGAGAAGCAGTCGCCGTAGTGATTTCGTCCGCCGTTCCAGGGTTCGCCGAAATCGACTTTGGGTTTGCGTCCGAACTCACCGGTGCACCAGATCAGCGTGGAGTCGAGAAGCCCTTTTTCCGCGAGGTCCTCCAGCAGAGCGGCGACTCCCTGATCGAACTGCGGAGCCAGACGTTTCATGGATTCGAAATGCCGTTTATGCGTATCCCATCCCTGGGCATTGATTGTGATGTAGGGGACCCCCGCTTCGACGAGTCTCCGGGCGGCCAGACAGCACTGTCCGAACGTGTTCCTCCCATACCGTTCGCGCATCTCTGCGGATTCGCGATTGAGATCGAACGCCTGCGCATCGCTTCCCTGAATGACCGCGAGCGCCTCCTCCGTTGCGCGGTCGAATGCCCGGAACTCGGGATGATCGGGCAGAGACGCGCCGAGCGTATCCAGTTCGCGGGCGAGTTTCAGCCGGTCGGCGAACTGCTTCTGCGAGAGACCGCCGGGAGGGACGAATCCATCCACCTGGAAACGGGAGGCATTCGGATTGCTTCCGGTGGCAAGGGGTTTGTAGACATCGCTGAGGAATCCGTTTTCGGAAAAGCGGCCCTTGTTGGTGGTCAGTGCGATATAGGGGGGGAGCTTTCCCTTGTAGGAGTCTTTTTTCATCATGGCGATCACGGCGCCGATGGCGGGATAGGTGATTCCGCCGCCGGGCATGCGTCCGGTCTGCATCAGATAGGTTGCGGTCTCGTGGGCGTTGATGCCGTGGGTGAGACTGCGGATGATGGAGAACTTGTCGGCCTGACGCGCCAGTTTCGGAAGGAATTCGCTGATCCGGATTCCGGGGACGTTGGTCGGAATATCGCCGAATCCCCCGTTGTAGTCCGTTCCCGCGTCCGGTTTCGGATCGAAGGTTTCCAGATGGGAGGGGCCTCCCCAGATCCAGAGTTCGATCACGGAACGGGCGCACGGGGTTCTGCGCAGAGACGGCAGCGCGGTCAGTTCCGGTTTCAGAAGGGTGAAAGCGGCGCAGCTTCCCAGAAGTTTCAGAAAATCTCGTCGGTTCATGCGCACCTCGTTCTCAGTGATAATAAAGGAACTCTTTGGAGTTGATCAGGACCCAGGCGAGGTCCCGCCAGACATTCCACCGCTGTTTCGGCGGCAGCGATTTCCGGTAGGCGAGAATCGCTTCGCGCTCCTTCCGCGTCGAATAGCGGGAGAGGATCCGGAGATAGAAAAGATCGATCCGCTGACGGTCGTTCAGCTTCCGTTTCCCGAAGAGCCGCCCCGGAAGACGCGAGATCCTCTGATGCAGAGTCCCGGAATTCATCAGATAGAGTCTCTGGGAATCCGTGATGGCGTTTCTCCGTTCGGAAAATTTTCCCGAATCGCGGGGCGGACGCCCGAAGCTGTCGAGCACGCCGGAGGACATGCTTCCATCCGCGATCGTCACGGCGCGGGTCCGGGCGGGCAGGAAGGTGAACGGTTCCGGGATCACGCTCATATACCGGTCGTATCCCCCGGTTGCGGCGGCCAGAGCGTCGATCAGCAGCTCCGCCTCCAGANNGCCTCCAGACGGTGAATCGGATAGGCTCTCCCCTCCGCCTCCTGTTCCGCCGTTCCGACCGGCGACTGGAACGGTTCCGCATTCAGGATCCGGCGGTACAGTTCACGGAAGCGGTACCCGGACTCCCGGAACACACGGGTCAGCTCCTTCAGACGGGGATCCTTCCTCTCCGCCGGCAGATCGTCCGGATCGGGATAGATTCCGCGTCCGAAGATCCAGCACCAGACCCGGTTGACCGCGGCTTCGGCGAATCCGGAGTCCGGCTTCAGCAGTTCATCGGCGAGGATGCGGCGCGGATCACTGTCCGGCGAAAGAATGGTCCGCACCTCACCACCGGGCAGCGCCGCCCGGAGCACGGCCGGAGCCGGATCGGTATAGACAATCTCCTCCTTCCACTCGTCGGTGCTTTTGTAACGGATTCGCGAGAAGAAGGCGGCGAACCGTTTTTTCTGTTCATCCGGCAGTTTTTCCAGATTGCACCCCAGCACGGTCTGCGCGGTGATGGCGGCAAGACCTTCGGGCGTGCGGTCGGGAGAGGCCCGGAAGAAATTGGCCGCAGGAACCCGGAAATTGGAACCGGAAGCGGTCAGCATCTCCTCCAGCATCTCCTTCCAGGAGCGGTCGGCCAGCAGATCGGAGCGGATCTTCCGATGCCACGCCTGAACCGCGTTCGGCCAGAGATTGATCGGGAATTCCGACTTGATCCGCAGCAGATCCGCCAGACGCATGGCCAGCAGATCGGCAAACTCCTCCGATTCCAGCAGCTGGTCAATGAGCCGGGAACGTTTATCGGGACTGGTATCGGCAAGGAACGCGCGGGCCTCGGGAACACTCGGGATCCGGCCGGCGGCGGTCAGATACACACGGCGGAGAAAGACGGCGTCCTCCACCTTTCCGCGCGGGCTCTCCCGAACCGGAGAATTTTTCTCGGAAGACGGGAGCAAACCCGGCGCAAACAGCAGCAGGAAAACGAACAGAAAGCGGATCATGAATTCTCCTCGGTTCACTCTTTTCGGAATCGGCGGTCTGCCTCTCAATATAGGCATGGGAAAAACAATTTTCAAGGTTGTTTTTCCGCGAATCCGTCAAAATAGCCAAAAAGTAATGTTCCGGGGAGAACGTGGATCCGGGCGGCTTCAGCGGACGGGGAGTTCCAGCTCGGCTTTTTCCAGTCCGTCGGCGGAAACGGTGATCCGGATGGTCCCGGCGGCTTTTCCCGCCCGGACGATTCCGACGCACTGTCCATGGAATGCCCGCATGGTTCCGCAGTAGAAATCCTCCGTGGAAATGGAGTTTCCGTTTCCTGCCGCGACAAACGATCCCTCCCCCTCCGCCGTGAAGCGGACCGGATGATCCGCCGACGGCTGCAGGGTTCCCTGTTCATCCACGACGGAAACGGTCAGGAATCCCAGATCCTCTCCATCGGCGCGAAGTTCCGTCCGGTCCGCGCGGATGACGAGTTTCACTCCTGCGGAGGCGGTGACGATCCGCTCTTCCGCGATTGCCTCCCCGGAAGCGGACCGCGCAACGGCGCGAATCTCGCCGGGCTGATACACCACATCGTTCCAGACCAGTCGGTATTCGGAAGCGTTCCTTACCCGTTCTCCGGCGGATTTCCCGTTCACGAACAGCTCCACCCTGTCGTAACTGGTATAGACATGCACCGGAGTTTGTTCCCCTTCCCGTCCGGGCCAGGTCCAGTGCGGCAGCAGATGCAGGACCGGTTTTCCCGACCAGCGCGCGGCATAGAGCCATGCACGGTCCTTGGGCAGACCGACCAGATCGAAAATTCCGAAATACGACGCATGCGCCGGCCAGTGGGCGTTATAGGGAGTCGGCTCTCCGAGATAGTCGAAACCGGTCCAGACAAACTCGCCGAAGATCCACGGGCAGGCGTCCTGCATTTTGAATTCCCGGTCCGGCGTGCTCGCCCACGGCGGGAACTCCAGATCGTAGGAGGAGCACTGGGTGTTCGGATGGAAATGCCATTCGGGTCCCTGTTCCACCGGGAAGAAATATTCTCCGCGGGAGCTGACCGTGGAGGCGGTTTCGCTTCCGTACTGCGGGATCGTGGGATAGATCTTGTGGAACTCCGGATAGCGGTGCGGCTTGTAGTTCCACCCGATGATGTCGAGCGATTCGGGGAAATGGTTGGGGATTCCGGCATCGGGGCGGTCGAGTCCGGCGGTCACCGGACGGGAGGGATCCAGCCGGTGACAGATCTCTCCGAGCTCCTTTGCAATTTTCCATCCATCCGGGCTGCCCTGCTCGTTGATTTCGTTTCCGATGCTCCAGAGGATGATGCAGGGATGATTCCGGTCACGGCGGATCATGTCTCCGAGGTCCCGTTCATGCCATTCGGGGAACAGACTGCTGTAATCGTTGACGATTTTCCCCTCTTTCCACGCATCGAACGCCTCGTCCATCACCGCGAACCCCATTGAATCGCAGAGATCGAGCAGTTTCGGATCCGGGGGATTGTGAGAGGTCCGAATCGCATTGCACCCGATACCCTTCAGCAGACGGAGCTGCCGGCGGAGCGCGGGAAGGGAGAACGCCGCTCCCAGCGGACCGAGATCGTGATGCAGACAGACTCCTTTCAGATAATACGGCTTTCCGTTCAGGAACATTCCCTTCTCCGCATCGAAGCGGACCGAGCGGAATCCGTATGCGACGACCTGCTCATCCCGGAGTTCCCCGTTTTTCATCAGCCGGAATTGGAACGAGTAGAGTTCCGGTGTTTCCGGCGTCCACAGCCGGAGATTTTCCAGTTCGAACGCGGTCTGCTTTCCGGAAAAGGCGGACTGGAAAACGACGGTCCCGGCCGGATCGGCAACCGTCAGTTCAACCCGGCACTCCTCTCCGGCGTAATCGACCTCGACTTCAACCGACGCCCTCGCCTTCTCCGGCTCCATCGTCCGGTTCCAGATTCGGATTCCGGACCAGTTGAAATGTTCCTGTTCGAGAACAAGGAGCCGCGCCTCGCGATAGATTCCCGCGCCGGGATACCAGCGGGACGCCTGTTCCGGATTCGCCACCCGGACCGCAAGCAGATTCTCCTTCTCCCACTCCACCAGCGGCGTGATCTCCAGGGAGAACGAGGAGTATCCATACGGCCGTCCGCCCGCTTTCTTTCCGTTGACGAACACCGTGGACCGGCTCATGATTCCGTCGAATTCGAGGAAGATGCGTTTTCCTCTGTCCTCCGGGCGCAGGGTGAAGCGGAGACGATACCACCCGACACCGATATGCGGCAGTCCGCCTGTACGGCCGTAGTGGGGGGTTTCGGTTGTTTCGCCGTCCTGCACGATCCGGGTGGAATAGAAGTCGTTCCGGGAATCGAAGGGACCGCGGATGGCCCAGTCGTGCGGGACCTCCACGCGCTCCCAGGAGGAGTCGTCCAGCGACGGCGCGGAGGAATCGGAATCGGTCCGGCGGAAGCGCCAGCCCTGCTTCAATACTTGAATTTGTTTCATACCAGTCTCATTTCCAATCAGAATTTCCAAATTATCCCATGCGGCTTGCGGTCCATTTCCGCTGACGCGCGGCTTCATAAAGCAGAATGGTCGCGGCGGTGGCGACATTCAGGGAATCCATCCGTCCGAGCATCGGGATCACCACCCCGATATCCGCATTCTTCATCCAGTACTCCGTGAGGCCGTACTGTTCCGCGCCGACCACGATTGCGATTCCGCGCGTCATATCGACATCCGTATAAACCTCCTTTGAATGAGGACTTGCCGCAAGCGTCAGGATTCCGTTTTTCCGGAACCATTCCACCGCCTCTTCGCTGCTGGTCTCGGCCAGCGGCACGGAGAAGATCGCCCCCGTGCTGGCGCGGATGCAGTTCGGATTGAACACATCGGTCTGCCGGTTGCAGACGATCATACCGGTAGCGCCCACCGCATCCGCGCTCCGGAGCATGGATCCGAGATTTCCCGGTTTTTCGATTGTTTCCGCCACCAGATAGAGTCCGTTCGGGAGCACGGGCATCTCCTCCAGTCCCTTATGGCGCATGACGGCCAGAGCGATCAGTCCTTCGGGGCGGTCGCGATACGCCATTCTGGAGAGAGCCTCGGGCGCGGTCTCGTAAATTTCCGCCCCCTGCTTTTCGGCGCGGGCGATCAGTTCCCCCTCATGTTCGCCCAGGTAGAATGCCGGGCAGTGATACACTTCGGTCAGTTTGATTCCCGCATCCATGGCCCGGGAAAGTTCGCGGTAGCCTTCAAGGACGGTCACGCCTTCGCGGTCGCGTTCCCGCCGAAAAAAACGGGCGCAGACCCGTTTGATCTTCGGATTCTTGACGCTAGTAATCAGCATAATTGAACGTTTCTCCCTCTCAAGAAATTCTCCACAATCCGGGGAAAAGATACTCCATATTTCCGGAAATTCGAATCAATTCCCCAAAATATCGCGAAAAAAGCGTTTTTTTCCTCTTTTCCTGTGAACGCCGCCAGACTCCCAAAATAAGAAATTCTATCAAAAAGCTTGAAAAAATAATAATTCTTGCTATAGTTTTCCGCAACAAAACAGGGATCAAAACACCCGGAAAAGAAGATCAGATGAAAAAGACAATGCTGGTACTCTGTGCGGCGGCTCTTGCCGTCACCTGGGGAGTCTCCGGAGAAGAGATGAAAAATCTGGCACTCGGTGCAAAGGCGACCGCGAGCTCCTGGGAATCGGCCGGACTGGTTCCCGGTAACGCGGCGGATGGAAAAGGCAACACGCGCTGGGCATCCAAACGCACGGACAACGAATGGCTTCTGCTGGATCTCGGAACACCGAAAACGGTCGGCATGATCCGTCTGGACTGGGAGGCCGCCGCCGGAAAGAACTATGTCGTGCAGTTCTCCATGGACGGGAAGAACTTTACCGATGTCCACACCGTCACCGACGGTAAACGGGGCGCCCGCGAAATCTTCCAGGTTAAACCGCAGGAAACCCGCTACATCCGGATTCTCGGCCGAAAACGCGCTTCGCAGTTCGGCTACTCCCTCTGGGAAGTCATGGTCTATCCGCCGACCGGCAATCTGGCGCTCGGAGCAAAGGCGACCGCCAGTTCCAAACAGGGCAGCATGGCCGCCGCCAACGCGGTGGACGGCAATCACCAAACCCGCTGGGGATCCGCGCGAACGGACAATGAATGGATCCAGCTGGATCTCGGCAGCGAAAAAACCATCGGCAAACTGATTCTGAAATGGGAACAGGCCGCCGGAAAGGAATACACGATCCAGTTCTCCGACGACGGCAAGGCATTCACGGAAGTCTTCCGGAAAACCGACGGCAAACCGAACGCCTCCGAAACCATTCAGATTTCTCCCCGGAAAACCCGTTATATCCGCATCCAGGGCATCAAACGCGCCACTGGATACGGCTACTCCCTCTGGGAAGTGGAAGCCTACGAAAAGTAACTCTTCCGCAAACGAATCGGAAGAGAAAGCCGCCGGATTCCGGCGGGTTTTTTCTTTGTTTTCCGAAGCATGCTTCTCCGTGTGTGGAAAAGCGGTTATTCGGCGATGCTTTCTTCTTTTTTCCCGAAGCGGTCATCCAGGACGGGACGGATCAGACGGACCGTCAGAAAACTCGGAATCGTGCACAGACAGATCCACAGGAAAAATCCGCGGTATCCCGCCCCTTCCCCGAACGCAGCCCCGAACCGGGCGAACCCCTCCTGAATCACGCCGGAAGCCATTCCGACCAGCGTCATTCCGAGAATCGTGATTCCGGTCATCAGCGCGAAGTGACTGGTCTTATACGCGCCGCTCCGGTTGGCGAACTGCACCATGAAAAGAATATGCGCCATATATCCCAGACCGTAACCGAACTGCTCCAGCGCGATGCAGACTCCGGAGACCGCCACCGACGGCTGCGAAAACGAGAGCCACACATAGAACAGATCCGGCGCATTCAGCGCCAGCGCCATCATCCAAAGACACCTTCCGAATCCGAACCGGGCAACTGCCACACCGGCAAAGAACCCTCCGACCAGGAAACAGCAGCTTCCCGCGCTTCCGTAAATCATTCCCTGCTGTTCGATCGTCAGTCCCAGTCCCCCCGCCTCGCGCGGTGCCAGCATGAACGGCACGGTCATCTTTCCGAGCTGCGCCTCCGCGAACCGGTAGAAGAACAGGAACAGCACCGCCCGCCAGGCGCCTTCCCGCAGAAAGAAACTCCGGAAGGACTCCGCAAAACGAACCGGCGGACAACCGTCTTTTTCCTCCTCTATCCGGTTTCTCGTCCGTTCCACCACCGGCGTTGCCGCAAGATGCCAGAAAAACAAAATCACCATTCCGACCGCCGCACCCGCCATTGCCCACATCCAGGCGGACCGTTCCGGAACACCCGCGCGGTTGAGCGCCCCGGCCAGCATCACAAGCCCCCCCTGTCCGGCGAGCATCGCACATTTGTAGAAGATATTTCGCAACCCCGAACAGACCGCCTGCGCATGGGGATCCAGCGCGATCATGTAATATCCATCCGCGGCAATATCATGGGTTGCGGAGCAGAATGCCGTCAGCAGGAAGCAGGCGATCAGCCATCCGTCCGCCCCGCCCGAGCGGAACACGAATGCGATGGCGGCAAAACTCAGAGCGATCGCCATCTGGGCGGCGAGCATCCATCTCCGCTTGGTTCCGTGCGCGTCCATCAGGGGAGCCCAGAGGAACTTCAAGCTCCACGGCAGTCCGATCACTCCGGTCCAGAACGCCATTGCGCTGTTGGACATTCCGAGACTGGAGAACATCACCATGGAAACGCAGGTTGCGACAGCGAACGGCAGACCTTCCGCGAAATAGACGCCGGGAACCCATCCCCAGCCGCCGTCACCCAGAGCTTTCCGGAGCTTCATCACGTCCGGATCAGAGATTCAGACTTTCCAGAGCCGCTCCGATATTGCCGAGCGGGACGCGCGGTTCGCGCTTTTTCGGATCCTCCTGCCCGAGCGCGGCCCGCTGAAAGGAGAAGAGCCGTTCGAGTCCGTGCTGAGCGGTGTCCAGCATCTTGTTGAGTTCCTCGCGGGAGAACGGCACCTCTTCGGCGGTTCCCTGCACTTCGACGATTTTTCCGGACTCCGTCATCACCACGTTCATATCCACATCGGCGGACGAGTCCTCCTCGTAGCAGAGGTCGAGCAGCACCTCCCCCTCTTTCATTCCGACGCTGACCGCCGCCACATTTTCGCGCATCGGGAACTTGTGCAGCACCTTTTTCTCCACCAGGTTCCGGAATGCGATCTGGAGAGCGACGGACGCTCCGGTGATGCTTGCGCACCGGGTTCCCCCGTCCGCATCAATCACATCGCAGTCGATATAGACCGTGTTCGGTCCGAGGGCCTTGAGGTCGATCACCGAACGGAAACTGCGTCCGATCAGTCTCTGGATCTCCATTGTTCTTCCGCCCTGTTTTCCCCGGCTGGCCTCTCTCTGGTTGCGGGCATGCGTGGAAGCGGGGAGCATTCCGTATTCCGAAGTGACCCATCCGCCGGAGACGCCCTGGGCTCTCATCCATCCGGGCACGCCCTGTTCCACGGTCACCGAGCAGACGACCTTCGTTCCGCCCATTTCCACCAGCACCGATCCGGCCGGATGCGACAGGTAGTTCGGCGTGATTCTGACTCTGCGAAGATAATTGTACGGACGTCCGTCGATTCTGTTCATACCCACACACTCCCTTTTTTTCTGCATGCAAAAAAAGAGCCGCCGCACCAGATTCCCCGCAGCACCTGAAACCTTCGTTTATGGCTGCTCGGTTCCCCGCCTGACCCGTTCACGGGATTTCAGCGCACGAGGTCCGATGCGACGACAAAAAATACCGTCTTTTAAGCTTTCTGCTTTTTATTGTTTGGAACTATACTCGCTTTTGCGAAATATTCAAGGCAAAGCGACAATTCTGTCCGCAAATTTTTTCGATCAATGATCTTGTCGATCAGTCCTTTCTTCAGCAGGAACTCCGACGTCTGGAATCCTTCCGGCAGCTGCGCCTGCGTGGTATCCTTGATCACGCGGGGTCCCGCGAAGCCGATCAGCGCCTCCGGTTCCGCAAGGATCAGATCGCCGAGCGACGCATAACTTGCGGTCACTCCCGCGGTTGTCGGATGCGTCATAATCACGATATACGGCAGATGCGCCGCGGCATGTCTCTGAAGTGCGCCGCTGGTCTTGGCCATCTGCATCAGACTGATCATCCCCTCATACATCCGTGCGCCGCCGGACGCGGTCACGATCACCAGGGGCAGATGATGTGCCGTAGCAAACTCCACCAGACGGGTCACCTTTTCTCCGACCACCGCGCCCATGCTGGCTCCGAGGAAGCGGAAATCCATCACGCCCAGCGCATAAGGCCGGCCGTCCAGCTTCGCGTGTCCGCAGATGATCGCGTCTCTCAGCCCGGTCTTCTTCTTATTGGATTCCAGTTTGGACGTGTAGGACGAAACGCCTTCGAACTTGAGAGTGTCCACCGATTCCACATTGGCGTCGATTTCCACAAAGGATCCCGGATCGGTCAGCAGTTCAATCCGCTGCGGAGCGGGCATCGGATTGTGATACCCGCAGTGCGGACAGATATACAGATTGCTTTCCTTCTGTTTTGTAAAAATGGTCGCATCGCATTTTTTGCATTTTTCCCAGAGGCCTTCGGGAATATCCTTGCGCTTCAGGGGGTCCTCCTGTCTGGGAAGGGCACTCAATGTCGAGTATTTCGATTTCTTGAAAAAAGCCATTTTTTAAATCCTTTGTCTTCGGGCGATGACCAGAACGTCCACTCGTGCAGCGCCGCGGTTCAGCAACACTCCGGCGGCCTCGCGGAGCGTGGCGCCGGTCGTCATAACATCATCCAGGAGTAATATACTACGCTTTTCCGTCGCTGTCGAATGAAAAATTGAAAAAGCGCCCTGAATATTTAAAATTCTTTCTTTTCTTGTCAGGAAAGCCTGTCGCGGCGTGCGCAGTTTTCGTCGAAGGAGCCGTCGGACGGGGATNNCCCGCCAGAAGCGCCGACTGATTGTAGCCCCGCCGGAGGAAGCGGCTCCAGTGCAGCGGGATGGGAACAACGGCGTCGTAGAGGGGAGCCGATTCGCTCAGCAGACCTGCGGCGAGACGTCCCAGCGGCCTGGCCAGTTCCGTCTGTCCGCGATACTTGAAACGGTGAATGCACTCCCGCACCCCGTCCGTGTACTTGAAAAGCGCATACGCTTTTGTCCACGGAGGCTTTGGCGCGTTCATGCACTCCGAACACGATTCCAAGATCCCGTCCGCCTCCGCTCCGCAGGTCCGGCAGACCTTTCCCCGGATCATCGGCATCCGCTGCAGACACTCCGTGCAGAACATGTTTGCACTTCCGTCGAACGGAACGCCTCTCCCGCAGAGCGGACAGAGCAGCGGCAGCACCATGGAAAGAGCCCCGGTCCAGTTTCCGGTCCGCTTTTCCGGTTCTGCCGCCACCGGCGTCACCGACCGTTCAGCACTTCGGCGATCTGCACGGCATTGAGCGCCGCCCCTTTCAGGAGCTGGTCGCCGGAGACAAAGAGTTCGAGACCGCGCTTGTCGTTCCGGGAAATATCCTGCCGGATGCGTCCGACGATCACGTCATATTTTCCGGTTGCGTCGATCGGCATCGGATAGATCTTGTTTGCGGGATCGTCGCGGACCACCACGCCCGGCGCCCTGGAGAGGATTTCGCGCGCCTCTTCCGGCGTGATCTCCTGTTCGAATTCAAGGTTCAGCGATTCCGAATGCGCTCTCATCACCGGCACCCGGACGCTTGTGCAGGAGAGCATCAGGTTCGGGATATGCATGATCTTGCGCGTCTCGTTCACCATCTTGAGCTCTTCCTTGGTATATCCGTTCGGCTGGAAGGAGTCGATATGGGGGAACAGATTGAATGCGATCTGCTGCGCCATGACTTTGGCTTCCACCCGTTCGGCGCCGTTGAGGACCTCGCGGGTCTGATCCAGCAGTTCCTGCATGGCGGGCGCTCCGCCGCCGGACGCGGCCTGGTAGGTGGACGCGATCAGACGTTTGAGTCCTTTCGCCTTGTGCAGAGGATAGACGGCGACCGCCATGATCGCGGTTGTGCAGTTCGGATTGGCAATGACCCCGTGATGCAGGAACGCATCCTCCGGGTTGATCTCCGGGATCACCAGCGGGACATCCTCTTCCATGCGGAATGCGCTGGAATTGTCGATCATGACGCATCCGGCGTCGACACAGGCCTGACGATAGAGTTTGGAAATATCGGATCCTGCGCTGAAGAGAGCGATATCGACCCCTTTGAAGGATTCCGGTTTCATCTCCTCGATGGTGATCTCCTCGCCCTTGAATTTCATTTTCTTTCCGGCGGAACGCGCGGAGGCGAGCAGTTTAATGGAGGAAACGGGGAAATTTCTGTTCTCCAGGGTTTTGATCATTTCGACGCCGACAGCACCGGTGGCTCCGGCGACGGCCACACTCATAGGTCTTCCCATTTTTTTCGATTCTCCCTCAAGTCAGGTTGGGTGTTTTTTCTCCGGAGCCGACCCTTCCGCGGCGCCGGGACATTCCGGATAATTTACACGCATTTCATAAAAATTGCAAATTTCACTTCTCCGAAACGCCCTCTTTGCGCATCCGTTCCGGGAAGAGAAAAACCGGACCACCAACGCTTCCGGATCATAAAAAACCCAAAAACCCCCCTTTTTCTGCGGTTTTTTCTTGCTTTTCCTGCAAATCCGTGCTAGAATACTGTAAAATATCATGAAGATTGGAGCTTTTTTATGGAAATCAGGAATGGGCAGATTTACATTGGCGGAGTCTCCGTCAAAGAACTAGCCGACCAGTATGGAACCCCGACCTACGTTTACGATGAGGAGAAAATCCGCTCGAACTTCCGGAAAGTCCGGCAGACGTTTGAGAAATACTACCCCGATTTCAAGATGTTCTACGCAGTGAAATGCTGCAACAATCCGGCGATTGTGAACATCCTGCGCCAGGAGGGGGCGGGAGCGGACTGCGCAAGCGTCAATGAAATTCTTCTGGCCAAAAGCGTGGGTCTGACCGGCGAGAACGTGATGTTCAGCGGGAACTTCCTTTCGGATGAGGACATCCGGCAGGGGCTGGAATCCGGAGTGATTTTCAATCTGGACGATCTTTCCATTCTTCCGCGGCTTCTGCGGTACGGGACCCCGGAACTTCTTTCGTTCCGCATCAATCCCGGCTACGGGAAGAGCAATGTGGGAGACTTTGTGACGAATGCGGGGCCGGGAGCAAAATTCGGCATTCATCCCGACAAGGTGATGGACGCCTACCGGATGGCGAAAGAGGCCGGAGTGAAACGGTTCGGCGCACATATGATGACAGGGTCGTGCATTACGGATGCGGAGTATTTCCCGTTTGTGACGGGATTGCTGATGGACATCATCGGGAAGGTATCCAGGGAGCTGGGAATCAACTTTGAGTTTGTGGATCTTGGAGGAGGTCTCGGCATTCCGTACAAACCGGGGGAACCGGCGCTTGATCTGGAGAAGGCGGCGCGCCTGACGGCGGAGATGTTCAGCCGGAAAGCGGAAGAGTATCAGATGAAGAAACCGCAGCTGAAGCTGGAACCGGCCCGTTATTTTGTCGGGAACGCGGGATGGCTGATCGGGCGGGTCCATTCGATCAAGGAATCGTACCGGAAAATCATCGGGACGGACATCGGGATGAACACGCTGGTGCGTCCGGCGATGTACGGATCCTACCATCATATTTATGTAGACGGGAAAGAGGATTGTCCGCGGGAAAAGCTCGGACTCTGCGGGCAGCTCTGCGAGAATACCGACTTCTGGGTCAAGGAGCGTGAACTTCCGGCGAACATTGCCGAAGGGGATCTGATCGTGGTGGAGAACGCGGGAGCGTATGGATTCGGGATGAGCTATCAGTACAACGGGCGTCTCCGTCCGGCGGAAGTGCTGATCCACGACGGGAAGAGCGAGCTGATCCGCGACCGGGAGGTGTTCGAGGACATGATCCGTCACACCCATGTCCCCGCCCGTCTAACGAAATAACAGCAGGAACAATCGGAGAGGGAAACGATGCTTCGACAAAAACTGGCAAGATTTTTATCAAGCGATATTGGAATCGACCTTGGAACTGCCAACTGTCTGGTCTACCTGAAGGACAGGGGCATCGTGCTTTCCGAGCCGTCTGTGGTCGCGATCAGCAAAACCACGCACGAGGCGCTTGCGGTCGGAGACGACGCGAAGAAAATGCTCGGCAGAACGCCGGAAAACATCATGGCTCTCCGCCCGATGAAATACGGCGTGATTGCGGACTTTGAAACGACCGAGGTCATGCTCCGCCACTTTATTGAGAAAGCCAAGCAGATTCTTCCTCCGCGGAGCCGTCTGATCCGTCCGCGGGTTCTGATCGCGGTGCCGTCGGGGATCACGGAGGTGGAGACGCGCGCGGTGAAGGACAGTGCGGAACGGGCCGGGGCGGGAGACATCTTCCTGATTGAGGAGCCGATGGCATCCGCGATCGGAGTCGGCCTTCCGGTGTCGGAACCGACCGGCAGCATGATCGTGGATATCGGTGGGGGGACCACGGAAGTNNGCGACTCCGAAAGTGGCGGTGATTTCTCTGGCCGGAATCGTGGAAAAGAAAAGTGTCCGCGTGGGTGGAGACGAGATGGATGAAGCGATCTCCCAGCATCTGAAACGGGTCTACAACCTGATTATCGGAGCGCGGACGGCGGAAGATATCAAAATCCGGATCGGAAGCGCGTATCCGGCGGAGGACGATCAGGAGATTTTCCTGGAGGTGAAAGGAATCGATCTGGTGTCCCGGATGCCGAAGGCGATCAATGTTTCTTCGCACGAGATCCGCGCGGCGCTTCAGGAACCGGTCACGAGCATTGTGGAGGCGGTTCGCGGAACGCTGGAAAAATGTCCGCCGGAACTGGCGTCGGACCTGATCGACCGGGGAATCATGCTGGCGGGAGGAGGATCGCTGTTGCGCGGACTCGACCGTCTGATCTCCGAAGAGACGGGCCTTCCGGTCTTTGTCGCGGAAGATCCTCTGAAGGCGGTGGCGAACGGAACGGGCATTGTTCTCCAGGAGATGGACAACATGGCCATGGCGCTCTCCAAACACTGATCAATAAAAACAGACGGGGAAAGTCGATGACTTTCCCCGTTTTTTATTCAAATTCTTTGTATTTCCGCCGCGGGTGCGGTGGAGAAACGCGGATTCTGCGGAGCTCGAAACTGCCTGTGGATGAACACACAAGGGGCAAATCAGATAACGAGCTCTTTTTTTGTCTGACGATCAGCGGGCGGAGGATTTTCCATCCGGCTTCCAGGTTTCGCAGATTGCCTGAAGAAGGATGCCTTCTCCGGTGCAGAACCATGGATGGTGACCGGTCTCATAGATTTCAAAGACCTCGGAAAAACATCCGGTTTCATCGGCGGCGAGAGAGAGAACGGCCTTTGCCTTTTCGATCTCTCCGATGCGCCGGAAGACGATCGCCTTCCAGCCGGCATACCAGGTGCAGACGGATTTTCCGATGGGATACATGTTGCCGAATTTCTGTTCGGTTGCGCAGAAATTTTCAATGGCGGCACGCTGTTTCGGATCGTCGGCATGGAGATTTCCATAGGGGAAGATTCCGCTGAAGAGCCCGATGCTCTGATCGGGGCATCCGGGATAGGGGAGATAGGCGCGATCGTTCTGCGGGAGAGTTTCGGTCAGTTTTCCGGCGAGGGAGCGCCAGGTTGTTCTGAGTTCCGGATCGAGCTGCATCCGTTCCGCGGCATCGGCGGCGGCGCGGAAGGTGGCGATCACGCCGCAGGTGGTCATGAACGCGTTTTCGCGGGCGGCGCCGAGTCGTTCAAGATCGGTACACTTTCCAACGACGAAACGTCCTTTTTCCTTCTCTTCGACGGAGAAGACCCGGTAGAATTCGGCGCATCCGCGGATCAGGGGCCAGACTTCGTGCAGGAAATCCAAATCCTCCCCCTCCCCGGAGCAGTGCCAGGCGCCGAGAGCGACATTTGCCATGTGGAAGATGTGTTCCAGCCAGAAACCGGCGGGAGCGCCTTCGATTCCGGGTTCTTCGAGCGTTTCCCAGACGATGCGGATCGCATCGCCCTCTCCCTTGGAAGAGAAATACTGATAGGCGCGTTTCCGTGCGGCATCGAGCTGGGAAAGCCGGAACCGGGTGATTTTCCGAGCCAGCTCCCGATGTCCGGAAGCGAGAAGTCCCTCCAGCGGGAAGAACTCATCGAACGCGAAATAGCGGCCGGCCCAGTGCGAAGGATAGATTCCTGTCGGAATCGACCATTTTGTCGAAGAGATTCGGAGATGATACTCGGAGGTTCTGGCGGCCTGTCTCACTTTTTCCGGGAGCTCTCCGGCGGGCAGAGTGGACTCGGCCCAGAAGCGGGCCCATGCGTCTGTGTGGGAGGCGCGGATCTCCTCTTCGGAAAGGGAACGGGCGAACGCTTCCGCGTCGTCGTCGAACGCGAGGAAGAAGAGCGTATCGGGCGCGGAGGATTCGAGCAGGATCTCCGTATCGGTCCGGGAGACTTTGACGGAGGGATCGGGAGAGAAGAACGAGATGGTTCCGCGCAGACCGGACCACGCATCGATCTCATACGCGGTTTTCGTATCGGAAAGCGCAACGGTTTTTGTCCGTTTGGGCCCGAAGGAGAAGATCATCGGAAGCGAATCGGTTCCGGAGAACTGTTTCCGGATCACGATCAGATTGTGTTCGAGATGGCAGTAGATCCGGGAACGCACGTTCGCGCCGTTCTCATAAACGCAGAGCGATTCGACAAACGCCTCGGTCAAATGCAGACTCTGCTTCCACGAGAGCACGCGGCCTGCGTTTGCGATCCGATGCTCGAAAAAGCCGAACGGGACCATTTCGAATCCGGGAGAATCGTAGCGGAATCCGGCGCGCCAGAGTCCGGAATCGATTCGGCCTTCGCAATACGGTGCGGGGCGGCATCCGCCGGTATAGTCGATCAGCATGGACAGATCCCCGTTTCCGAGAGCAGGCGGGCAGTAACGGTTTTTTCGTTCCGTATCGCTGGTGCATGTCAAAATCATCGAAAACCCTCCTTTTTTTAAATTGATGGAATATATGAAAAGTATCATTTCAAGGCTTGAAAACAAGGAGAAAAAGAATTATTCTATACGACAACAGCTCATAAAGCATATAACAACGGAGCAAGGAACTTGGAAACGGAAGGCTTTGAATATCTGTCCATCCGGTTCTGGAACGGGAGCGGAGATTTCGAACCGTGCTTTTATCCGTATTGCGTGGAGGAGGCGGAACGGAGATTGCCGAAAGCGTTCGGGACGCGGGGACAGAATTTTCTTATTGTCGCCCTTCTTCTCTCGGGCGAACTGGAATACGAATTTGAGAGATGCCGGATTCCTCTTCGTCCGGGGGGAGTTCTGCTGATTCCGCCGGGGACCCCCTATTGTTTCGGGGTAAGCGGCAAACGGACAGGGTACCGGAAACTGGTGCTGGAGATCTGCGGACGGAATCTGGAGGAGGAACTGCGGGAACGGAATCTTCTTCAAGTTGTCCATCGTGAGATCCGGAATCCGGCGGAACTGACGGAGCGGATCCGGAAGATCGGAACTCTTCTGGAAGATACCGTCTCCCATGAGGCGGAACTGATCGGGCGGACGGTGGAAATTCTCTGTTCATTTCGCGGCCCCTTCCGGAAAGCACACAGTGCGGCAGTGGAATCGGCACAACGGGAAATGGAAAAAAAGCTGGCGGATCCGATTGATCTCGGGAGTCTGGCCGCAGAGCTCCGGATCGGGCGGTCCACCCTGGGACGTCTGTTCCGGACGGAGCTGGGGCTTTCCCCGCGGGAGTATTGGATCCGCCGCAAGATCCGCCGGGCGCAGGAGTATCTTGTCAATACGGATTTTTCCATCAAGGAGATTTCGGTTCAGCTGGGGTATTCCTCGCAGTTTCATTTTTCGGGGGAGTTCCGGAAACGATGCGGTCTCTCTCCGAGCGAATTCCGAAAAAAGGAGAAAATCCGGCAGGAGAAACCGGAAAGACGGGGAAAAATTCGGAAAATTTAATTGTTTACGCTTGCAATTTCGGTTTTCCGGTACAACAGTGTATCAAAACGAAAGGAGTCGAGCCATGAAAACCTACGTTCTTGACACCAATGTTCTGCTGTACAGCGCCCAGGCGCTGGAATCGTTTGAAGACAATCGGGTTGTCATTCCGATGGCGGTGATTGAAGAACTTGACAAGTTCAAGAAGCACCAGGATGAACTTGGGCGCAATGCGCGTCAGGTGATCCGCCGTCTGGACGAACTGCGGAAGAAGGGAAGCCTCTTCAAAGGAGTTCCGCTCGACAACGGGAACGGGAAACCGGCCGGCACTCTTCAGGTGATCGCCGGCTCGGGACCGGTTGTGGAAGGGATGGACATGAGCCAGCCCGACAATCGGATCCTTCGCGTGGCCTTCCAGCTGCACAAGGCGGATCCGGACGCGGTGGTGATTCTGATTTCCAAGGACATCAATCTGCGTCTGAAGGCGGACAGTCTCGGGATTGCGGTAGAGGATTTTGAGCGTCAGCGGGTCAATTTTGATGAACTGTTCACCGGCGAGCGGGAAGTGAATGTTCCGGCCTCCGCGATTGATGAATTCTATAAGAACGGCTTTCTGGAAATGGAGGACACTCTCTATCCGAATGAGTTTGCCATTCTGCGGGACGAGACCAAGCGTTCGGCGCTCGGCTGGAAACGGGGGAAACGGATCGAAGCCATTCCGCATGAGTATTCCGACAAGGCGTGGAACATCACACCGCGCAGCAAGGAGCAGCGGATGGCGCTGGCGATTCTGATGGATCCGTCCATTCAGGTGGCGACGCTGGTCGGCCAGGCGGGCTCCGGGAAAACGCTTCTTGCGCTGGCCGCCGCGCTGGAATGCACGCTGCAGCGCAATCAGTTTGACCGGATTCTGGTTTCGCGTCCGATCGTTCCGATGGGGAATGACCTGGGATACCTTCCGGGCAGCAAGGATGAGAAACTGGATGTCTGGATGCAGCCGATCTACGACAATCTCGAATACCTTCTCCGCAACGACAAGCACGACATCCAGGTCGTGCGAAGACAGATCGACGAACTGAAACGCACCCGCAAACTCGAACTGGAAGCGCTGACCTACATTCGCGGACGGAGCATTCCCAAACAGTTCGTCATTGTGGACGAGGCGCAGAATCTGACGCCGCACGAGGTGAAAACCATCGTCAGCCGCGCGGGCGAAGGGACAAAAATGATTCTGACGGGCGACCCCTATCAGATCGACAATGTCTATCTGGATTCCTGCAGCAACGGTCTGTCATACATTGTTGACCGCTTCAAAGGTCTTCCGCTCCACGGACACATCACACTTCGGAAGAGTGAACGCAGTCCGCTTGCGGCAGCCGCCGCCGAACTTCTCTGAGTCCGGCAACTGCGACAGTGAGAGGGGGGGGAAACCATGGCAGATTCGAATCGGATCCCGGTGCTGGAAAAAGCGATAGAAGTTATGGAATATATTGCGACGCATCCGGGGGCGGTCAGCCGCACCGAACTGCAGAAGGCGCTCGGGATACCGCAGGCGACCTGTTACCGCATTGTTGCGACACTTGCGGAAAAGGGATGGCTGGAAGCCTTCCGCGGAAACCGGTATGATCTGGGATGGCATCTCTGCCGGATGGTGCAGAAGAAACGGTTTGATCCATGGAGCTACCGGAAATTTCAGCCGCTGCTCAGCCGGCTTGCCGAACGGATCCGTTATCCGGTGAAACTTTCGATCCGGGACGGAGAGGAGTTTCTGAATGTCTGCTTTGCGCAGGCGTCGTGGGACGATTCGCTGTTTTCCGAGCCGGGAACGCGCTCTCCGGTCGACTTCACCACTTCGGTGGGAACGGTTTTCTCGGCGGAAAGCGGAGAGACCGGGGAGACACCCGATGCGCAGCGGCGTCTGGCCGACTATCGGCGGGACGGCTGCTCCTTCAATCCCGGAACGATGGATCCCGCCGCCCGGTTTCATGTGGATACGCTCTCGTATCCGATCCGCCGGATGGACGGAGAACTTCTTGCGGTTCTTTCGGTTCTGAGCATTCCGGGCATGCTTGTCCGGGCGGACCGGGATGCGATCGGGTCAGAGGTGCGGGACACCATTGAACGGATTTTGAATCTGTTCTGATCCGGAAAGATTGTTCTTTCCCTTCCCTCCCCTTCGTTGCGCATTGCGCAGTTCCGGACATGTTTTTTCAGCGGATGAAGGGGGGAAAGGAGCGGTTTTTCCGTTTTATTTTTCGTAGATCCAGGGTTCAGTGAGCGTGAAATCGGAATCCGGAAGATCGGGATTCAGCACAAAGGAGACGATCCTTGTGACATCGGTTTTTCCTCCGACGGTCACCAGAAGTTTCTTTGCCATTTTCACACCGGAGAACCATGCGTAGTCTTCGGAAATCGCGGTGTAGAGGGAACGTCCGCCGCCCTGGGTGTAGAGGATGGTTTCGAGCTTTCGTGTCAGATAGGTCTCCGCATCGATGTAGA
>DDJH01000127.1:52993-68184 GCA_002338895.1 Lentisphaeria bacterium UBA1829 | reverse complement strand
AATAGCAGATGTCGATTTCCACCGTTTTGAAGATCTGCCGGTACTGATTCCCGGGCTTGAGCATGCTGGAGAAGGTTTTAACCAGGTTCAGCGGAGTTCCGGAAGGGATCTTGCGGCTTTTCATGTTGATCGGATTGATGTACCACGCCTCGCCGTTTTTATAGAGGATCATCAGGAAGGCTTTTCCGTTCTTGATCGAGACCTGCTTGACGGAATCCGGATTCTTGAACAGGACAACCGTGTTGTAGAAATCGCGGCTTTTCTGTTCGGAAACCGATTCCACCTCCTGCACGAGCTTGTAGGTTTTTGCATTGGCATAGAGTTTTTTCGGATCGGTTGCGGCGGTCATTCGCTGATAGAGTTCCTCCACGGTGATGTCGGCAGGCTCGCCGGCTTCCAGTTCCAGCAGATCCTCCCGGGAAAACGAACAGGAGGAACTTCCGATCAGGACACCGGCCAGGAACGTCATGGAAAACAAATGAATCAGAAAAGCTCTCATGAATCACCTCTACACATTGTATGTGGTTGATGTTGCGGAACCGCCGAGACCGCTCCAGTCTGTATGGAAGAATTCTCCTTCTTTCCGGTCGATCCGTTCATAGGTGTGAGCGCCGAAGAAATCCCTCTGCGCCTGAATCAGCGCGGCGGGAAGACGGGCGGTTCTCCAGGAATCGAAATACGCCAGCGCACTGGAAAATGCCGGAACCGGAATCGAATAGGTGATCGCATCCGCGACGGCGAAGCGCCAGGATCGTTCACACCGAAGCACCTCCTTGCGGAAGAACGGATCGGCCATCAGGTTCTCCAGGGAACGATTTCCGTCATAGGCTCTCCGGATGTCGTCCAGGAACTTTGCACGGATAATGCATCCGCCGCGCCAGATAGCCGCGATGGACCCGAGCTTCAGATTCCAGCCGAACGATTCCGATGCCGACTTCATCAGCTGGAACCCCTGAGCATACGCGCAGATCTTCGAAGCGTAAAGAGCCTCTTCCGCATACTGGATCAGGGATTTCCGATGTTCTTCGCGGAAAAGCGGATTGATCTTCCGGCGGTCGGGGAACAGTTCCGATGCGCGCATGCGTTCGCTCTTCTGCGCGGACATGGCGCGTGCAAAGACGGCCTCGGCGATTGTAGGAGCCGGAACTCCGAGTTCCAGAGCGGTTTCCGCGGTCCATTTTCCCGTTCCCTTCTGTCCGGCGCGGTCGAGGATCACATCCACCATGGGCCGTCCGGTTTCCGGATCCGTGGTCTCCAGAATCTGCGCGGTGATTTCGATCAGGTAACTTTCGAGGGGACCGCGGTTCCAGGAGCGGAAAATTCCGGCCAGCTCCTTCATGGGATAGTCGTGCAGACCGCGCAGCAGAGCGTAGGCCTCCGCGATCAGCTGCATATCGGAGTATTCGATGCCGTTATGGACCATTTTCACGAAATGACCGGATCCACCTCCGCCGATCCATTCACAGCACGGGGAACCGTCCGGAGCGACGGCGGCGATTTTCTGAAAGACGTTCCGAATCAGCGGCCAGGCATCGGGGTTTCCTCCGGGCATCAGCGAGGGACCGTGCAAAGCGCCCTCCTCTCCGCCGGAGACGCCCGATCCGACGAACAGGATTCCCTGTTCGGAAAGCGCCTTCACTCTTCGTTCCGTATCGGCATACCATGAGTTTCCGCCGTCGATCACCACATCGCCGCGCTCGAGATGGGGCAGCAGCTGTTCCACGACGGAATCGACCGCCGCCCCCGCCTTGACCATCAGCATGATTTTCTGCGGAGAGGACAACTTGGAGCAGAACTCCTCCACGGATTCCGCCGGCAGAATATTTTTACCTTTTGCGCGCCCCTTCATAAACGAGTCGACCCGTTCCCAGCTGCGGTTGTAGACCGCGACACAGAACCCTTTCGACTCCATGTTCAGAACAAGATTCTCCCCCATGACGGCCAGTCCGATCACGCCGATATCCGCTTTTCTCTGTTCCGACATTCGAATGCTCCTTTGATTCCAGATGATGTTGAGACAATATAGCATCGCAAAGTCAGAATGCGAACGCCATTTCGAATTTAGTTTTTTTTTGTTTTTTCCCGAGAGCCCCCGCTCCGGCGGACAAGAGGAAAGGGAAGGCTTGTTCAGAAACTCAGCCATTCGAGGAAGGTGACATTGTTTCTCTGCGGGCCGGAAATTGCGAAAGCGGAGAACGTGAAGATCAGCCGGCGGGAAGGACGTTTCTCCTTCGGATCGGCGGAGATGCGGATGGTGTATGTACCGCTCTCCTGCCAGGAGAGCTGGCTCAGACCGCCGAAGACGAGGGGATCGAGCTGATCGGAAAGGAGGGTTCGTTCGCGGAACCAGATGTCACGCGCCTGGACGATCTCCTCGACCTGCTCCTCGTCGAAATTGCAGAAGCGCTGAATGATCAGCGGAGAGGCCGTGAAGAAATCCGGATTCCCCTCCGGCGCGCCGAACAGACGGATCAGGGAAAGACGGCCGTCGGAATCCGGCGGAAGCAGTTCCGTGAAGCCTTTGATGTAGAAGAACTCCTCGCGGAGGAGAATGGCGTTGTTGCGCGGGAGGGGGGCGCGGTTTTCGCTTTCGTAGTCTTCCTGTTCCATGCCGTAGAGGGAGAGGGTGTCGTCGGAGTCCTGATAATCGGTGATGAGGTCGATGAGTTCATCGATCCGGTCGGCGTATTCGGAATCGGCGTCGAGGGGGTCGACCAGATTGCGGAGCTGATTGCTGAAGTCCTGTCCGCTGAGATCCAGACCGGAACGGGCGTCGGTGATGGTGAAGCGGAGTTTGGTGCCGTAGTAGTCGAGTTCGTGGATGACGCCGTCGGCGAGGTAGCGGTCGTGCGTGTATTCGGTGTAGTCGGTATAGCCGGGATCGCGTGTGGAGAACAGATAGCGGTCGGCGGCGATCAGCCACTGAATCCGGTTGGAGGCGCCCTCGTTGATATAGGCGGAGCGCTGAAGCTCGACATGGGAGTAGACATCGAACGTCGCGGTCCGGGAGATCATGAGAACGGCGGAGGTCAGCATGCCGGCGGTGAACAGAAGACAGAGAACGGCGATCAGGGCGGAACCGGATTCGGAATGTTTTCGGCGGATGCGTTCTCTCATGGGGATCCTCACAGAAGATACTGCGTGTTTTTTGCGGCGCCGGCGCTGCGGCGGAGCCAGACTTCGGTTCTGCCGTCCAGCCATTCGACGGTCATTTGAACGGCGATGGGAATATCGAAGGTCCGTGCGTTGGCGGCGGAGGAGGTGGCGGAGATGCGGAGGGAATCCTGCTGAAGGGTGTCGTCATCCTTGTCATCCCAGGAGTCGTCCCATTCGAGTTCGCAGTTGACCTCGTCGGCGTAGAGGAAGCGGACCGATTTGACGTTCCGGGCGATGATCTCCCGGGTGAACGGCAGGGAGTCGCTCTCCTCCAGCCAGTGCGGACGGGGATAGAACGAGTAATCCGCGACCAGCGCATTGTCTTCCACCTTCAGGCGGACAAAGATCAGAGCGCCCTGATCGCCGCGATAGCTTCTTCTCAGTGCGACAAAGCGCATCTCCTCCGGATCCCCCTGAAAGATCACGCGGTTTTTCTGCAGCTCCTCGTCTCTCCACTCGAAGGGGATCATGCTTTTGACGCAGGAATCCATCACGCGGTCGATGGCGAGACGGTCCTTCAGCGCCTCCGAGTGGCGCACCGAACGACGCCATCCGTTGTAGAACGTCATGGACGCCGTGGCGACAATCAGCGCGACAAACACCATGATCGCCATAGCCGCGACCATTTCCACCAGAGTGAATCTATTCTCCCGCCGCCGTCGATTCATAACTGATCCTGTCGATAACAAGTTTATCCAGCACTTTTCCCTCTTTCCGCAGCTCGATGACCAGCTGTTTCAACGGGAGCTGTCCTTCAAGATTGTTGAACTCCTCCGGCAGTCCCTCGGCATCCTCGTAGTAGGCGACCGCCTGATACCCCGGATACGGGAAGAACTGTTCCGGGATTCCTCCCGGATCCTCGTTCTGCAGCATGAAATACTCCGCCGCCTGCGTCAGCATGTGCATCCGGGTCCAGCGGTCGACGCTCCGGGCGATCCGTTTCTGCGATCCCATCATCAGCTGAAGGAATCCGGCAAGTCCGATTGCGAGAATCGCCAGGGAGACCACCACTTCCAGAAGCGTGAATCTTTCGATTTTCCGTTTCATTCCTCCTCCTCGGTCCCTTCGCGCACGGNNGGTCAGACGGCCGGTCAGCGGGGAGATTTCAAAAATCCGTTTCAACGTCCGGTAATGCAGTTCGAACCGGCGGTTTCCGGATGCGCCGCCGTCGGGGAAGAATCGGAAGAGCTCCACCGTCCCCTCCTCGTCCAGATCCGCCTCTTCAAAGAGACCCTCTCCGAGCTGAAATTGTTCCGGGAGCACCCATTCCTGCGGGACGGGCTCTTTTTCCGGCTCGGGATTCGGCGCATCCGGATTGTTGTTCAGGGGATCGGTCTCCGGTTCGAACCCTTCGGGGATGCGCATGAAGAAGCGTTTTTCTTCGGGCTGGAACGCGATGATGCGGTCGGCGCCGTTCTCGAGGGCCTGGAACCGGACGCGCATGCAGAACTCTTCGAACTGGAGACCGGCACGATCGAGCTTCTGCATGGGGGATTCCGGCCGGAGCGTGGAGACGGCAAGACCGGTGGCAAGCGCAATGATTGCGATCGCCGCCACGAGTTCCAGCAGCGTGAAGGGAGAGTTCCGCATGGAAGGGGATTCGGGATTGGTTATTCGCCCCAGTTGGTGATGTCGGCGTTTTCTCCGCTTCCGCCGGGCTGTCCGTCGGCGCCGTAGCTCATGAGGTCATATTCGCGGTGTTCGCCGGGGAAAAGATAGATATAGTCGTTTCCCCAGGGGTCCTTGGGAACGGAGGGCTGAATGTAGGGACCGTTCCACTTGGCGTTCTGATCGACGTTTTCGACCAGCGCGCGGAGACCGACAGTGCTGTCGGGATAGGTGCCGACATCCAGACGGTAACCGGTCAGCGCATCGTCCAGCAGCCGGATCTGGGTTCGTGCCGCCCCCACATTGGCCTTCTTCACATAGTTCAGATAGAGCGGCGTCGCAATGGACGCGAGCGTGACCAGAATGATGATCACCACGACGACTTCAATCAGGGTGAACCCTGATTTTCTCATTTTCTTTTCCATTTTCTTCATAATTTGGGTCCTCCCTGATTGATTGAGTTGATTTCCATCATAGCCACAAAAATTGAGACGACGACCACCAGCACCACGCCGGCCAGAAACACGATCACGGCCGGTTCGAAGAGACTGAGCAGACGTTTGATTTTCATTCGGGTGTCGTTTTCAAGATGTCCGG
The DNA here is from genome assembly GCA_002338895.1 of Lentisphaeria bacterium UBA1829. Classification (GTDB taxonomy): domain Bacteria; phylum Verrucomicrobiota; class Lentisphaeria; order Victivallales; family UBA1829; genus UBA1829. Next base: position 62,823 of record DDJH01000127.1, on the reverse strand, counting down.
CGATTCGGGAGAGCATCTCTCCGACCGTCCCGGACTCCTCTCCGACGCGGAGCATCGGCACCATTCCGGGCGGGACATACGGGTTGTCCGCCAGAGCGGCCGAGAGCTTCGCGCCCCCTTTAAGTTTTCGCGGAATATCGACGAACGCCTTCCAGATCAGGGGGTTCCGGATGATCCTCCCCGAGATCTTCACGGTCCGGATGATCTCCACATGGTTGGCGATCAGGATGGAGAGCGTGCGGATGTATTTGCACATTTCCAGATCCACGGAGATGCGTCCGAACAGAGGGGTTGCCAGCAGAATCCGGGCCAGCAGTTCGCGCAGGCGCTCCTCCCCGAGCAGATGACGGATCAGCATCCATCCGCCGAACGCCAGAAGCGGAATCAGCCACCAGGCCCACGAGGCAAAGGAGCTCATGGCCATCAGGAAGGACATGGAGGGGGGCATTTCGCGGCCCATGTCGATAAAGATTTTAGCGAAGCGCGGCACGAACACCGTGAACAGCAGCACCGTCACCAGCACGGTCACGCCGAGAATCGCCAGCGGATAGATGGAGCTGGAAACGATGAAATCCTTCAGTTCCTTGCTCTCCCCCATGAAGCGGTAGAGCTGTTTTACGACTTCGGGCAGACAGCCGGTTTCCTCTCCGCTCTCGATCAGATTTGCGTAGTAATCGGGGAAGAGCGGACCGTGGGAGCGGACCAGTGCGGAGAATTTTTTCCCCTCGTGCAGTCCCTGCCGGAGCGAATTGACGAAGTTGCGCTGTTCCGGTTCGACCGCTCCCTCGGCGATGATGGCCAGCGCCCGTTCCAGCGGGATGAACGAATCGAGCAGCGGAGCGAGCTGACGGGTGAAATCATAGGTGTTGATCCGGCTCCTCCGGAAGGAGAAGGTGCGGGAGGAACCGACGGAGATTTCGCCGAAGAAGCGGACCGGGATCATCCGGCGGCTGCGCAGTTTGTTGAGAGCCTCTTTCGGGCTGTCGGCCTCGATGAGCATCTCATGCGGCTCCTCGCTGGGAGCGGCGGCCAGATATTTGTAGAGCCCCATCGGTTTGTATCTCCTTACAGTTCGGCGGTGGATCGGGAGAGTTCTTCGCGGGTGGTGATCCCGGCGGCGACTTTTGCTTCTCCGTCCTGAAGCAGCGTGACCATTCCGTGACGGACCGCGATCTCCTGCAGCTCCGAGCTGGAGGCGTTGCGGTTGACGGCGGCGCGGAGTTCATCGTTCATGAAGAGCAGTTCAAAGATTCCGGAACGGCCCTTGAAACCGACGCCGGCGCAACGTTTGCATTTTCCGCCTGCGCCGTCACTTCCGGAACCGCCGCAGGCCGTGCAGATTTTCCGGACGAGACGCTGGGAGAGCACGCCGTAGAGCGCGGAGGAGACCAGGAAGTTTTCGACCCTCATGTCCAGCAGACGGGTCACGGCGCCGACCGCATCGTTGGTGTGCAGAGTGCTGAGCACGAGATGTCCGGTGAGGGCGGCGTTGATGGCGATATCGGCCGTTTCGCGGTCGCGGATCTCGCCGACGAGGATGATGTCGGGGTCCTGACGCACGATGCTCCGGAGTCCTGCGGCGAAGGTCACGCCGATTTTCGGGTTGACCTGCATCTGGCAGAGTCCGTGCATTTTGTATTCGACGGGATCCTCGACGGTGATGATCTTCTTCCGGGAATCGTTGAGCTGGCTGATGACGCTGTACAGCGTGGTTGTCTTTCCGCTTCCGGTCGGGCCGACGACGAGGATGATCCCGTGCGGGATGGAGATCAGTTTCCGGAACTGCTCCAGATGCTGCGGCGACATTCCGAGCGTCCGCAGATCGAACGAGATCGACTCCTGGTTCAGCAGACGCAGCACAATACTCTCTCCGGTCAGAATCGGGATGGTGCTGATTCGCATATCCAGCTCCATCCGTCCGAGCTGGACATTGGTCCGTCCGTCCTGCGGCAGACGGCTTTCCGCGATATTGAGTCCGCCGAGCAGCTTGATTCGCGACGCGATCGCGGGGAACTGATTCAGCGGCGTGCTGATGATCTCCGTCAGGACCCCGTCCACCCGGCATCGCACGGCGACCCGTTCCTCTCCGGGCTCGATATGAATATCGCTGGCGCCCAGTTCGATCGCCTGAGTGAAGATGTCGTTGACCAGACGGACGATCCGTGCTTCTCCGGCCATGGTCCGGAGCGTGTTTTCATCCTCCACATCCAGCGTATCCTCCGTCTCTTCCTCGGAGCTCTGGAACTTGCTGAGCAGCCGTTCGAGGAAGGCGCGGCGGACGAAGCGGAACGTGCTTTTCTTTCCCCATGTCCTGCGGACCAGGAAGGCCAGCTGATGGAGATGGTAGGGTTCGCAGACGAGGAATGTGATCGTATCATCATCCCATTCATAGGGCAGAGCGGCATTGGCGTTGAAGAATTCGGGGGATGCGCCGGGATACGGTTCGGGCTGATGGAGCTCCTCTTCGTCCGGGAGAGGCACATTCCAGGCTTTGGAGTAGAGGGCCGCCAGTTCATTTTCGGTGATCTGACCGGTCTGCAGGAGAGTGCGGTCGGTCTCGGCGGAAGGTTTTCCCGCGTCGGGGAAGCGTTCCGCGTAGAGTTGTCCGAGCCGGTTCAGCGGATTTTTTTCCGTGGAATCAGAAGAGGCCATTGCTCCAGAACTCCTTGGTTGTCATCACGCGCGGTTTGGATTCGAAATTGCTCTTTTTCCCGCCGAGGGTCGCATCGAATTCGTTGAGGGATTTGAGCGCGTCGTTGTAGCGGTCGATGAGTTCCTCGACCTTGCTGCGTTCGTTGATGATGTATCCGGTGATCATGACGAGCAGTTCCGTGCGTTCCACGGAGGCCTCGGTGGAACCGAAAAGACGGTTCAGGATGGGGATCTGATTGATGAACGGAACGGACTGGAGATCGTCATTCTTCTTCTCCTGAATGAGTCCGCCGATGATCATGCTCCGGCCGTTTGCGATGGTCATGGAGGTTTTGATTTCGCGCTGGGTGATCTCGGGCGAATCGATGTTGCTGGAGGTGTTGGTGACGGCGGCGGAGAGGGTCTGGGTGACGTCAAGGGAGATCAGGTCCGTGCTGGTGATCTGCGGGGTGACGGTGAGAATCACACCGACATCCTCCTGACTGTAGTTCTGCACAATATCCCCGCTGGACGAGGAGTTGGTGATTCCCTGCGTCAGGATCGGGATCTGACTGCCGACCGAGATGGTGGCTTCCGTGTGGCTGGAGACCAGCAGCTGCGGACTGGAGACCACCTTGACCGCATTGTTTCCGGCCAGGGCGCGGATATAACCGAACTTCTGTTCCGGATTGTTCGGATTGCTGAGAAGGAAAGAGAAACCGGGCTGTTTGCCTTCACCGTTGAAATCGGGCTGGAGATTTTCATAGTTGGTTCCGAGCAGGGAGTTGACATGGCCGTCGCCGCCCTTTGCGGAGAATTCGATGCCGAAGCGGGTGGACTCGGTCAGCGTGACCTCCACGACGAGAACCTGAAGCAGGACCTGAGCGGGAACGACATCAAGTTTATTGATCAGAGCCTTGATGGAGGCATAGGTTCTTGGGGTTGTCCGGATGACGAGGCGGTTGAGCACGCCGTCGGCGAAGATGCGGACCGGGGTGTTGAAAACGCTGGAGTTGACATCGGTCTGTGTCGCCTCGGTTTTGACTCCGGTGTTCCGGTTCTGGGAGGACTGGCTGGTGCGGTTCCGCTGGGTGATATTGGAGTTGATGGTTTCGGTTTTGGTGTTTCCGGTGGTGGTGTCGATGGTCATGCTGGCGCCCTGGGTGTCGTAGATGACGGAGAGGGCCTGCGCGAGCTGAGCGGCCTTGTTGTGACGGATCTTGTAGACGAAGACACGTTCCTGATCGATGGAATCGGAGCTGTCGAGCAGATCGACCCACTGAACGATCTCCCGGATGGCCTCGTCGGTCGCGGCGGAGATGACCAGAAGCTGGAGACGGTCGACGCCGATCAGCTGAATGGAACCGGGCTGTTCAGTTTTATCGGTGGTCTGAAGAACGTAGAATCCGAGGACCGGAAGAACCGTCTGCAACTCTTCGGTCAGTTTGGAGGGGAGGATGTTTTCACATTTGATGACTTTGCGTTTCCATGCGCTTTTTCCGCTCATGTCGATCACTTCGAGGAGCTGTTTGATTTTGGGCATGTTGGCCCGGTCGTCGGCGACCATGATGGCGTTGGGACGGGTCAGCCCCACGCAGACCGCGTCCTTCCCCAGGAACGGCTTCAGCTGGACGACCACATCTTTGGCGGTGGTGTTCTTCAGCGGATAGTAGAACAGTTCGCCGGATCCGTCGCGGGCCAGACGGGAATCCGCCTGGGCCGCGAGTTTTCCGAGCGCGACAATCCGGAGAAGGGTTCCATCGACCGTGACGCCCGCCCCGGCGAGATTCAGCATCTTGTCGAACGTGTTCCAGAGTTCCCGGCGGGTCATTTTCTGATCGATGTTCAGCGTGACCACTCCTTTCAGATCGCTGTCCGCGAGGAAATTGAATCCGAGAGCATCCGCGAATGAAGGAATCACATCCAGCAGCGGGGCGCTGTTGAAGACCAGATTCACCGTAATTTCCTCATCCCCGTCGAGCATGATGAAATCGTCGTAGAAATGGAGAGGCTCCTTTGGTTTTTCGGCGGGAGGCTGAAGAGCGCTTGCAGGAATTTTCTCCATTTTCTTCCGGATTTCCGCATGTTCCTTCGGCTTTTCCGGGAGGACCTGTTCCGCCTGCATGGATTCCTCCCGGGTGGAGGTGGCCGGTTTTTTCTTCTGTTCTTCCTGAAGGAACGAGAAACGGTTCTCTTTTTCCCCCTTTTCCTTTTCCTCATTTTCGAGAGAGGAGCAGGAGGTCAAAAGGGCGAATGCCGCAAACAGCGCGATGGTTCGGAGCATGGGATACGGTTTCATCTGACGTCTGCCTTATCGTTATGGGTTTTCACCGGGAGGTCCTTCGGCCGCCGCGATAGCCGGAATTCCGACTGTTCCGTGCAGGGGCTGCATTGGATCGGTTGTTGTTATTGTTATTGTTGTTTCGATTCATCATCCGCATCATCTGGAAATTCTGGAACATCTGCATGCGCTGCATGTTCTGCATGGTCTGGAGCAGACGGGTGGCGGTATTGACTCTCCGGTTGGAGCGCCGGGCGGTCTGGGGGGCGTTTTTCGAAGCCTCTTCCAGAACAAGTTCGAGTTTATCGCCGCCGCGCTGCAGGGTGACCTGCTCCCGCTGGACGTCGACGAGTTTGTATCCGTTGCTGAGGGTCTCTCCGAGCCGGACATACTGCTTATAGACCAGCTGATTGCTTCCTGCAGCCACTCTTCCGTTCTGGCGGGCATTCATCCTCTGCGGGCCTCCTCCGGGACGGTTTGGCGGATTTCCTCCGCGGGGCCCGATTCCCATCCTGCGTCCGCCCATCATCGGGGGACCTCCCATCGGAAAGAAGCTGTTGTTTCGGGCAGCGGTTTTCTGCTTGATGATTGCGCCGACACAGTCTCCGATCGTGAAGGTCCCGACCAGGGAGAGCTCCACTCTGGCGTTGCCGCCCATCGCGGCATTGGGACTGCGGTCCTGACTGAAGAGATTTTTTGCAATCACAACTTCCGCATCCTGTTCCGGGGAACGCTGCGGCTGTTGAGCGGTCTGTTTTTCCTTCTGAGGCGGCTTTTTCTCTGTCCGTTTTTTCACGGTGAACTCCTGCGTCTTCTTTCCGGAAAACGATTCGAGACGGCGGATTCCTGCCCATACAACCAGAAGCGCCAGCAGAATATTGACTGTGATAAGAGCAGCTTTCATGGCATATTCTCCCCGTCATGGAAAAGGACTCGGACGCTTCCGTTCAAAAACAGCGTTGTAACCGCTTCATCGGCTCTTGCCGTATTGGTGCTGGAAATGGTGCGTGCGGACGGGTCCGATTTTGAGGAAACGCGTCGATTGGCGGCATTTCCCCGACGGAGCATCTGATTGAGCACCAGACGCCGCCAGCTGATTTCCGGCTTCATCGCGCGGATTTTTTCAAGGAATTTCACGATCACCTCGAAATCGCCGGAAGTGGAGATATCCAGTTCCGCCCAGGCCAGTTCGTTGTTGACGCGGGAGATCCGGACCGATCCCAGATTGGAGAGCAGCAGTTCACTCTCTTTGGCGGCGGTTTCGATTTTCTGTCTCAGGATCAGTTCCGGATCGCCGTCCTTGGAGAACTGCCAGGCGCTGCGGAGGGTTTCGCGGTACTGTTTCCGGATTTTTTCGCCGGAGGCGAGTTTTTTCTGCTGTTCCTGATACTCCTTTTTCAGTTTTCCGATCTCCTTGAGCAGTTCCGCCTTCCGGGCATCGTCGGGGAAGAGCGTGGAGAGATCGCCGCTGAACTGGAAGAGGAGGGCCAGCCAGCTGACCGGCATCAGGATGCAGCAGACCAGAACAATTTTTCCCTTCGGGGTTTTGAGAAATTCCCGGGTGTTCATTTCCGGTCTCCTTCATCGACTGGGATCAGTTTCAAAGTCACCATGCTGGAGCTTCCATTTCCTCTGCGGCGCTGCTGGATCTGACCGAGTTTCCAGTTTTTCAGGGAGCGGAGGAGCTGCTGAATATTCAGGTTTTCCGCTTCGCTTCGCATGACCAGATCGACGCTGTTTTCACTCCAGCGGATGTTGTTGACCATGACGTTTCCGGGCAGGGCCTCGGAAAAATCGGCCAGTTCTCCGAGCACGTCATGTTCTCCGGGGCGCATGGAAACGACGCGCAGGAAATCGCGCGTCTCTTTTTCGGAGCTTTTCAGGCGGATCTGANNGTTGTCAGCAGCGCATTGCGTTCGGAAAGGACCGCGCGGTATTCCCGTCGTTTTTTTCCCATCGCGGAGCAGGAGCTCCAGAAGCTGTTCACAGCAAGAAGAACGACCAGAAAGACAAAGATGGAAATCTGCAGTTTGAGACGACTCGGACGCAGCTGTTTCGGAAGGATGTTCAGTCCGCTTTTCACGGCTCGNNACTCTTCGGACGTCACAAGGGAAGCGACGAGGAAACAGACAAAGTACTCCTCCAGCGGGAACTCCTTTTCTGCGGGCATCCGGAAGAGTCCGTCCCATTTTTTTCTCCATCCATCCAGCCAGTCGATTCCCTCCAGCTCCTCCGCCGGATGCCATTCACCCTCCATGAAACAGAATCCCGGCTCGAATTCCGGCAGGAAAACCGGCGGATCCTTTTCCTTGATGTTCATCAGCGGATAGAGAAAGTAATCGGCGCGCGATCCGCTTTGCGTTATCATCGCGGCGACGCGCTCCAGCGACTGTTCCGGAAAGGCATAGACATTGACGGGGAATCCGTCCGGGGATTCCGGCTCCGTCTGCTGAAGGAACTGAAAGTTGCACTGTTCCGGTTCTTTCAGCAGATGGGTCGGCAGTTCGAACTCCAGGGCGCTGCGGAGCGCCTTCGGAGCCAGACGGGCGCTGAAACAGCGGAAAAAGATCCCTCTGTTCAACACGCCGGAAAGAAACAGCGGCATGTTCCGGTGATAGGAGAGACTCTTGAGCACCTTTTTCCACGCCTGAACCGGATCGGTCGGATCCAGGAGCTCAACAGCAAACGCGGAGAGGCGGATTGCTCCGCCCTCCGTTCGGAAGCGGCAGCCGCGCACCCGCTGTTCGGAGAACGCGACCACCGCAAAATCTCTGTATGCCGAGGAACGCATAAGTTTTATTCTTCAGCTTTCTCCGCTTCCATTTTCTTCATCAGTTCGCGGATCTCCGTACGGTATTCGACCGGAGAGGAGCGTCTGATCTTATCCAGTTCTCTCATTTTTTCGGGGAATCTGCGCCGGAGTTCCGGCATCGGATTTCCGAAGCGTCCCGGTCCGCCCTTCGGTCCGCGGCGGCGCGGAGGAAGCGGCAGTTCGATTCCGGCTTTCTCTGCCAGTTCCCGCATTTTTTCATTCGCTGCGCGCGGATCTTCCTTCCGGAGCTTTTCAACTTCCGCGAACTCTTTCGGGAATTTGTTTTTCAGCTGCTCCATTTTCAGGCGCATGGTTTCCGGGGTATCCGGCAGCTTGACATCGGCCTTCTTTGCAAGAGCCTGAAGCTGTTCTTCCACGTTCAGGCGGGCCTGTTCAATCTTTGCGTACTCTTCCGGGAACTCTTTTTTGAGTCTGGCTTCGACGACAGCGCGTCCGGCACCGCGTCCCGGCCGGGCCATTTCACGCGGTCCGCGATGCATCCGCTCGCCTTCCCCGAATCCGCGCATACGCCGTCCGGCCATCCCTCTTTCCCGTCCCATTCTTCTTCCCGGGAGCTGGATATCCTGTTCAACAGCCAGTTCCCGCATCTTTTCCATTGCGGCGAACAGGTTGGTTGCCTGGAGTTTTTCGATCTCCGCGTATTTTTCCGGAGCCTTCTTTTTCAATTCAGCCTGCACCCGCTCCCACTCTTTGGTCATCTCTGTCCGGGGAGCTTTTTCGACCCGTTCCGGACGTTCCGGGCGATCCGGGCTTCCGGGTCTGCGGTCCCGGCGAAGATCGGGACCCTGCGCAAGAAGGAAACCCGCGGCGAAAACGGTCGCGGCCATCAGAAGAAGTGTGCTTTTTTTCATAAATTGTTCTCCCGTTTGGGGTTTTCTCTCTCTACATGAATAAAAACGGGAAAATGGAATATTTATTGTCGATGATTTTGTTTTTTTTTATTTTTTTATATTTTCAAGGGAGTGTGATCTGTCGGTGTTGTTTTGTTTCGTGCTGCGCACGACCAGCGTTTCGCCGCTGGACCGCGACAAGNNAAAAATGCAGGAGCATTTTGCCGATTCTCTGAGGGAGTGGATTGTTTATTTCTGCAACTTCCGGGCCTGTCGGCTTGCGGAGCGGATGGCGGAGCGTGTGGCGGTGTCGTTGGCGTAGTCCAGAGCGTTTTCCCCCTCGTTGCTGAGGGCGTTGACATCGCTGCCCTGGAGGACCAGGTATTCGGCGATCTCCGGCCGGGAGCGGATGGCGGCCCACATCAGCGGGGTATATCCGCGGTCGATCACGTTGTTCCGGGCGAGGAATTTATAGACGCCGTCCACATTGATCAGCTGGGCTGCGCGGAACGCCAGCGGGAGGGTTTTGTTCAGTTCGACGCCGCGCTCCACCAGGATTTTGACCCAGTCGAGGCGGTTCCGATCGATGGCGATGCGGATGGCGGCCTGTCCGAGCGCCTGCTGTTCCGGTTCCTTGTAGCTTGGCACCAGACGGAGCAGATAGTCGACGGTCTCTGGCTGTCCGTTCAGCATAGCCGCTAGCAGCGGGGATTTTTCCAGATCGGACGAACGGGGCATCAGCGGTTCTTTTTTTCCCACGAACAATTCAAGGATCTCTTTTCCGTTTTCAGGGGCGAGAGCCGCGTAGGAGATCACGTTCCTTCCGAATTCGTCCTCCAGGAGGCAGGAGGCGCCGTTTTCGAGCAGGAGTTTCACATTTTCGATTTTTCCGAGCCGGACCGCCTCCATCAGGGGAGTCCGTCCGCATCGGCCGCGCGCATTCGGATCCGCCCCGTTCCGGAGCAGCATCCGGGTGACGTTGGTTTTGGACGAGCCCACAGCCGCATGCAGAGGGGTTTCGCCGGTTTCATCGGTCATTTTCGCATTGGCGCCGTTTTCGAGCAGGATCTCCACGAGGACGGGGTTCTGACGGGTGGCGGCGGCAATCAGGAACGGGATGCCGTTCCGCATTGAACCGTTCGGATCGACTCCGTTCTGAAGAGCGGTCCGGGCGAGATCGGCATCGGCGCGGTAGATTGCGGTTTCGAGACGGATCTCGTCGCGGGTCGGGACTTTTTTCGGGGGCGGCTCCTGG
>DDJH01000127.1:28463-52952 GCA_002338895.1 Lentisphaeria bacterium UBA1829 | reverse complement strand
CATTGCAGTTTCTCCTTTTTTGCAAAGGCGCGGAGCTGTCCGCACGCGGCGGCGGAGTCTGCACCTTTTTCCACGCGGACCGTCACTTTGACTCCCGCGGACTTCAGCGTATTTTCGAATCGTTTGATCGTTTCACGGGAAGGCCGTGTAAACGCGCCGTTGGCTTTATTATAAGGGATCAGGTTGACTTTTGCACCGGCCTCTTTTGCCAGTTTGGCGAGTTTGGCAGCCTGTTCGGTGGAATCGTTGATGGAATCGAGCATGACGTATTCGAAGGTCGGGAGGCGGGTGGTTGCCTCGCGATGGAGACGACAGGCCTGAATGATGTCCCGGATGTCGCGGCGGAAGCGGGTCGGGATCAGCAGAGCGCGGGTTTTGTCGTCCGGAGCGTGCAGCGAGACTGCGAGGTTCCACTGCCGGCCATGAAGGGCGAGCTGTTTGATTCCCGGGGTCCATCCGCTCGTGGAGATGGTGACGCGGCGGGCGGCNNGCGATCAGATTGTCGAGATTCAGCAGGGGTTCGCCGATTCCCATGATGACCACGTTGTCGGGCAGGGAATGGATTTTCCGGCAGGCGCAGAAAAACTGTTCGACGATCTCTCCGGCGTCCAGATTGCGGACAAATCCTCCGGCCCCGCTGGAGCAGAACGCGCACCGGACCGGACAGCCGACCTGAGTGCTCAGACAGAATGTCATCCGTCCGTCAGCGGCGGGAATCAGGGCGCATTCGATGAGTTCGCCGTCGCGGAGTTCGAGCAGAAGTTTTCCGGCTCCGTCGGAGGAGAAGTGTTCCGAAACGACCTTTACGGTATTGCAGAGAAAATGTTCCGGGAGCAGTTTTCTTGCACTCTGGGAAAGATCGGTCATCGCGTCGGGATCGACCGTCCAGCGTTTGGACACCCACCGTTCGATCTGACCGGCCCGGTAGGATTCGATTCCACTTTTCTTTGCGAAAGCGGCAAGCTCGTCGACGGTTGCCATGACGAGATAAGGACGTTTTTCTTCAGCTGTCATCATTCGGTCTCCTGTCTGAGTTCGCCTTTCCAGAGGTTCAGGCGCAGCTGCCGGTATTCCCGGCTGAAAAGATTTTTCCATGCCCGGTCCGGCACGATCGGCACTTCCGGAGCCAGCACATGGATGGTTTTTTCTCCGGATGGAAGTTCGGAAGCATTCTTGAACGTTGCGATTTTTCCACCCATATAGAATCCTTCCGCATACAGTCCGCCGAGAGAGGCGGATTTGTAGACGGTCAATCCGTCCGTGTCTCCACCGATGGCCTTCCGGATCGCCGTTCCGGCCTCCCGGCGCTCATGCGATGCGGCCTTGTAGGGCACCACAACCCCCCAGTTGAGCAGGGTTCCGGCCAGCGCCAGCAGAAGAATGGATCTCCAGACCGGCACACCTTTCCGCCGGGTCTGAACCAGAGTCAGCAATGCCAGCAGGAACGCTCCGCCGCTGTACGCGAGAGCCAGAATAAAGATGAAAACCTCTCTCCGATAAGCGAAACGCGGCAGGTGGAAGGAAAATTTCTGCAGCATTTCATCCGAGGAAAGATAGAACACGATTGCCGCTCCTGCACAGGCGAGCAGCACCCACGCGAGGAATTTGAACAAAGCGAGATACCGGGCCCCGTATCGACGCACAGCGATCCAGTAGTTTCGTCCGATCAGCACGGCCAGCGGCGGCACCAGCACCACGAGATCGCGCCCTTCTGTTCCGGGCGTGAACCAGAGAAGGCAGACCAGAACCGTGAACAGCGTTCTCAGATATTTGCAGAGCAGCGGGTTTTTATCCAGCGTGATGATAGCCGGGCAGAACGGCACCCACAAGAACAGACTCCACGGGAAAAGACGGATCAGCGCATCGAACGGAAACAGCAGCAGCTGGATCAGATACTCCTTTCCGGAAAGCAGCGGAGCGGTATCGGGCCGGAACGCTCCGGCATATCCGACATACCACCGCGGGAATCCCCACAGCAGAATGAACAGGGCGATCAGCAGAAGCGCCACCGGGAATCCGTATCCGCGGGGCTTGCTCTTCAGCGAGAGCGGCCGCCGGAGAAACAGCATCGGCACGATGATCTGGAACAGGGCCTGCCAGCCGCCGGAATAGAAGGTCAGCCCGGCGATGAACCCGCTTGCGATCCAGGCGAAGTTCCACCGGCCGCGCCAGGCGGCGAGATCGAACCAGACCATCCAGCAGGCGAAGATTCCCAGTGTTGTCAGGAACACCGGATTTCCCTCGCTGCACTTGTCGACGACCACCATGGAGCTCAGCATGACCGCCGCTCCGACCGCGGCTCCCTGCAGTCCGGAAGTCCTCCAGCAGCTGATGAACACGATTCCGCAGAGCAGCAGGAGCGCCAGTCCCGGAATGATGCGCAGACAGAACTCCATTCCCAGTCCGGTACACGCGAGCCCCTTCACCAGCAGCGGATAGAGCGGATAAACTCCGGAAGCGATGATTCCATGAAGTTTCAACAGCGGCGGGAACGAATCCAGTTCCGCGGTCATGGCGGCATACGCCCCCTCGCCCCAGTAGAGATCGCGGAGCCCCAGCAGCCAGGGCGAGACGATCAGCAGAAAACCTGCGCCGAGGAGGATCAGCGTGGACAGCGGAGAAATTTTTCGTTCTTCATAAATCATGCGGGCATTCCGTCTCAGCGAAGCGGCTCAATCTGTCCTCTGGATCCGACGCGCGGAGTTTCGGTCCGGTCCATTCGATCCATCAGCCCTTCGGTTCCGGTTGCGCGGACGAGGATATCGAACGTTGCCTTTGGCGGTTCTCCCAGCTCCCATGGACGTCTGTACTCCATTTTGATTCCCGCCTCTCCCGGTCCGACGACCGCGAAGGAAAAGATCTTCCACACCGGCGCTCCGACTTTTCCGCGGGACTCCTCCGGTGTCTCATACCGGCTTTCCACCTCCCGGAACACCCCCATCTCGGGAGCCTTCACGCTCCAGAGATATCCGGTGGACGGGTTGGCCGGCAGACGGATCTCGATCACATCCCCGACCTCGGTTTCGAGGGTCCGTCCCGAATCCTTCTCCGTCAGCCGGATGCGATCTCCCGAACGGAACAGGGCGCACGAGGACGCCATCATCAGCACGGCCGCAAAAAGAACTCCCCGAATCAGATTCCGGATCATTTTCCACTCTCCGGCAGCAGATGGTTCCGCACGTAATCGGCGACCGCCTCTTCGAGCGGACGAGCCGAAACGCCTGTCTTGAGCGCCTGAAACTTCGTCATATCCGCCCTCGTATAGTACTGATACTTTCCCTTGAGATTTTCCGGCATGGCGATATACCGGATATCCGGTTCTCTTCCGAGCGCCTTGAAGACCGCTCCGGCGAGAGCGTTCCAGGTTTCCGCCCGTCCGCTTCCCACATTGAAAATTCCCTTTGCATTGTGTTCCATCAGCGCCAGGATCATTGCGGCGACATCTTTGACATAGACGAAATCGCGCATCTGCCCGCCGTCGGGATATTCCGGCCGGTCCGAGCGGAACAGTTCGACCCATCCCCGTTCGGTGATCTGTTCAAATGCGCGGAGCACCATGCTCCGCATTCCGCCTTTGTGCTTTTCGTTCGGCCCGAACACGTTGGTGAACTTCATGCCGGTGATGGAGCGGAGGATTCCGGTTCGTTTTGCCCAGAGGTCGAACATGAGTTTGGAGTAGCCGTACATGTTCAGCGGGCGCAATTCATCCATATGTTCTTCGTCATCGACATACCCGTGTTCGCCGGCGCCGTACGTTGCGGCGCTGGAGGCGTAGAGGAAACGGACCTGGTGTGAAACGGAAAAAGCGGCAAGTTCTTTGGTCACGTTGAAATTATTGTCGGCCAGATAGGATGCGTCGCGTTCCGTCGTGGAGGAACAGGCTCCCATATGGATGATCGCCTTGAACCCGGCATCGTTGAATTTGCCTTCATAGAGGAGTCTTCGGAAGAGATCCTTTTCCAGATAATCCGTGAATTGGAGATCGCGCAGATTCTTCCACTTTTCCGACGTGCCGAGATGATCGACGATCAGAATGTCGGTCTCTCCGGCCTGATTGAGAGCGGAAACCACGGCTCCGCCGATGAGTCCCGCCCCTCCGGTCACCAGATATTTCATAGTTCACCACCATCCGTTTGTAAAGACAGATTTGTCTCGATTTTCGTACAGTTCTTGACTTCTCCGTTCGCCTTCGCGCCACGGATAAACCTGGAAGTTGTCCATCTGTCTGGAATCCATCCGGTGAAAACGCTTCTCTTCATCCTTCTGTTTTGCCAGGAATTTCTCCCAGGAACTTTCGGCCTTGGTTTTTTCCGTTTTTTTCCCGTCCGGCTTTGCTTTTTTTGCCTCGTCCGTTGAAGCGCATCCGGCCAGAAGCAGCAGGACGGGGAAAAACAGAATCCAGCGGCAATGTTTCAACATGATCACGCACCCTCCCGGTTCCGCATTCTTCTCTAAATATGTTTGATCAGCACCATGGTCTGATCGTCCTCCTGCTCCTTGTGGACCTCGGAGAATTTATCGACCGACTTCATAATGGTATCGATGGTTCCTTCGAGGGAGTCTCCCCGGGCGCAGCTTTCCTTGTAGATTTCGGTCAGACGGGGAATTCCGTAGAATTCATCCTGTTCATTGGTGGTTTCATTGATTCCGTCGGTGAACATCAGCATGGTGGTCTGGGGAGTGATCTCCGTGCAGATGGTATCGAATTCGGAGAGTTCACCGGGGAGCAGCCCCAGCGCGGCGCCGTCGGGATTGATGGAGCGGGTATGTTCGCGCAGGTACAGCAGCAGGGGCGTGTGCCCCGCCCGCGCATATTCGACCGTGGACTCCTTCTTGTTGATCAGACAGCATCCGAGCGTGATATACCGTTCATCCACCGTATCCCGGTAGAGATTCTCGTTCAGTTCCCGGAGCAGATCCTTCAGCGAGGTGAAGTGCCCGATATTGGAACGGATGAACGAACGTGTCATGGACATGATCATACAGGCGGGAATTCCTTTTCCGCACGCGTCGCCGATCACCACAAGCAGACGGTTGTCGTCAATCTGCACGAAGTCGTAGAAGTCGCCGCTGACCTCCTTGGACGCGCGGGTGAAAGCATGAATGATAAACCTTCCCCACATCGGGAATTTCTTCGGCATGAGGGAGAGCTGCAGATTCCGGGCGAACGCCAGTTCCTGATTGATCCTCTGCTGTTCGCTGAGATTGGAATACACCTGAACGATGTTCTGAGCGAGCACCACCTGGGAGGCGATGAATTTGAACCGGCCGAACTGTTCGGTTGTGAACGGGCGGTCCATCCGCTTGCTGTTGACGGCGCAGATCACGCCGGAGACCTGTCCTTCGTTGACCAGCGGCACCGCCATCAGCGTGTGAATCGGCACGACGGAGTTGATGAAATCGCTGACCCGGGGATCCGTGGACGGATCGGGCAGATAGACATCCTCCCGTTTTTCCGCGATCTCTCCGATGAATCCTTCTCCGAGCCGGAAGCGGTCGCGCTTCAACGTTTCGAGCACATATTTCGACTTGGTCAGCACATAATCGCCGGCCCTTCGGTTGCTCAGCGGGGGAAATGCGCCGAACACCCCCACGGCGCGCAGATACTCCCCTTCCAGGGAGAAGACGCAGACCGACTGCGCCTCGACCAGGTCTCCGACATAGCGGGCCGTCGTGTTCATCCAGTTTTCGATTTCGTCGGTTGTCCGGATATTCTGGGCGAAGATATCCATGAAGCGCGTTGTTTCGGCGCGTTTGTGAAAGGAGTCCGCCAGTTTGTTTCGCAGGACCATGATCCGGATCCGCATATGGGTGCAGTAGACAACCAGGATCACGATGATGCCGATCAGGATTGCGAAACTGAAAATCATTGTGCTCAAGATAAAATGCCCTTTAAATGATTATGAAACCGATTGTAACTGTATTTCACGAATCCGTTTTTTTCAAATTTGCGGACCGGTTTTTTCGGAAAAACTTTCCGTTTCTCCCGCCGGTTCCGAAGCGGGGGAAACATTTCAACTTCAGCCGAGGATCCGTTCCATGCTGCGGACCGTGTTGCGCATCAGCATGGCGATGGTCATTGGTCCGACGCCGCCGGGGACCGGAGTGATGGCGGCGGCCTTCGGCTCCACCTCGCCGAACGCGACGTCTCCGACGATGCGGTATCCTTTCGGCTTCGAAGGATCCGGAATGCGGTTGATGCCGACATCGATCACCACCGCGCCATCCCGGATCATGTCCCCCCGGACGAATTCCGGTTTTCCGATTGCGGCCACCAGGATATCCGCCCGGCGCAGTTCATCGGCGAGATTCTGAGTCCGCGAATGACAGAGCGTCACAGTCGCATCCACCCCTTTTGCGGAGAGCAGACACATCATCGGCTTTCCGACGATATTGGATCGTCCGAGCACGACAGCTTTTTTCCCTGCGGTCGGAATTCCGTAATGTTCGAGCAGTTTCATCACGCCATAGGGCGTGCAGGGCAGATTTCCGGTCAGATCCCCCTGAAGCAGACGGCCGGTGTTGAACGGATGGAAGCAGTCCACATCTTTTTTCGGATCGATGGCGAGAATGATCTTCTCCTCGTCGATCTGGGGCGGCGGAGGGGACTGGACAAGGATTCCATGAATTCTGGGATCGCGGTTCAGGCGGTCGATCACCTCCAGAAGAGCCTCCTGCGCGGTCTCCTTCGGCAGGACGATTTTTTCCGAATAGATACCCAGTTCCTCGCATTTTTTCACTTTGGAAGCCACATAGACCTGGGATGCGGGGTTGTCTCCGACGAGCACCACGGCGAGTCCCGGACGCATCTTGTATCGTTCTGTCAGTTCGGCGCAGATCCGTGCGTTTTCCGCGTTGACCGCGGCCGCCACGGCTTTTCCATCGATGATTACAGCCATTATTTCTTCTCCGCTTGGGTTGCCGTCGTTTGATTGAAGACTGTCCGCGCAGAGCGGATTTCCGAATCCAGCCGAATCAGTTTGTCGTTCAGGTCGCGGACATCTTTTTTGCTGTCGAGAGCCAGAGCGAGGTTCCGATGGAGCACCATGATATTATCGTGCATCCGTTTCAGATTCTTATCGGACCGGATATGTTTCATGCGCAGATCCGTCAGTTCGTTCATCGTTTTAGCCCGGTCGGCCTCCAGGATGGCCAGTTTTGCCTTCAGGAGAACGGGGTCCTGCTCCGGATTGGGATCGGCCGCATGCAGAAACAGCGGAAACAGAGCGGAGAATACTGCAAAGAGGAAAAGATGTTTCATAGCGTCGTCAACCTTCCGTTAGTTTCAGAAAGATACTCGTTTTTTACGTTTTTTCAAGTCCGGAGGCGGAGTTTTTGGCGGTCCGTCTGAGATGCAGACGCAAAATCCGGACCAGTTCACGGGCGCACTCCGGACTTTCCTGAACGCTGTGACCGCTTTTGACGATCCGTTCGCTCTCCACATTGTCCAGATGGGAGCTTTCGTAGGTGACGACGCCGTCCGATCCGTCCGGCACGCCGGGTTCTCTGTTGTTTCCGATCACGGAATGGCAGGGCACCTCCGGCGCCAGCGGGGTCTCCGCGAGCAGTTTCAGGGTCGGATTTTCCGGACTGAGATCATCGAATCCGGTGTACAGTTTCCGCATCTTTTCACGTTCGGCTCCGTTCGGGAGGACTTTTGCGGCGATCCGCTGCACCTGTTCCACCATCCGGACCGGCAAGGTGACGAGGGATGCGGCAAAGTGGGCGATTCCCCATTCCGCCAGTTCGGATCCGCGATGGGGAACTGCGAGAAAGACCATCCGCGCCACATAGTTCCGCCGTTTCAGAATTCCGAGCTCCTCCAGGGAGCGCACCTCCTCCGCATCCAGTCCGGTTTTCACCTCTTTCCAGGGACGGTCCAGCGTGCGGTCGAGCAGCGTGTCGCCGGTATCCATAATCAGGGTTTTGGAGAGGAGTCCCCCCATGCTGTGTCCGACGACCACCATGTCATGAAACCGCGGATGATCTCCATACTGTTCTGCGGTCCTGTCGAGGGCGTCGCGCATCTTCCGGGCGGAAACCAGCACCGGATTTCCGCTGGAGTACGCATAGAACCAGAACTGGTAGTTCCGGCGGATCTCCGGATCGTTCATCAGCGTGTTCACCAGCTGAATCCAGGTCCGCGGACTGGACATCAGTCCGTGCACGAAAACCAGCGGGATCTTCTCCGGATCATACGGCATCATGGTATAGAGACCGCCCGAATCCTGATCGGGATGCAGAGTGTTCCACAGAACGGAAGGTTCTTTCCGGGCATTCAGGGAACAGGCGATCGGGGTGGAGAAATCGCGCATCAGGGGAACGGATTCCCCCTGAATGGTGCAGGAGTCTGTCTTTCCTGCGTCGAACAGCTGGAAGCGGCCCTGGATTTCGCGGCCGTTCCGGGAAAACGAGAGTACGCCGGTCAGCGGAACGACGACTCCGTCCGGGAATTTCAGAGCGTTCTCTTTTTCCGCCGGGAAAACGACCTCCGCAAACAGCGGGATCCCGATTCCGAACTCGCAGGAGAAATGCTGAAGATTCTCGGTCCGGAAATCGGCGCACAGACGGTATTTGCGGATCGACTCCTTCGGCAGCGACACACTCTTCCATTGCAGCGACTCCGGAAACACCACCCTTCTTCCGTCCGCCATCGGCAGAGAGAACGCCTTCCGTTCCAGCAGGCCATGGCGTTCCAGATAATCGAAGACCATTCCAGCCGCCACATTGCAGCGCATCACGGCGCGCAGCGCCACCGGATCGAAACGGGAGCGGGAGACCTCCCGCAGCGACGGATCAAACAGCAGCCGGTAATACCCCAGCGCCGCCGACAGATAATAGGGATTTGCCGCATCCGGATCCCCCTCCTCCTGGGCACGCGCATAGCACACATCCGCCAGCACGTTCAAAAGAAAAGGAGATGGTTCCTGTTCCATCTCCCTTTCGAGCCGGTGCACGAGCTGCTCCGGCGCCTCCCGGAACATTCCGGTCAGCAGATTGGTCTGCAGATAGTTCCGCGAATCGAACGGCAGTCCCTGCACTGCGGCTCCCGAGACATTGTAATATGCCCGCCTCTGCTCCTCGGTTGCCTCCACCGCCCGGATCGAGGAAGAGGAAAGACACCCGCAGCCGACCGCCGCCATCAGACCCATTGCCGCGACTGTCCAGCAACACCGTCTCATGCACACCATCCTTTTTTCGTTCTTCCGGGGAGAGGAAACCGCTCCCCCTCCCCGAGTGCGGTCAGTTCTCCTTTTCGATCTTGCAGATGCCGCAGTGCCGGCAGTCCATCTCGAGCGGCGGCTCGCACTTTCCGCCTTTTTTCTCTGCCTGGCGTCTGTTGTAGACGTTCATCAGAGCGAGGAAGAACCCGAGCATCAGGAATCCGCCGGGCGCCATTCCCATCAGCGAGAAGTCGATCGTCCACGGTGTGATGACCTTGATTCCGAAGAGGGTTCCTCCGGCGCAGAATTCGCGGGCGAGCCCGAGCATCACCAGCGCCAGCGTGAAACCGACCCCCATTCCGAGACCGTCCAGCAGTGAACGGAACACATTGTGTTTGGAAGCGAACGCCTCGGCCCGTCCGAGCACGATGCAGTTCACCACGATCAGCGGGATGAAGATTCCGAGCGCATCATAGATTGCCGCCGGCGCATACGCCTGCATCAGCATATCCACCACCGTAACGAACGTTGCGATCACGACAATGTAGCAGGGGATGCGGATCTTCGCCGGAACGATATTGCGGATCAGCGAGATGACCATATTGCTGCATGCGAGCACGAATGTCGTGGCCAGCCCCATTCCCAGCGCGTTGGGGGCGTTGGAGGTTGTTGCGAGGGTCGGGCACATGCCGAGCATCAGCACGAGCACCGGATTCTCTTTCCAGACTCCTTTTAGAAAATCGTTCAGCATGATTATTTTCCTCCGTTCTTCGAAGCCGCGGCCTTGATCGCGGCCTTGTTCTTTTCAAAAGCCGAGGCGGCCTCCCATGCGATTGCGCAGACGGCGTTGGAGCTGATGGTTGCGCCGGTCACATGATCGGCGTCCCCTCCGTCCTTGCGCAGTTTCCACGGATGGGTCTTCCACGCATCGCCGGAAGCGGCGGAATGGCCGATATACTGATCGAGAATCGGATTGGCCGGGAGTTTTCCGCTGGAATCCTTTTTCCAGAAATTGAAGATGGTTCTGGTTTCGGTGCGGTTGGTTGCCCGGGTTCCGAGACCGGGGGTCTCGTTATGGGAGGAGATGATGTAATTGGTGATCTTCCCGTCGGGAGAGAATCCGACCAGTCCTTCGACTGTTCCTCCATATCCGTTTCCGACCTTGGCCTGCGCCGCGTAGCCGACGATTTTTCCGTTCATTTCAGCCGTATAGAAATTCACCGGCGCCCCGGAAGCGCTCTTGACGGTCAGCCGGGTTTTCACCAGTTCGTTGTTGAATTCCGGCAGGACGGTTTTCAGTCCGTTGAAGACCTTCCGTTCCTTTGCCGCTGCGATCGGTTCCGCGGTCGCCCGGGAAACGATCGCCATGACCGCGGTTGCCACGGCGCAGATCACGCAGAGGAAGATTCCGAGATAAAGAATATTGATTTTTTTCGGCGCGCTCATCGAACACCTCCATGGGCATGGACCCATCCGAACGGACGCTTGTAGCAGAGCCGGTCGATCAGCGGCACAAGCGCGTTCATAATCACGATTGCGAAACTCATTCCTTCGGGGAAACCGCCCCAGATCCGGATCACGCAGGTGATCACGCCGATTCCCGCGCCGAAGATCAGACATCCGCGACGGGTCAGCGGAGAGGTCACCATATCCGTTGCCATGAAGAACGCGCCGATCATCACGCCGCCGGTCAGCAGATGGAACAGCGGATCCGGAGTCAGCGCGGGCGAAACCACATGAACGATCCAGGTGAAGACCGTCACCGTGACGAGGATTGCGAACGGGATCTCCCATTTAATCAGGCGGAATGCGAGCAGTCCGACCGCGCCGATCAGCAGCGCCAGAGCGGAGGTCTCTCCGAGCGACCCGCCCATATTTCCGAGGAAATAATCCAGATACGACAGCGGCACCTCCGCCATCTTGTCCGCATTTCCCGCTGCGGTTTTTGCGAGCGTCAGCGGAGTTGCGCAGGTCTGCGCGTCGATTGCGCCGAGGAACGCACCAGGAGTCGGGTTGACCCAGCGGGTCGTCATCGGTCCGGTGAATCCGATCAGCAGGGCCACGCGGCCGACCGCCGCCGGGTTGAACGGATTCTGTCCCAGTCCGCCGAACACCTCCTTCGCCACGATGATCGCGACGAACGATCCCACCGCGCAGAGCCACCACTGGGCATGCGACGGCAGATTCAGCGCGAGGATCAGTCCGGTCACAGCCGCACTGTAATCCCAGATGGTGTTCCTCGTCTTCATCATCCGGCACCACAGGTATTCGAAGATCATGCAGAATGCCATGCAGAGGACCATCACCTTGAGTGCGGGAAGTCCGAAAAACCAGATTGCCGCCAGCACCGCCGGCAGCAGGCACAGCAGCACGCGGAGCATGATCCCCGATATGGTCGATTTTTCATGCAGGTGCGGGGAGGAGCTGATCACCAGACTGCCCGGAACCGGCATTTTGATTGTCTTGTTTTCTTCCATCTCTTTCTTGATCCTTATTTTTTGCGCCGTCTGGCGAGGATTTCACCTTTTGCTCTCCGGAAGTGCTGGACCAGCGGTCGTTTTGCCGGACAGATATATGCGCATGTTCCGCACTCCACGCAGTCCATCACATAATTCTGTTCCGCCATTTCGAACTCCTCCGCCTCGATCATGATGCTCAGACTCGGCACCAGGAGGTTCATCGGGCACGCCTTCACGCAGCGTGAGCACCGGATGCACGGATTGCCTTCGAACTGTTCGACCTCTTCCGGCGCCATCAGCAGCACGCCGGACGTGTTCTTCATCACCGGGATGTCGATGTTCGACTGAGCGAACCCCATCATCGGTCCGCCCATGATCACCTTGGCCGGATTCTCCTTCACGCCGGAGCTCAGCTCCAGCAGACGCGCGATCGGTGTTCCGATCCGGACCAGATAGTTTGCCGGATCCACCACCGGCGTTCCGGTGACCGTGGTGATGCGTTCGATCAGCGGATGGCCGAGCACCACCGCGTCATGCACGGCGGCCGCGGTTCCGGCGTTCATCACCACGCAGCCGACATCCATCGGGAGACCGCCTTCGAGCACCTGGCGGCGGGTCAGCGCATAGATCAGCTGCTTTTCCGCGCCCTGCGGATATTTCACATGCAGGGGCACCACGCGGATCTTATATTTTTCCGCCGATGCGGAAAGTTTCTCGATCGCATCCATTTTATTGTCTTCGACGCCGATGAAGACGCGGTCGGCGCGGAGGATTTTTGCGGCGATCGCCACGCCGGTCAGCATCTCTTCGGTGCGTTCCAGCATCAGACGGTGATCGGCGGTCAGGAAGGGTTCGCACTCCGCGCCGTTGATGATGAGGGTGTCGATGTTCTTTTCCGGCGGCGGAGAGAGTTTGACGTGGGTCGGGAACGCCGCGCCGCCCATTCCGACGATTCCGGCGTCGAGGATCCGTTTCTTGAGGATCTCCTTGTCGGTATCGGCCCAGTTGGGGATCGGCTCCAGCCCGGTGTCCCACTCGTCGCTTCCGTCGGAGAGGATCTCGACGGCCTGTTCGGGAGCGCCGGTGACGCCGATGATCTCCACCAGATCGCCGACCGTCCCGCTGGCGGGGGAGTGAAGCGGAACGGAGACGAATCCTCCGGGCTCCGCGATTCTCTGTCCTTTTTTGACCGGATCGCCTTTTTTGACCGAGAGGACCGGCGGCGCGCCGATGCTCTGACGAATCGGAACGATATATTTTTCAAAGAGCGGAGCAACTCTCAGCTCTTTTCCGGAAGTCAGTTCCTTTCCTTCCAGCGGATGGACACCGCCCTTGAAATTCGCTGTCTGGGAACTCATGCCGCACCTTCTTTCTTCTTGACGCCGTCCCGCACCGCCTGAAGATGCTGTTCGGGAGTCAGCAGACATTTTCTGGGACACTGCGCCTTCTCAATCACCGCTTCATCCGGCGGATTCGAATAGATCACCCGGACCATGAATCCCTGCACGTTGAACTTATCCGGTTCCGCCTTGACGCACTTGCGGCAGGCGATGCAGGATCCCGAGCACTTCTTCATCCGGAGCGCCGGTTTCTCCAGGGAGTTGCAGTAGATATGAACCGGGGCCGACGCGGGCACCAGCTTAATGAGTTTTCTCGGACAGACCTCGGCGCACTGACCGCATCCGACGCAGATTTCCGGATGCACCACCGCCAGTCCGTCGATCACCTCGATCGCTCCGAACTTGCATGCGCGGGCGCAGCTTCCGAATCCGATGCACCCGAAGCGGCAGTCTTTTGCCCCGCCGTTGAGCTGGGCGGCGGACCGGCAGTCGAGAACACCGTTGTATTTTGCCCCCATCTTGGAGTGGGAGAGCGTTCCGCTGCAGAGCACCACAGCGACCTTCTTTTCGCTCTCTTCAACCTTCTGCCCGAGATATTCGGCGATCCGGGCCACCGCCTCCGGCGTGCAGACCGGGCACTTGTTTGCGGGCGCTTTTCCTTCGACGATATTTTTTGCCAGATCGGCACATCCAGCGAATCCGCATCCTCCGCAGTTGGCTCCGGGGAGCATCCCGGTAACCTCGTCGATCCGGAGATCGGCCTCGACCGCGAACTTTTTCGCGGCGACCGCGATGCAGATTCCGAGCACCATGCCTGTGACGGCAACCACCACAATGGAAAGAAGAATCATATCCATGCTGCAATCCTTATTTTACCAGTCCGGAGAAGCCCATGAAGGCCATGGCGAGGATTCCGGCGGTGATCAGCGCGATCGCCGCCCCCTGGAACGGACGCGGAATCTTGGAAATTGCGAGCCGTTCCCGCAGACTGGCGAACAGGATCACCGCGATGGCGAATCCGATTCCGGAACAGAGTCCGAAAATTGTGGATGCCAGAATTCCGCGATCCGCCTTTGCGTTGAGTTCGGCCGCGCCGAGCACGCAGCAGTTTGTCGTAATCAGCGGCAGATAGATTCCCAGCGCCGCGTAGAGCGGAGGACTGAACTTCTGCATCACGATCTCCACAATCTGCACCAGCGCCGCGATCACGACAATGAACAGCAGCAGTTTTGTGAATCCGATGTCCACATGTTCCAGTCCGAGCGCCGGAATGGAGATCTTCACCTTCAGCAGGCAGTTGTAAAGAACCGATGCGACGAACGACGCAATCGTCATTACAAAAATCAGCGCGCCCGACATTCCCAGCGCCGTGGACAGTTTTTTGGAGACCCCCAGAAACGGGCAGATCCCCAGAATTCTCGCTAACACCATGTTGTTCACAAGGATAGCGCCGACCGTGATTACCAACCACTCATTCAAGGACATTGAAAACTTTCTCCTCCTTACAAAATTGAATGACTCCGACAAGTCGAAATCACCGCCGCGGCAAATCTTCGGGTGCGACGGTGAAAATCTAATCTGTAATTTAGTCTGTTTTTCTCTGAAAATCAAGCCGCTCCCGGAATTTCTTTCCTCTCTTTCCGGCTGTGAAAAAACGGACCGCGTCCTCTTTTCCCGTCCATTGCCGGCGCCTTGAATTCAAACGTAAAGCGCCGTCTTTCTGCAAAACGCGCCGTCGCTTTTCCGTTTCGCAAAAAAGAAAATCTCCGCCTCTCTGGTGTTAGCGTTTTCACAGCAGAGAGACGGAGTCATGACCCGCGCCCTTCCCCCGGACTTTTTTTCCGGAGGCGGCTTTTGTCAGGGCTGGAGAAACGCGGCGATTTCCGCGGCGATTTTCCGGGATCCCTCCTCGTTGAAATGCACCCAGTCGCGATGCAGACTGGTCAGTTCGGCCTCGGCGAAGGAGTAGAGATCGTTGAAGCGGACTCCTTCGGGTTCCAGGACCTTCCGGGCGATTTCGTTGTATGCGCGGATCTCCGCATTGCTTCGATAGAGGAAGGAGGGGCACTGGTCTTCGAGCACCGGAGTGGTGTAGGCGAAGACGATCCCGGCGCGGGGAAACAGAGTCCGGATCCGCTGATGGACGCGGCGGAGCATGGCCTCATAGAACGGCGACGGCGTCAGCGACTCCTTTTCATAGACACAGTATCCGGCCTGGAGGACGGGGAGAGCCGTGGCGGCCTCGGCCTCTCCGGTTGCGCCGACTCCGAGATGACCGACATCCCAGAGACCGTTGTTCCAGTGCACCACATCGATCTCGTCTCCTTTCAGATGGAGGGACGCCTTCCAGTCCTGCAGCTGCCGGAGCGTGTATTGCAGAAAGCGGCCGTTGTCGTTCGGATAGAACACCTCCGCCTTCCCGTTCAGAATTTCGCGGACGAATTCCCCGTATCCCATCCGGATGGAATCGCCCAGAAGCAGAATTTTCATAGTCAGAACTCCTTTTTCTCCTTATCATATGAGATCACCATTCCATCGTATCCGACTTCCATTCCGTCGGGTCCGAACGCCCGTTCCAGATCGGCATGGAGCGCTTTTCCGTTATGGGAGAAATGGTTGATGACATAACGAGTTGCCGAATCGATTGCGCCGAGGGAGAGCAGACGGTCGCGGAAGGCTCTCTGGCACGCGCCGCCCATGTGAGTGTTGCGCCAGTCGAGCACGCCGCCGGTGCAGTCGGCGATAACGATGTCAAAACGGATTCCGGCGTTTTCGATCCATTTCCAGGACTCTTCGGGCAGATATCCGGTGTCGTTGGCCAGCAGGATGTTCGCCTTCCCGTGCCGGACGGCAAAGACCACCGCCTCGCCGGGAATGTGATAGTGGCTGGCAACGAGCGGACAGAAGGTCATCTCCTCCTCCGGCAGCTCGACCGGTTCAAACGGACGCAGCAGATGGAATTTCAGCGTTTCGAACACGGGATGAGTCTTTCCGAACTCTGCGCGGAAACGGTTCCAGACCGTCGGACGCGCATAGATGTTCAGCGGCTGAGCAAACCCATGCGAAAACCCGGGACCGCGCATCGACAGTGCAAACAGATCCAGATGATCCTCATGCTCATGTGTGAAGAAAAGATGCTTCATCCTCGCGGACCGCAGTCCGAAACGCAGCTCCTGCGCATAGGAATCGGGTCCGTAGTCGATCCGGACTCGCTCATTGAATGCGTATGCCGTGGTCGTCCGGAAATCCTTTCCCTTGTTTTCCCAGGCTTTCCGGCAGACGGGGCAGTCGCAGAAGCGGGCGGGAATCCCTTCGGCCGCGGCACTTCCCAGAATGGTCAGACTTTCCATGCCAAAATTTGCTCCTGTATCTAATAAGATTAAAAAACAACCGTTTTCCGACTTTGATGAATCTTGAAGTACTATATTCCTTTTTTTTGGAAAATACAAGATGGAAACCGGGCGGCAGAGAAGGACTGCGCGGGAAAAAGCATGAGGAGGGACGATGCGGAAAAAAAGATTTCCGGGATTGATTTGCGCAACGCCTTCTCTCCTTGTATATTATCTCCACGAAAACCATTGAGGAGACGGCGGGGAAATGAGATTCTTGAGACTGGGTCCTTCCGGAATGCGCGGAGCGGTCGGTTCGGCATTGACCGGGCAGCTGGCGATCAAATATGCATCTGCATTCGGCACCTGGCTCGACGGGGGAACCGTTGGGGTGGCGATCGATACGCGGACCTCGTCGCCGATGTTCAAATCCGCCTGTTTTGCCGGTCTTCTTGCGACGGGATGCCATGTGATTGATTTCGGGATCTGTCCGGCGCCGGTGCTCCACTTTGCGGTGAAGAAGCTGGATCTGGACGGAGGAATGCTGATCGGAGCGGGGCATCATCAGGGCGGCTGGAACGCGATTGTACCGTTTTCGCGGCGCGGCTCCTGCCTCTCCCCGCTACAGACGCAGGAGATGCTGGACATCTACCACGGAGGAGTTTTCCGGTCCGCGCGCTGGAATCAGACGGGACGGATTGAACCGGCGCCCGGGACGATTCCGGAAGAGTATGTGGAGGATCTGGCGGGGCTAGTGAATGTCCGGGAGATTGCGGTGCACCGGTTCCGGGTGGTCACGGACTTCTGCAACGGCTCGGGATCGGTTCTGAAGCAGCGGATCGCCGACCGGTTCGGACTGGACATGGTTCCGATCAACGATCTTCTTTCGGGATCTCTTCCGCACGATCCGGAACCGCGGCCCCGGAGTTCGGCGCAGGTGAAATCCATCATGAAGCCGCTGCGGGCGGATGCGGGATTTGTGTTCAGCAGCGATGTGGGACGCGCGGCGCTGGTCACCGACACGGGGGAGACGCTGTCGGAGGAATACACCATGCCGATTGTGGCGGACAATGTGCTCTCCAAACTGCCCCGGGGAGCGAGAGTGGCGACCAACTGGTGCTCGACCAAGACGCTGGATCTGATTGTGGAAAAACATGGTGGAACCGTCTGCAAAGGGCCGACGGGGGAAGCGTATACGCTGGAACTGATGCGGGAGCGCGGCGCGGTGCTGGGCGGCGACGGATCGGGAGGCGTTTCGGCGGTGGCCTCCGGATGTGCCGGATTCGACGGCTTTGCGGCGATGGTGCTGACGCTGGAAACGATGGCGCTTCGGAACAAGCGGTCGTCGGAGATTGCGGGAGAGCTGCCGCGCTGGCACATCACCAAGATTTCGCTGCCGTGCCGTTCGTTCAAGGCGTACTCCATTCTGCGGTCGCTGCGGACGATTTTTCCGGATGCGGAGGTGACGGAGGAGGACGGGCTGCGGTTCGACTGGCCGGACGGCTGGCTCCATGTCCGCATGTCGATGACCGAACCGATTCTCCGGATGATTACGGAATGGAGGAATCCGGGAGAGGGAGTCGGGAGAATCATGCACATCCGGGCGGCGGTGGAAAGGATGGCTGCGGAATGAAAACGGCGCGGAGAAATTTGAAAATCGGAGTCAGCGGAGTCCGCGGGATTGTCGGGGAGACCCTTTCGCCGGCGCTGGCGGCGGACTTTGCGGCATCGTTCGGGGGGTTTGCCGGACGGGGCGTGATTCTGGTCGGGCGGGACACCCGTCCGAGCGGAGTGATGATTGAAAACGCGGTCGCCGCGGGTCTTCTCGCCTCCGGCGCGCATGTTCTTCTTGCGGGGATCGTTCCGACGCCGACCCTCCAGATTCTTGTTCAGCACTATGACGCAGCGGGAGC
This sequence comes from Lentisphaeria bacterium UBA1829, assembly GCA_002338895.1. GTDB lineage: Bacteria > Verrucomicrobiota > Lentisphaeria > Victivallales > UBA1829 > UBA1829. The sequence goes on along the minus strand of DDJH01000127.1, from coordinate 34,747 downwards.
GGTCGCGATCACAGCCAGCCACAATCCGGCGGAGTGGAACGCGCTCAAGTTCATCGACTCCTCCGCGTTTTTTCTGACGGAGAACGGAATGAACGCTCTTCTGGACTCCTACAATCAGCCGCAGGACGACTTTGTGGAGGAGTCGGCTTACCGGGGGATCGGGACGATCGAAAACGCCTTCCGGATCCATGCCGACCGGATTCGGAAGGTGGTGAATGTGGAGGCGATCCGGCATGCGCATCTGAAGGTGGCGGTGGATTGCTGCAACGGAGTCGGGGCGCTGTATTCGCGGGAGTTTCTGGAGTCGCTCGGGTGCGAAGTGATCTCGATTTTTGATGAGACGGACGGGGTTTTCCGCCGGAGTCCGGAGCCGGTTGCGGCAAATCTGACCCGTCTGTGCGAAACGGTGCGGGAAAACGGCTGCGCGGTCGGCTTTGCGCAGGACCCGGACGGCGACCGGATCTCCCTTGTGGACGAACAGGGAACGGCGCTGGGGGAACAGTATTCGATCCTGATTCCGGCGCTTCGGGTTCTGGAACGCACGCCGGGGCCGGTGGTGGCGAATGTGCAGACGACCCGGTCGCTGGGGGATCTTGCCGCGCGGTTTTCCGTTCCGATCACCTATTCGAAGGTGGGGGAGATCAATGTGGCGGNNCGTGCTCTGGAGCGCGGTGCACCCCTGCCGGGACAGTTTTTCCGCGATGGCACTGACCCTGGAAGCGCTTGCGCTGCACCGGACGGGGATTTCCGGACTGATGGGAAAGATGCCGCGCTATGATTCGGCGGTTCGGAAACTGCCCTGCGGGGCGGAGGAGGCGTCGCTGGCGCTTCGCGCGATCGCCCGGCGGTACGAGGACCGGAAGCCGTCGCGGATCGACGGTGTCCGCATTGAGTTTGAGGATTCCTGGATTCTGGTCCGGCAGTCGAATACGGAGCCGATGATCCGAATCTACGCCGAATCCGCCCGGGGACTGGAGAGCGCGGAAGAGCTGGCGGAACGGTTTCTCCGGGAACTGGAACAGCTGCTGGAAGAATAAAAGGACGGGATGCTGAAAATGAAACTGAAAGTGTCGCCTTCTCTGCGTGCGGATCTGATGCTTCTGACCGCCACGGTGTTCTGGGGGAGTTCGTATCTGTTCATGATTACGGGACTGCGGGATCTGGAGGTGTTCAATCTGATCGCGCTTCGGTTCGGGATCGCGTTTCTGCTGGCGGGCGGGGTGTTTGTGAAATCGCTGGCGGCGGGAGGGCTGATGCCGTTTCTGACGAGCTGTCCGCCGGGACTTCTTCTCTGCGCGGCGTTTGCGGCGGTTGCGTTCGGGCTGAAGACGACGTCGGCCTCGAAAGCGGGTTTTCTGGTCGCGCTGACGGTGATTTTCGTTCCGGTTTTATCCGCGCTGTTTCAGCGGCGTCTTCCCGGAGTGAAGAGTGCGCTGGCGACGCTGATTGCATTCGGGGGAATCGTGCTTCTGACGATGAAGGCCGAAGTCCGGATCGACCGCGGATCGCTTTTCTGCATGCTTTCGGCGCTTCTGTATGCGCTGTACCTGATCTTGAACGGCCGGATCGTGAAGAAGGAGAATGCGCTTTCGTTCGGGATCTGGCAGCTTGGGTGGTGTGCGGGGGCGGCGCTTCTGTTTTCGCTTCTTCTGGAAAGTCCGGTTCTTCCCGGAACGGCGGAGGGATGGGGAGCGGTGCTTGTGCTCGGGATATTCTGCAGTGCGGCGGGTTTTATTCTTCAGACGAAGGCGCAGGTGACGGCGTCGCCGACGCATGTGACGATTCTGTTTTCACTGGAACCGGTTTTTGCCGCGCTGTTTGCGTATCTGTTCCGGGACGAGATGCTCAGCCGCCGCGGCCTGATCGGAGCGGGCCTTGTCCTTCTGGCGGTCTTTCTCTCCGAATTCACGCCGGAGAAGAAGGCGGAAAAGGGAAGCGGGGAATAAGAGACTCTTTTCCCGCGGACACAGGGCGGAGAACGACTCTGTGATTTCTTTCACAATTTTTGAAAAAAAAGCAAAATTGCTGCGCAGCGGCTTGCAAGATGGCAGTTTCGGGAGTAACTTATAGGATGATACAACAAATAACAGAAAGGAAGTGCCGTTATGAAAAAAGTGCTGATTCCGACAAAACTTGATAAAGTTGTTTCCGAAATTCTTTCCGAGAAAGGCTTCACAGTCGTTCAGGACATGGAAACGCCGTTTGCGGATCTGGCGAAGGCGAACGCGGATGCGGAATCGGTGATTGTCCGCAGCGAGAAAGTCACGCCGGAGATCATGGATCTTCTTCCCTCTCTGAAACTGGTGGTGCGCGCGGGAGCGGGATACGACAATATCGACATCAAATACGCCCGCCGGAAAAACATCGACGTGATGAACACACCGGGGGCGAACTCGAATGCGGTTGCGGAGGAAGTGATTGCGATGATTCTTGCCGCGTACCGCAAACTCATTCCGGCGGATATTTCGACCCGGGCGGGGAAATGGGAGAAGAAATCGTTCATGGGCCGTGAGCTGACCGGGAAGACACTGGGAATTATCGGACTGGGCCATATCGGCCGTCTTCTTGCCAAACGGGTTTCGGGATTCGAGGTGGAGATTCTCGGGTTCGACCCGATGATCACGCAGGCGATGGCAGACGAAATCGGAGTCAAGCTGACGACGGTGGAAGAGATCTTCTCGAAGGCGGATGTGATTTCGCTGCATGTTCCGGAGAACGATGCGACCCGCGGAATGGTGAATGAAAAACTGCTTTCTCTTGCGAAAAAGGGAGTGATGATTGTCAACTGCGCCCGTGCGGGAATTGTCAATGAGGACGATCTGCGCAAGTGCAAGGCGGAAAAGGGACTGATCTACTGCAACGACGTCTACAAGAAGGATGCGGAAGGCGAAAAATCCATTGCGGACGTTGCGGATGTGATGGCTCCGCACCTCGGGGCGAGCACGAAGGAGGCCAACTTTGTGGCTGCGAAACGGGCGGCGGAACAGACCGTGGCTTATTTTGAGAACGGCGTGACCACGTGTGTGGTGAACAAAGGGGTTCCGGACGGACTCAATGCGGAATATCAGCACCTGGCATCGGCGCTTGCGAAACTGGCGAAGGCCGCGATCGGGGAAGAGAAGATCAACCGGATCGAGACGAGCTTCTATGGAAATCTGAGCAAATACGCCAAGTGGATGACCGCACCGATCTGCGCCGGGCTGACGACGGAATTTGATCCGTATCTGGATGCGAAGGATGCGCAGGAATTTCTGGCCTCCCGCGGGGTGGAGCTGGTGAACCGTCCGGTGGACGATGCGAAGAACTATGGGGAATCGATCACCATTGATCTGGTCACAGCGACGCAGCGGGTTTCGGTCCGCGGAACGATCACCGAAGGCAAGATGATGATTTCGAGAGTCAACGATTTCGACCGTCTCTATCTGGATCCGGTCGGCAACACGCTCTTCTTTGAATATTCCGATGCGCCGGGAATCATTGCGAAGCTCTCGGGCAAGCTCGGGGAGAAGGGGATCAACATCATTGACATCCGTGCTCCGCAGAACCGGAAGACCGGCAACTCGCTGGCGGTCATCAAGATCTGTTCGGATATCACCGATGCCGATGTGAAGGCGATGGCGGAGTTGGTTGACGCAGTGAAGGCGTTCAAGTTCAACGCGTAAGCGAACCGATATCCGGAATTTGAGAGGCTCCGCCGCGGCGGAGCCTTTTTTATGTCTGAACAGAGGAGAATGAGAAATGGAACGTGGGTCGAATCCGGTTCTCTTATCGCTCGGGGGGAATCTGGGGGATGTGGCGTCGACCTTTGACCGGGCGGCGGCGGAACTGGNNACGCTCGGGTGTGTACCGCAGTGCGGCGATGGGATGCGAGGAGGGGGCGCCCGATTTTCTGAACTGCTCCATTCTGGGGGAGTGGAACGACACGCTGTTCTCGCTTCTGGAACGGATCCATCGGATCGAGGAGATGTTCGGTCGGCCGGCGGATCATCCGCACTGGGTCTCCCGGACGCTGGACATCGACATCATTGCGGCGGGCGACACGGTGCTGAACACGCCGGCTCTGACCATTCCGCATCCGGAGCTTCCGAACCGGGATTTTGTTCTGATTCCGAGTGCGGAGATTGCGCCGGATATGAACATTCCCGGCATTTGCATGTCGTTTTCCGAACTTCTGTTGAAAAGAGGGGAAGCGGGATATACGTTAAAAAAGGAAGAAAACGGGAAAAGGAGTCAACATGGACCATTTGCAGAAAAAAATTCAGGCGCTTCTTGATTCGTTTGTGGAGAAGGGAACGGAATGCGGGTGCCAGGCGGCGCTCTACATCAACGGAGAGCTGGCGGTCAACGCGTACGCGGGGTGGACCGACTGGACAAAGACAAGGAAAATTGATGCGGACACGGTCTTTCCGATCTATTCGACGGGAAAGGCGATTGCATCGACGGTGATCCACCGTCTGGTGGAGAAGGGGATCCTCGACTACGACATGTACGTCGGGGACGTGTGGCCCGAATACGCCTGCAAGGGCAAGGAGAAGACAAAACTCTGGCACATGCTTGCCTACCGCATGGGAATGATGCAGGAGCCGGAATACCGGACGGATGAGGAACGCGCGGACTGGAAACTGATGTGTTCCCGTCTTGCGGCGATGGAACCTGCGTATCCGCCGGGGACGAAGCAGCAGTACCACCCGTCGACCTACGGATGGCTGATCGGCGAAGTTGCCTGCCGGGCGACGGGCAAGGATTTTGCCACGCTCTGCCGGGAGGAGGTCTGCCGGCCGGCGGGAATGGACCGCTTCTTCTACGGAATCGCCGAGGACGAGGAGAATACCGCGACTCTGGTCAAAGCCCTGGACGGACGCTGTTATTCGGAAGAGGTGATTGAGCGGATGAACAAACCGGTATTCCGCCGCTGCTGCAATCCGTCGACCTGCACGATGTCGAATGCGCTTTCGATTGCGCGGCACTACGCGGCGCTGGACACCTGCACGCTGCTGACCAGGGAGACCATCGACAACGCCACCATCCTCCGGCGCGCGGAAGACGACATGATTCCGATCGAACCGGGCCGCTGGGAACTCTTCGGCCTCGGCTATGTGCTTTCGGGCCCGAAAGACGATCTCGGCCGTATTTTCGGACACGGCGGAGTCGGCGGTTCGGAAGGACTTCTCGACCGGAAACAGCACTTTGCGATCGGCTACACGCGCAATCTGTTTGCCGATCCGAACGGCCGGAACGAGTTTCTGAAGCTCATCGGCCTGAAAAACCGCGACTGGTGAGGAAAGTCCGGCGTCACTGCCGGACAAAGAAATCCATCAGGGCGAGCATCAGCAGGAAGATCGGGGCGTTGAGGATCAGACTGTCGACCAGATCCATCACGCCTCCGATTCCGGGGATCAGCTTTCCGGAATCCTTGACTCCGCAGATCCGTTTCAGCGACGATTCCGCGAGATCTCCGGCCGCACCGAACAGGAAGAGAAGCACTCCGGGGATCAGCGCCAGTTCCCATGAATACCCGGTCACACGGGGGAACAGCGCCACAGAGAACGCGATTGTCAGCAGCAGTCCGCCGAAAAATCCCTCCCACGACTTTCCCGGGCTGATCGACGGAATGAGCTTATGATTTCCGCCCTTTGTGATCTTGTTGGAAAGCGAACCGACCACATAGGCGCCGATATCACCGATTTTTGTTCCGACCACGAGGAATCCGAAGATCATCCGGTCCTCGCGATACAGCGCCGCCAGGAACAGAAACGGCAGCACGAACAGGAAGAAAACCGCAGCGGAATTCATCACCTTCTGCAACACCTCCAGACGGTTTCCGGAACAGAGCAGCTGAATCCAGAGAGCGATGCAGAAGAACGTCACGATCCCGACCACGAACAGCGGCATGAGCAGCAGATTGATCTCCGCATACAGCACTCCCAGCACGGGCAGCAGCACCGCCAGCGCGGTCCAGAGCGGATACGCGGGCAGATTTTTCTTTGCGATCATCCGGCAGAACTCCTGGACGGCGATTCCGGTTCCGGCAATCGCGAGAAGAGTGAAGCAGAGCAGTCCGCCGAGTCCCTCGACGAAAATGGATGCCGCAAATAATCCGAGCAGGACGATGGAACTGCAGAGTCGTTGTAAAAACATTTATTTTCTCCCTCCGAAACGTCGGTTTCTTTTTGTATAAGCCTGGATGGCATTCAGGAATTCCTCCCGGCTGAAATCGGGCCAGAAGGTATCGGTTACATAAAATTCTGCGTAGGAGAGCTCCCAGAGCAGGAAGTTGCTCAGGC